>NZ_JAFEQJ010000013.1:0-53316 GCF_016890655.1 Staphylococcus sp. GDY8P72P | reverse complement strand
CATTCTAAGGGTTCAGCGCCAATCATCACCTAAGGTTTGTTTACGTTGTGCGAGAAGCTCCTAGACGGCACCTCTCTTTTTATCTTTATAATTAATCTACTGGTTCTTTTTCAATTTCGATTAATAAATCTCCTGTTTCAATAGCATCGCCACTTTGCACTGTTATCTTACGGACTACACCTTCAAATGGAGCTTGAATTGTTGTTTCCATTTTCATAGCTTCAGTAATTAACAATGCTTGGCCACTTTTAACAGATTCGCCTTCTTTAGTCTTAACTTCAGTGACTGATCCAGGCATTTGAGCACCAATATGATTTGGATTTAATTTATCTGCCTTTGGTTTAACACTTGCATTCGCTTTTACATTTTCATCTTGAATGTAAATACGACGTGCTTGACCGTTCATATCGAAAAATATCGTTCTAACACCTTTATCATCTGGCTCTGTAATAGCTTTTAACGTAATAATTAGACGTTTACCCGTATCAATCTCAATTTCAACAGTTTCATTGTGTCGCATTCCAAAGAAGAATGTTGGAGTATCTAGTATCGAAACATTACCAAATTGTTCTCTTGTCTGTATATATTGTTCATATACTTTAGGGTACAACACATAACTAATGATGTCTTGTTCTGTGACATCTTTAAGTTGTAATTGCTCTAGCTCTTGTCTTACTTGTTCAAAATCAACTGATGGTAAATATTCACCCGGTCTATCTGTGAGTGGTTGTTGGCCTTTTAAAATTACTTTCTGTAATTTTTCATTAAATCCACCAACAGGTTGACCTATTTCACCTTTAAAGAACGACACTACAGATTCTGGGAAATCAAGTTTATGTCCATCTTTAATAACTGAGTCTTCGTCTAAGTCATTTTGAACCATATACAATGCCATGTCTCCGACAACCTTAGATGATGGCGTTACTTTCACAATATCACCAAATAAGAAGTTCACTCGTCGATACATGTCTTTCACTTCATTATAGCGATTTCCTAATCCTAAACTTTTAGCTTGTTGATGTAAATTAGAATATTGACCACCAGGCATTTCATGTTTATATATTTCAGTATTTGGTGATTTGATATCACTCTCAAAGTCACTATAATACTGTCTGACAGTTCCCCAATAATGTGATAATGTCTCCAATCCATCAATGTCAGCACGCATATTTCTATCGAAGCCATTAAGTGCATAGTAAAGTGAGTTAGCACTTGGTTGACTCGTTAAGCCACTCATCGTCGCAACAGCCGTGTCAATAACATCTACACCAGCGTCAATTGCTTGTTTATAGATTAATATGCCGTTACCACTTGTATCATGTGTGTGTAAATGAATTGGTAAATTCACAGCTGCTTTTAATTCACTTACTAATTCGAACGCTGCTTTCGGTTTTAATAAACCTGCCATATCTTTAATTGCTAAAATATGGAAACCTTCACGCTCTAAAGTTTTGGCTAAATTCACATAGTAATCAATTGTATAAATATTAGAACGTTCAGGATTTAAAATATCGCCTGTATAACAAATCGTACCTTCAGAAATTTTACCTGCTTCCTGCACGGCTTCGTTTGCTACCTTCATTTGATCTACCCAATTAAGTGAGTCAAATATACGGAAAACATCTATGCCCGCTTCAGCACTTTCCTTCACAAACTTTTTGATGACATTATCTGGATAGTTTTTATATCCTACAGCATTTGATGCACGTAACAACATTTGGAATAACACATTAGGAATTGCCTTACGTAGACGTTCTAATCGTTCCCAAGGACTTTCTTTTAGGAAATTATAAGCTACATCAAATGTTGCGCCGCCCCACATCTCAAGAGAAAAATTATCTTGCATCACTTGTGACGTTTTAGAGGCTATATTCATCATATCCTTCGTACGTACACGTGTTGCTAGTAATGATTGATGTGCATCTCTAAATGTTGTATCAGTGATTAAAACATCATCTTGTTCTTTCAACCATTTCGTAACTCCTGCTGGCCCTTCTTTATCTAAAATCTGTTTAGTACCAGAAAGTTGACTTATCGTTTTACCATCTACTCGAGGAATCGGTGATGCTTCATATTCTGGTTTCGGTCTTTTATCAACATTTGGGAAACCATTAATAGTCACATTTCCAATATATTCTAACGTTTTAGTACCTCGGTCTCTTGTAGGCTCAATGTTAAATAATTCTGGCGTATTTTCAATAAATTTTGTTGTATAGTCACCACTAATGAATTGTGGATTACGCATTACATTGATAAGGAAAGGTATGTTTGTTTTAACACCACGAATTCTCATTTCTTGTAACGAGCGGTCCATCTTCTCTTGGGCTTGTTTGAAATTCATACCATGCGTAGATAGTTTAACTAGTAAAGAATCATAATATGGTGAAATTTCTGCACCTTGGAAGCCATCACCAGCATCTAAACGTACGCCAAACCCACCGCTTGATCGATAAGCAATTATACGTCCTGTATCTGGCATGAAATCATTTGTTGGGTCTTCAGTTGTGATACGACATTGCACAGCATAACCTAAAGTTTGTATTTCTTCTTGTTGTGGCATCGCTATACTGTCACTGAATAATGATGCACCATCAGCTACTAAAATTTGTGTTTTAACAATATCAACACCAGTAATCATTTCAGTAATAGTATGTTCTACTTGAACTCGTGGATTCACTTCAATAAAGTAATATTCATTGCCTGAAACTAAAAACTCTACAGTACCTGCATTCACATATTTTATTTTGCGTGATAAATCTAATGCTGCTTCACAAATTTCTTCTCTTAATGCATCTGGTAGTGCAACTGAAGGTGCGACTTCCACTACTTTTTGATGACGTCGTTGTACAGAACAGTCACGTTCATACAAATGTACAATATTACCGTGTTCATCACCCATAATTTGTACTTCAATATGTTTAGGATTATCTATATATTTTTCAATATAAACTTCACTATTACCAAATGATTTTTCAGCTTCAGATTTCGCTCTGTAAAAAGCATCTTCTAATTCATCGTTACTTCTAACGATACGCATCCCTTTACCGCCACCACCACTTGTGGCTTTAATCATCAATGGGTAGCCTGCTTCATTAGCAAAATCTTGTGCAGCTTCATAGCTTTCTATTGGGCCATCCGTACCAGGTATAACTGGTAAATCTGCTTTTATTGCTGTTTCTCTTGCTTTAACTTTATCTCCAAACATATCTAAGTGTTCAAGATGTGGACCAATAAATTTAATCCCTTCTTCAGCACAACGTTTGGCAAATGTTTCATTCTCACTTAAAAAGCCATATCCTGGATGTATAGCATCTACATTTGCACGTTTAGCAACATCTATAATACGTTCAATATTTAAATAACTATCCGCAGGGCCTAGATCTTCTCCCACTAAGTAAGACTCATCTGCTTTATATCTATGTAAAGAACCTTTATCTTCATTTGAATAAATTGCAACAGTCGAAATATCTAATTCTGTCGCTGCCCTAAAAATACGTATTGCAATTTCCCCACGATTGGCTACTAGTAATTTATTTATATTCCTCAAATCATGGTCCCCCTTAAAATTTTGAATTTTCTAAATAATTAGATACATTATATTATATCAAAATACGAACTTTGTATACAGTGATTAAAATTGATAATGCAAATTTCCGTTTATTTATACACCTAAAATTCACTGTAGAGACACTTGGCTATAACCTAAATCATGCCATAAAACGTATATTTGTCGTATCTCTAATCATATTATCACATTTTAAAAATTAAAAAAAGTTATTACTATTGATAACAAAAACTTATCACTATATGCAAATAAGCTAAGCAATTATAATTTTTCTAGAGATAGAAAAACAAACTTTACAGGCAGTTTACCTTGTAAAGTTTGTTTTATGTTAATCACCGTTGTCTATTAGTAAACGGATTATTTTGTTGTTGCTTTTTAAGACGCTGCTCATCAATTTTAATTTGTTTAGCAGTAATCAGCAATAAGCCCATAGCAATACTCAAACTAATCATTGAAGAGCCACCAAAACTCAAGAATGGTAATGGTACACCGGTTAATGGAATAGTTCCTGAAATACCACCCAAATTAACGAAAGTCTGGCTACCAATATAACTTGCTACACCGACACAGACAAGTTTATAGAAATAAGAGCTTGTTTTATTAGCTAGTTCAAACGCTCGATAAACAATAAAGAATAACAAGCAAATGACAAACAAGCCGCCTATTAAACCAAGTTCCTCACAAATAATCGCAAAGATAAAATCAGTGTGTGGTTCAGGTAGATAACCAAGTTTCATTATACTGTTACCAAGTCCTCTACCAAACAATCCTCCATTACCTATTGCCAATAACGAATTGGCAATATGATAACCAGTACCTTCTTCAGTACTAAATGGATTTGCTAGCGTACTGAAACGAGCAGTTAAATAGTCCGGTACTAATCCTAATAATAGTAATAACGAACCGATGATCACCGCTCCAACTAAAATAGTTAATATGTACTTAATGGACTTCTGAACACCAATACCAGCATAAAATAAAATAGCGAAAAAGATAATTAAAATAAGCAATGTTTGTCCCACATCTCGTTGTAAAAAGACGAGACCAATACAAAAACCTGCCAAAATAATAGGTGAGGTTAATAGTTTAGGTTGAGTAAAGACACGTGGTCGCTTTTTTTCTATCATATATGGTATATATAAAATGATACCAATTTTTAACAGTTCGGATGCTTGTAAATTCATAAATCCTAAATTTATCCAACTTTTAGAACCATTAATATTGCTTCCCACTACTAATGTGGCTAATAACAAAATTACTAAAAGCGCCATCATCCATTTTTGAAATCGAGTGGTAGCTAAAAATTTAACATTCAGGAAAAAAGCCATGAAAAAGACAATACATAAACTCATGATGACATACATCAGTTGACGTGTATAAAAGTAAGTTCCTGAAACTGGGTTACCACCTGTTAATGAACCTTTTGTGGCTGCCACCATACTAGCACTGTAAACCATAACTAACCCGATTAAACACAGTAATAAATATGTAACAACTAACGGATAATCGATATATCGCGCATATTTACCTACTTGTCGAAATAGTTGCTTTATGTTTTTCATTTACATTTCATCCAATTCTAATATTAATATCTTTTTTGTAACAGTTTAATCCATAAATCTTAATTGATTTCATTATTAACTGTGCATAATATGTATAACTTCTAAATTATATTTAAATTGCACATTGTACATTATAGCAAATTTTAGCCTATAGTTTCGAACAAAGTCATAGGGAATTTTAATTTATTTATAAAAAATAGCTAGAAAGCTCAATTGTAATATTGTCTCTCTAGCTAAAAAATTTGTTTATGTAGTTTTATTACTGTCATCAAACTCATTTTATAATCTGTCTATGAACAAACATTTAATTCTATTTATACATTATATTAAACATTGGTAAAAGCATCATGTAATTTTGAAAGTTCTTTTTCTAAACGTAACATGAGCGCTTTTCCTTCTTCTCTATCAATTAATCCTAATTGTGTTGCAAAATCGACTTCTTTTTGTAAGCCAAACATTTGAGTATCGAGTACTTCTTCGTATAATGGGCATTGAGGCAAAGTAAGATTATCCATTTGAACTTTAATCAATTGGAGAATTCTATCTGCATCTTTATTTAACTGGTCATATGCCGCACTATTTAAATTTTTACTCTTTACCATGACATACTCCCCCTATCAAATGTAACTTTATATTAAAATTCTATCTTACACAGATTTAAAAAGCAAGTTAATTTGGGTAATATACTTCGCCCTTTCATCTGTGGTAAAATTAAATTGTATTGTTTATGTTTATTACTTCGCTTTTTTACTTAACTTAAACAGGGCTAAAAAGTAGTAGGCATAACTATCAACTGGAATTTTGCTATTTAGTATTCATTATATCTTTAATAAAAATGTAATCATGATGTAATATTAATTCACAAAATAGTCATAATTTCACATTACTATTTATAGCTTTATTTAGCTTATAGTTGTGTCAACAATCGATAAATTTAACATAGGGAGCTGGGACAATGATACAAATTAAAGGTGCAGTAAAATTTCCAATTACATTAGATAGTACAACTTGGATTTTTGATGATCGTAAAGTCAAAATTGAAGATTTAGAAGCTGGTGTATTTGATGGTTCCAAACCCATTCAATTTAGTGATAACCGTGAATGGAATCGTGCCATTTTAGAAGGTCAAACAAATCCACCAACACTAAATTCTGAAATTAAATATAAAAAGAATGCTATGTTAGATGGTACATTCGTAATTAATATGGCGCCATTTTTTAAAAATGCAGAACCAAAACACGATGCTTCAAAAATTCGTTTATTTAATGATCAAGATGCTATTGAATTAGACATTGAATTATTACCATATTTATTTTTCAAATTTGCGCATGAAGGTAAACGTCTTTATACAGACAACGCCGTTAATAGTTTTATCTATACACCGGAAAATGGCTATTCACACCAATTTGACTATGTAACACATATTGAGGTGATTTAATAATGATTAAAGTACAGTGTATAATTTGTGATACAACTGTATTTATTGATGAGAACACTCTAGAAGCCAAACGTTTACGTAATGATCCGATGCACACATTTATGTGTGATGAATGTAAAAGTAGATTAGATCGCCCAAAACAGCGCCATCAATATACAACATTTAATCATCGATAACATAAAAATCCCAGTCCATGAATTTCATGGACTGGGATTTTTGTGTTACTCTTCATCTTGCATTAATTGTTTCACACGTTTTGCTTCTTTTTCACGAGCTGATTTTTCTAAGATTTTCTTTCTTAAACGTATGCTTTCAGGAGTAACCTCTACTAATTCATCGTCATTAATGAATTGCAATGCTTCTTCTAATGTTAAGACTCTTGGACGTTTCATTGTCACTGTTTGGTCTTTCGTTGCTGAACGTACGTTGGTTTGTTGTTTAACTTTAGTCACATTAACTGTTAAATCATTATCTCTATTATGTTCACCAACAATCATACCTTCATATACTTCAGTACCTGGTTCCATAAAGTTAGTACCACGGTCTTCTAAGCCCATAATTGCATATGCACTTGCTTGACCTTGATCCATTGAAACGAGCGCACCATTTCTTCTACCACCAATATAGCCTTTAATACGTGGTTTAAATTCTTCGAAAGTATGGTTAATAATACCATAACCACGCGTTTGTGACATAAATTCAGTAGTATATCCGATTAAGCCTCGAGCTGGTACCATAAAGATGATACGAGTTAAGCCATTGTCAGTTGTTGCCATGTCTAACATTTCACCTTTACGTTGACCTAAAGACTCAATAACGCCACCAGTATATTCTTGTGGCACTTCACATTGTACACGTTCGAATGGTTCACAAGTAACACCATCAATATCTTTTAAGATAACTTGTGGTTTAGAAACTTGTAATTCATAGCCTTCACGACGCATATTTTCAATTAATATTGATAAATGTAATTCTCCACGTCCTGCAACAATCCATGTATCAGGTGAATCAGTTTGCGTAACTTTCAATGATACATCTGTTTCTAATTGTTGATCTAAACGTTCTTGAATTTGACGTGCTGTTACAAAGTCACCTTCACGACCTGCAAACGGTGAATTATTTACTTTAAATGTCATTTCTAATGTTGGTTCATCGATTCGTAGTACTGGTAACGCTTCTTGATGATCATGCGGTGTTACTGTTTCACCAACGTTAATGTCTTCCATTCCTGATACAGCAATTAAATCACCAGCAACGGCTTCTTGAACTTCAACTCTGTTTAATCCAAAATAACCAAAGATTTTAGTTACACGGAAATTTTTAATTGTTCCATCTAATTTAATAAGTGAAACATTATCACCTACACGCATTGTTCCTCTAAACACACGTCCTACGCCAATACGTCCCACATAATCATTGTAATCTAATAATGCAATTTGGAATTGTAAAGGTTCTTCGCGATTATCTACTGGTGCTGGTACGTAATCAATAATTGTTTCGTATAATGACTGCATATTTTCATCTTGTTGCTCTGCATCTAAACTCGCTGTACCATTTACTGCTGCAGCATAAACCACTGGGAATTCTAGTTGCTCGTCTGAAGCTTCTAATTCGATAAATAGGTCTAATACTTCATCTACTACCGCTTCTGCTCTTGCAGATGGTTTATCTATTTTATTTACAACTACAACAGGTTTTAAATTTTGTTCTAGCGCTTTTTTCAACACAAAACGCGTTTGTGGCATCGTACCTTCATAAGCATCAACTACTAATACCACTCCGTCTACCATTTTCATGATACGCTCAACTTCACCGCCAAAGTCAGCGTGTCCAGGAGTATCTAAAATATTAATACGTGTCCCTTTATAATCTACGGCAGTATTTTTAGCTAGTATAGTAATACCACGTTCTCTTTCTATATCATTTGAATCCATCGCTCTTTCGTCTACATGTTCATTCTCACGAAAAATACCAGATTGTTTTAACAATTCATCTACTAAAGTTGTTTTACCATGGTCTACGTGTGCAATGATAGCTATATTACGAACATCTTCTCTAATTTGAGTCATTAATTATTTTCCTTTCTTGAGTAAATTCCCACTTTTAATTGCAACTTTTTTATTATATCATATAATTGGTTAAAGAAAACAATAAAGGTGTGGTCGGGATGCAACAAAAACAACAAAAATCTAAAGCAATTTTTTGGGTACTTTCAGTAGTAGCAATAGTATTCTTATTATTGTTTAGTTTCAGCTTAGCAGCTACAAATGTTCCACTGATGATTTTAACACTTATATTATTCATTGCAACATTTGGCGTTGGCTTTACGTTAAAAAAGAAATATCGTGAAAACGGCTGGTTATAATCAGTACTTTACTGTTTAATAGAAGAGAGCAAGGATTCGCAAATCACATTATGATGATTTGTAACCTTAGCTCTCTATTTTTATTTTTGCTGCATACGCTCATGTAAAACAGTAATCGTGTCTTGATGATAATTAAAATAAGAAGTTAATAATTCATTGTGTAATTGTTTATTTGCTATCACGATGGAATTTGCAGATGTAATAGATAAAGTAGCTCCTGCTAAATTAGAAGCAACCCCATTGACTTCATGGAGAATAATTAGTCCTCCAGCAAAATCCCACGGTTGTAGTCTTGGTGTAATATACGCAGCAAGTTTACCCGTAGCAACATAAATAATTTCTAAAGCTGCAGAGCCATATGCTCTTGCACTGCGCGCATCTTCTACTATTGGTTTAAACATTTCACCTAATTTAGGTTTAGTTAACCAGTTGGGATTTATAGCAATAATACTTTGTTTTAATTGTGTATCCTTTATGCTCGGTAATAGCGTCTCATTTTCAAATGCGCCTTCACCTACTTTTGCATGATATAACACATCATTCATCACATCATAAACAAAACCTGCATACGGTTGACCATCTTGGAAAATGCCGATTGAAATAGCAAAATTTTCACCTTGATGCACAAAATTAAGCGTACCATCAATAGGATCAACAACCCATACTACGCCTGATGTATCTACTAAATCATGTCCGTGACCTTCTTCACCTATAACAGCATGATTAGGATAAGTTTGCATGATATTATCATAAATATAATGTTCAGTTGCCTTATCAACATTCGTAACTAAATCATTAGGATTGGATTTGGTCTCAATTTCAAGATCTTGATCCATAATCTTCCTAACGTTATTGCCTGCTTCTAATATCAAGCCTTTTGCAAATTCGTATACAGTCATCATATCATCTCCTACCTTGCTTCATATTATACAGTAAATACACTATTAAACTCGACTATAAACTTTAAAACCCTAAAATTTCTCAAGGAATGCTTTAGTGGTATACATACACTTTTATTTTTGTCTAATTAATAACAATCTATGCATAACTATATTTTTTCAGTCGAAATTTATGCTACAATACCATCAAATAGACTGCTATTAGGAGGTCAACATGACAAAATATACTTTTAAACCCAAAGACTTTAAAACTTTTTCAATTCCAGGTTTAGACGCACGTATGTCAGCCTTAGATGATAATATAAGACCACAATTGCATGAATTAGGAGATTATTTCTCTCAATTTCTTGAAACTGCCACAGGAGAAACTTTTTATCCACATGTGGCCAAACATGCAAGACGTGTTGTCAATCCACCAAAAGACACGTGGGTAGCATTCGCTACTAATAAACGTGGTTATAAAATGCAACCACATTTTCAAATCGGACTTTTTGAGTCACAATTATTTGTGATGTACGGTATTATGCACGAAGCCAAAGACAAAGGACAACAAGTAGCTGTCTTCGAAAATAATATGGATGCTTTAAAACAATTACCGGCTGATTATAGTATTAGCTTGGATCATATGACTCAAGAAAAAACATACATCAAAGATATGGATGATGCTAGTATTCAAGAAGCAATAGAACGAGTTAAAAATGTGAAAAAAGGTGAATTTTTTGTTGCTCGCACACTTGAACCAAATGCGAGTGAGTTAAAGTCCGACAAAGCCTTTTTAACATTTCTAGAAGATACATTTACTCAGTTATTACAATTTTATAAATTTTAATATTACATAATGAAAAACGCCAAGTGCTTCACCACTTGGCGTTTTCTTGTTAGTAAATATAAGGATCATTCTTTTTATCTTTCAACTCTTCCTCGGGGTTCCATGAATTCTCTTTAGTAAACTGACCCCTCGTTCCATCATTTTTATTTTTTTTCTTTGTAAATAAGCGAATTGCCACAATAAGCCATAAAACCATAGCAACTAAATTAGAAACAAACAAACTTATAATTGCAACAACTATAAATAAACTTGCCGCTAAAACTCTATTAGCTTTCATAATCAATGTTGCAATGATGGCAATAATACTAACTATCACCAGTGCCACTACTTGGATAATGTAACTCATATACATCATATCCGTAGATATAGTTTGTCCTTGTTGCTGTGTTATTTCATCAAACATGGCTTGAAATTCTTGGGTATTAGACTTCAATAAGAACAATCCAAAAATAACAATTATCACATATAAAATACTTAAACCATTAGCTATCCAAGCCATAATTTTTTCAGCTTTTAATTTCATTCTTATTCATCCTTTCTCTCGTTTTAATATTATCAAATTTTTAGAAAATCCCAAACATGTACGATTTATTCGAGTTGTAAAAAATACCGAAATTGTTTTCAATGACAACATAAAATAGCTACTTACATAAGATAATGTAAGTAGCTATTTTTAAGAGTAATTAAATTATTTTTCCTTTTCATCTTGCTGAGTATCTTCAGCTTGATTATCAACATCTTGTGATGTCACTTTTTTACGTTCTTCATAGTTCATTCTACGTTGTGCCACTGCACTTGGTTGTTGTTTGCGTTTTTCTTTAATACGTTTTTTAAGTTCTTTCTTTTCTTCTTTAATACGAGATTTTTCCTCTGCCTTTTCCTGTTTTAATCTTTGGGCTTCTTCTGCTTTCTCTTGTTTTATGCGAGCCTTTTCTTCCGCTTCCTGCTGTTTACGACGCTCTTCTTCGGCTTGTTGACGTTGCATTTCTTCTTGTTTTTTCTGTTCTTCTTGAGATACATAATCGTCATTACCTTCACCGTAGACACTGCTTACTTGACCAAAATCATCATCATGCGTATTATCATCTTTTTTCTTTTTGTAATTATATTTAGCTTGTCTAGATAATACTTGAGGTTCTTCGTCAGCTATATCAGCATTCACTTGTCGAGCTACTTCTGAACTATATCCACCACGACGTAATGAGTTTTTCTCTGTATCTGCTTCGACGTCTTCAACAGGTTCACTGTGTTGTTCTTCTGGTTCTGGCTCTGGTTCAACTGTTGTCTCTTGTTGAACTCTACCGTTTCTGCGTTTTTTAGCAGGTTCATACACGTCATCTTCATAGTCATCATCGTAACCATAATAAGCCGGTATAGCTTCTACTTTCTCTTTTCTTGCAAACATCATAATCGATACGATTAAAAATAATACAGGAATAATTAGTGTTACAAATAATAGCACTAATGGCAAAGTAATGAGTGTAGCAATTAAAAACAAGAAACCAGATAACATTCTAATATTCATTGAAATAAGTGCTAAAAATGAAATCAACAAACATACAATTAAAAAGACAATTACAGCCCATATACCATTTTGTAACCAAATAACTGCTTGTGTTGTTGTCATACTATTATTCGCTAAAATTTGTTGTATAAATTGATTACCATTCAATGAAGTTTCTAAGTTTTGGATGGACGTTTCACTGCTAAATGAAACTAAGGCGACAAACATAGTAGCAATTGTTAAGAGTAATAAAAATACCCAACTTAACCAACCTAATACTTTTTCTGCCAACCTACTCACAGGACGTCTAACTTGCATATATTGCTCTCCTGACATGTATCTACAACTCCTTATATTACTAGTCAAATCATTATATCGAAAACAAATGAAAATAACTACTAACTTTCTTTATTTTAATAACATTTTAAAATTCAAGAATTTTTCGTTATATTCACTAAGTGTTTTCTGTCCTAAATCTTCATAAACTTCCAAACGCTCTTGGGTAGTACGATTAGGATAAAAACGTTGATCATCGCTAATTTCTTCGGGTAATGCTTCTCGAGCTTGTTTGTTAGGTGTTGCATAACCTACCCATTCAGTATTTTGCTTACTTACTTTTTTATCTAACAGGAAATTCATAAATTTATAAGCTCCTGCTTTATTTTGTGCTGTTTTAGGAATGGCCATATTATCGAACCACAAATTCGACCCTTCTTTAGGGACTACGTAATTAAAATCTGGATTATTTTGAATAATAGGTGCTGCAACACCACTCCATACAACCGCAATGTTTGCTTCATGTTGTTCTAACATCATAGTTACTTCATCACCAACTACCCCTCTAATTTGAGGAGCTAATTGTGTTAAATCTTGTTCTGCTTGTCGTAAATGTTGAGGATTCTTATCATTTAAACTATAACCTAATTTGTTTAAAGATAATCCTATAATTTCCCGTGCACCATCAACCAATAAAATATCTTCCTCATATTTTGGGTTGTACAAACTTTCCCATGAAGTAAAATTATCATTAGGATATGCCTTGGTATTATATATAATACCCACAGTACCAAAGAAATATGGTACAGAATATTGATTTTTTGGATCAAATGGCATATCCATATAATGTTTATCAAGATTTTTAATGTTTGGTATTTTTGAATGGTCAATTGGTAATAATAATTTTTCTCTAGTCATTTTTTGCACAGTATAGTCACTTGGGAACACAACATCATAATTTGTTCCGCCATTACGTATTTTAGCTTCCATTGCTTCATTGGAATCAAATGTTTCATAGACTACTTGTATTCCTGTCTGTTGTTCAAATTGTTTAATTAATGCAGGATCGATATATTCTCCCCAGTTATAAACATTAATTTTTTCAGTCTTTTTAGTTGTATCTCCTGTAGTCAATTCATGACTAATATATAGGGCTAATAGACCAACGAATAAAGCAGTAAATATTAATTGTAACACATATTTCACGATTCCATACCTCGCTTTCGATGATGATTACGTGTCACTATATTTTGAACAGTGTAATAACCTATAACCCCAACTATAATAATTACGAAGAGCAAGGTAGAGATAGCGTTAATTTCCATACTAATGCCCTTTCTTGCCATGGCATAGACTTCAACTGATAATACACTAAAACCATTACCTGTTACAAAAAAACTTACTGTAAAATCATCTAAGGAGTACGTTAATGCCATAAAAAAACCTGCTAAAATACCAGGAAATAACTGTGGTAACATCACTTTGCTTAACACTTGATAATCAGTAGCACCTAAATCTCTAGCTGCACGAATCATATTACTATTCATTTCGTATAGTCTTGGTAGCACTATAATTACTACGATTGGTATACAAAATGCGATATGAGAAATTAACACAGTAGTAAAACCTAATCCTAACCCTGTAAAGTGCCCTATTGTCGTAAACATGATTAAAAATGAAGCGCCAATTACGACATCAGAAGATACCATCAAGACATTATTCAAAGTCAATAAGGAAACTTTTAATTGCTTATTTCTCAAATGGTATAAACCAATCGCCCCCATCGTACCAATAACAGTAGAGATAGCAGCAGCAATTAAAGCAATTGCTATTGTATTAAAAATTACAGATAGCAGTTTATTATTGTGAAACAAAGCTTGATAATGTTCTAAGGTAAACCCTTCAAAATGGATCATATTGCCGGCAGAATTAAATGAATACACCATCAAAAATATAATAGGTATGTATAAAATGCCTATTAAAATACCAATATATAACTTGCCATACCATTTCATATGATTCACTCTTTTCTTTCTGAAGATTTTTTATTTGTCATAACTAATATTAAAGCCATAAACACGAGCAAACCGATAGCTATCGTCGAACCCATACCGTAATTTTGAATTACTAAAAATTGCTCTTCAATTGATGTACCAATGTTAATGACTTTGTTACCTGCAATTAATCGTGTAATCATAAACAAAGATAAAGCAGGAATAAACGTAACTTGTACCCCTGTAAGAATACCTTGCTTAGTTAACGGTAGAATTACTTTTGTAAATCTAACTATCGGGCTAGCTCCTAAATCACTAGCAGCTTGTAAAATATTAGTTGGTATATCTTTCATACTATTGAAAATAGGTAAAATCATAAATGGAATGTAAATATAACTTGCTACAATTAAGAAAGCAGGTGCAGTAAATAAGAGATCTGCTTTAGGTAAATGTAAAAAAGTTAATATTTGATTGATAATACCATCATGACTGAATAATCCTATAAATGCATAAGTCTTAAGAAGTAAATTTATCCAAGTTGGAATAATTAAAATTAGCAGCCATAAGTTTTGCCATTTGGAACCACGTATAAAATAGGCAGCAGGATAACTAATAGCTAACGTAATGAGTGTTATTAGTGAAGCGTACAAAATAGACTCCCAAAACATTATAAGATAACGAGAAGACAAAATTTGTTGATAATTGGTCAAACTAAAATGACCATCTAAATCTACAAATGAAAAATACACAAGTAATAATATAGGGACAATAATAAACAGTAACATCCATAAAATATATGGTACAAACAACCAACGACTTATATTACGCATGTGTTGAGTCCTCATAGCTATCGATACGTTTATCAAATTCAGCTTCACTTTCTCCTGGCACCATAATATGTATCGCTTCAGGTTCAAAATACAAGCCTACTTTAGCACCAAGTTCGGCCTTTTTAGTTGAATGAATAACCCATTCATAACCCTTTCTATCTATACAACAAATTTCATAATGTACACCTCTAAATAACATTGAATCAACTGTCACTTCAAACAAGCCTTGTTCGAGAGATGATAAAATTATATCTTCTGGGCGAATTACAACTTCTACTTGTCTATCAGGTGTAATCCCCATATCTACACAATCAAAATTCTGGCCATAAATATTTACTACATAATCTTGTACCATTGTTCCCGGAATAATATTAGATTCTCCAATAAAATCAGCAACAAAACGGTTTACGGGTTCATCATATATATCAGTCGGCGTCCCAAATTGTTGAATTTTACCATCTTTCATAACAAATATATAATCACTCAATGCCAATGCTTCTTCCTGATCATGTGTCACGAAAACAAAAGTAATGCCTAAGCGAGCTTGAATATCTCTCAACTCATATTGCATTTGAGTACGCAGTTTTAAATCCAATGCTGATAATGATTCATCTAACAATAAAATTTCAGGTTCATTTACAATTGCACGCGCGATTGCAACACGTTGTTTTTGTCCCCCACTCATATCTGCAATATTCTTTTGTTCATAACCTGTTAACTTTACTAAAGCTAATGCTTCTTTTACTTTTTGAGCAATGGTTTGTTTGTCTTTTTTCTTAACTCGTAAGCCAAAAGCAACATTTTCAAAAACATTTAAATGCGGAAACAATGCATAATCTTGAAATACCGTATTCACTTTTCGCTTATTTGGAGGTAGCGCTGTTATAGCTTGATTTTGATAGATTATAGTACCGTCATCAGGTTGTTCAAATCCAGCAATCAGTTTTAAAATTGTTGTTTTACCACAACCTGAAGGTCCTAGTAAAGTATAAAAATGTCCTGATTCAATTTGTAAATCTATTCCATCCAATATTTTTTCGTCATTATAAGCTTTACTAACAGATTGAAATGATAATAAAGGGTTCACTTACTTTCCTCCTCAAATAATAGAAAGGAGCTGGTTAGAAAACAAACAACATTACTTTGCTTTCATATAACCGCCCCTACATAGAGACTTTATTTTACTTTATAGTGCTAAGTTGTCACTCATTATAAATAGTTTAAGTTTAATGTCACATTCATTTATATACTGCATGGCTCAATTTATAAGACACATTATTTACTATATACCATTCTGTTATAGGTTATGTCCCATGTTGCATCTATCAGTAGTAAGATAATATTTTTGAGTATTAGCTGTGTCATTATTAGCAAATTAAAAAAGCTATATTTTGGTCTATTTTATAACGCATTTATGTAACGCTTTATAAAAATACCAAAATATAGCTCTTAAGACAATAGTTATTTCGTGTTGTCACTAACAAACTGTTGATCAGTTGCTGTTTGAGCGTGTTTTACAGCATGATAACTACTGTAGCCACTACTTTGTTCAAAACTTTTAAATATTTGTTTTTCCTCAGCTTTACCAGGAACAATTTTTTTAAATTGTTGATATCTCGCTAAGAGTGTTTCTCGTTGTACTTTATTTTCATAAAATGCTTCTACTGCATTAAAAAAAGACACTACTGTCATCATTTCATCATTTGACCAATCTAAATCAATAGGATATTCATATTCCATGTAATCACCACTTTATTTTTAATATAAAAAGAGCGGGATAGTAACCAAATTATATTAATTTGATTCCATAGTCCCGCCCCAAATAGTTAATACGTTTCTAAAGCTAATAACACCTTAATAAATATTAACGTTAATTACATTGTATGAATTGGTAATCCTAATGCTTTTTCAGCAGCTTCCATAGACATTTCACCTAATGTTGGGTGAGCATGTATTGTTAATGATAAGTCTTCAGCATTCATACCAGATTCAATTGCTAAACCTAATTCAGAAATGATATCAGAAGCGCCAGTACCTACTACTTGTGCACCTACTAATGTATCATCTTCTTTTAATGTTAATAATTTAACAAATCCAGTTGTATCATCTAATGATAACGCACGACCATTTGCTGCATAAGGGAATTTTGAAGCTTTAACTTCTAAGCCTTCATCTTTTGCTTGTTGTTCAGTGTAACCTACTTGTGCTAGTTCTGGCTCAGTGAAACATACAGCAGGCATACCGATGTAGTCTACTTCAGAAGCTTCACCTGAAATAACTTCAGCTGCTACTTTTGCTTCATAACTTGCTTTATGTGCAAGTGGTAAACCAGGTACGATATCACCAATTGCAAAGATATTACTAATTGATGTACGGCTTTGTTTGTCTACTTCAATTAATCCGCGGTCCGCGAATTTAACACCTAGCTCTTCTAATCCAAGCTCATCAGTGTTTGGACGACGACCTACAGTTACTAAAACATAGTCAGCTTCGATTGTTTGCTCTTCTCCTTTAGCTTCATAAGTAACAGTTACGCCATTTTCTGTTTCTTCAGCAGATTTAGCCATCGCTTCAGTAACGATTTCTACACCTTTTTCTTTCATACCTTTTTTAACAGGTTGAGTCATTTGTTTTTCGAAACCGCCTAAGATGTCTTTTGCACCTTCTAAGATTGTAACTTCTGAACCGAAGTTAGCAAAAGCAGTTCCTAATTCAGAACCAATATAACCGCCACCAACAACAACAAGTTTGCCTGGTACTTCTTGTAAGTTTAAAGCACCTGTTGAATCAATAACACGGTTACCAAATTTAAAGTTAGGAATTTCAATAGGTCTTGATCCAGTAGCAATAATTGCATTTTTGAAATTATAAGTTTGTGCACTCTTTTCGTCCATAACACGTAAACTGTTGTTATCTACGAAGTAAGCTTCACCTTTAACAATTTCAACTTTGTTACCTTTTAATAGACCTTCAACACCACCAGTTAATTTTTTAACAACTGATTGTTTGAATTCTTGAACTTTATCAAATTTAAGTGATACGCCTTCAGCAATAACACCTAAATTTTCTGATTTTTGAACTTCATCATAACGGTGTGAAGCATGTAACAATGCTTTAGAAGGAATACAACCAACGTTTAAACAAACGCCGCCTAATTCGCCTTTTTCTACGATTGTCACTTTTTGACCTAATTGTGCTGCACGAATTGCTGCAACGTAACCCCCTGGTCCTGCTCCAATGACTATAGTATCTGTTTCAATTGGGAAATCTCCAACTACCATGTTTTACCCCTCCATTAATAATAATTCTGGATTATTTAATAATCGTTTAATATGGTTCATTGCGTTTTGTCCTGTTGCACCATCAATTTGTCTATGGTCAAAACTTAATGATAATGACAATACTGGTGCTGCAACAATTTCGCCATCTTTTACGATAGGTTTTTGTGCAATACGGCCAATACCTAAAATTGCAACTTCTGGGTGATTGATAACTGGTGTGAACCATTGTCCACCAGCTGAACCGATATTACTAATTGTACATGTAGCACCTTTCATTTCATCTGGTGCTAATTTACCATCACGTGCTTTAACAGCAAGTTCATTAATTTCATCTGAAATAGCGAACATTGATTTACGGTCAGCATTTTTAACAACTGGTACAAGTAAACCTCTATCAGTGTCAGCTGCGATACCGATGTTCCAATAATGTTTGTGTACAATTTCGCCAGCTTCTTCATTAAATGAAGTATTTAATGCTGGGTATTTCTTAAGTGCTGAAACTAATGCTTTAACTACATAAGGTAAGAAAGTTAATTTAGTACCTTGTTCAGCTGCAACTTCTTTGAATTTTTTACGGTGATCCCATAATTCTTGAACATCAATTTCATCCATTAATGTTACGTGTGGTGCAGTGTGTTTAGAATTAACCATTGCTTTTGCGATAGCTTTACGCATAGCAGGGATTTTTTCAGTTGTTTCTGGGAACTCACCTTCTGTTGATACTGCAGTTGATTGTCCTGAAGTTGCTGTTGCTTCAGTTGTTTCTTGAGCAGCACTTTCGTTAGAAGCTTGTGTATCACCACTTAAGTGTGCATCAATGTCTTCTTTCGTTACGCGACCGTTTTTACCTGAAGCAGAAACGGCTTTAATGTTAACTCCTTTTTCACGCGCATATTTACGTACTGAAGGCATAGCTTTAACACGTTTACTTTCATCTACATCTTCATCAGATGAAGCAGATGCTACTGGTGCTTCTTCGTTGCTTTCTTCTTCAGCAGGTGCTGATTCTTCAGATGAATCTTCGTCGCTACCTTTAAATTGCATCTCTTCTGCATCAGGTGCGTCGATTTTAACAATCGTATCACCTACGACTGCTACAGTTCCTTCATCAACAAGAACCTCTTCAATAGTCCCACTAACAGGAGACGGAATTTCTACAACTGATTTGTCGTTTTGTACTTCAGCTAAAACGTCATCTTCTTCGATTTGATCTCCAGCTTTTACAAACCATTTTACGATTTCGCCTTCGTGGATACCTTCACCAATATCGGGTAATTTAAATTCAAATGCCACGTTATTATCCTCCTAAGATTTCATTTTAAGTTTTCTTATGATAAATGTGACTAAGCTGTATCTATAGCTTAGCACAAATTATATTAATCTCAGAACGAAGTAGTAATTAAATTAACTTATCTACTTCGTCTCTAAGTAATAATTAAAATTCTAAAGTTGCCTTAGCTTTTTCAATGATATCGTTTTTATTTGGTAACCAAACATTTTCCGCTTGTGTGAATGGATATACAGTATCTGCTGCAGCTACTCGAGCAATAGGTGCTTCTAATGATAAGATAGCACGTTCTGCTAATTCAGATGCTACTGTAGCACCAACACCAGCTTGACGTTGAGCTTCTTGAACTACAACTGCGCGTCCTGTTTTTTCAACTGAAGCTACTAATGTTTCGATATCGATAGGTTGTACAGTACGTAAGTCAATAACTTCGACTGAATAACCTTCTTTTTCTAATTCTTCTGCTGCTTTTAATGATTCTTGAACCATTGCACCATAAGCAATTAAAGTAATATCGTTACCTTCTTGTTTTACGCTAGCTTTGCCGATATCAATTGTGTATTCTTCTTCCGGTACTTCATCACGGAATGAACGATATAATTTCATGTGTTCTAAATAAACAATTGGGTCATTACTTCTAATAGCAGAAATTAATAATCCTTTAGCGTCATATGGATTTGATGGGATAACCACTTTTAATCCTGGTGATTGAGCTAAAATACCTTCTAAGTTATCTGCGTGCAATTCTGGTGTATGTACACCACCACCAAAAGGTGCACGAATTGTTACTGGTGCTTGTTTTGAGTTACCTGAACGGAAACGGTGACGTGCGATTTGACCTGCTACTGAATCGAACACTTCAAATACGAAACCTAAGAATTGGATTTCCATAACAGGACGGTATCCTTCTAATGTTAAGCCTAATGCTAAACCGCCGATACCTGATTCTGCTAATGGTGTGTCGAATACACGGTCTTCACCAAATTCTTTTTGTAACCCTTCAGTTACACGGAAAACACCACCGTTAACACCAACGTCTTCACCGAAAAGTAAAACGTTCTCGTCGTTTTGTAATTCAGTTTTAAGCGCATTATTAATCGCTTGTACCATTGTCATTTGTGCCATGGGTTACTTCGACTCCTTCTCTTGATAAATTTCGTACTGCTCTACTAAGTTTTGTGGCATTTCATCATACATGTTATCCATTAAATCAGTAACAGTTTGTTTGTCAGTGTTGTCAGCTTCTTTAACAGCTGTTTTAATTTCTGCTTTCGCACGTTCAATTACTTCATTTTCTTTTTCTTCAGACCATAATTCTTTGTTTTCTAAGAATTTTCTAAAACGTACTAATGGATCCTTTTTCTCCCATTCAGAATCTTCATCAGAAGTACGGTATTTAGTTGGGTCGTCACCAGCCATTGTATGTGGACCATAACGATAAGTCACTGTTTCGATTAACGTTGGCCCTTCGCCATTAACTGCGCGATCACGAGCTTCTTTAGTTGCTTGGTATACTGCTAAAGCATCCATACCATCTACTTGAATTCCAGGAATACCTACTGAAATTGCTTTTTGCGCTAAAGTAACTGCTGCTGTTTGTTTACTACGTGGTGTTGAAATAGCATAGTTGTTATTTTGGATTACAAAAATTGCTGGCGCTTTGTATGCAGAAGCAAAGTTGATACCTTCGTAGAAGTCACCTTGTGATGAACCACCGTCACCAGTATAAGTAATTGCTACCGCTTGTTTATCGCGTTTTTTAATACCTAGTGCAACACCAGCTGTTTGTACATATTGTGCACCAATAATGATTTGTGGGCTTAGTGCGTTAACGCCTTCTGGGAATTGGTTACCTTTAAAGTGTCCTCTTGAGAATAAGAACGCTTCTGTTAATGGTAAACCATGCCAAATTAACTGAGGTACGTCACGATAACCTGGTAAAATATAATCTTCTTTTTCTAAAGCGTATTGTGAAGCAAGTTGTGAAGCTTCTTGTCCTGCTGTTGGAGCATAGAAACCTAAACGTCCTTGTCTATTTAAAGAAATAGAACGTTGATCAAGAATACGTGTCCAAACCATTCTCTCCATTAATTCAACTAACTCTTCGTCTGATAAGTCTGGTACTAAATCGTTATTAACAACATTACCGTCTTCATCCAATATTTGAATCATTTCAAATTGAGATTGAGTATCATTCAATACTTTCTCTGCATCGAATTGGGCCTTTAACTTCTGAGCCATTCAATTCACCATACCTTTCCCGTATAATAGAAATTCATTTTATCCTCTCACATTGTATCACATATCTGTTATACTGTTAAACAATTTAAAAAAGTTCTGTTGCAATAGAAAGAGGTACAGTTTTGTAACTGTACTAATAAAACAGTTGCAACTGTACCACTATTTATTGGAGTAAATTATGAGACAAATGTAAACGCAATCATATTATTGATATATATACCATAACATGTTGGATTATTAAATTAAATTATCTACATCTTTCTTTTCTTCATCTACTTTTTTCATTGCTTTGGAATATGCTTTAAATTGTTTGTCCATTTCTTTATAAGATTTAGAAACTTCTTTTGATTTTTCGTCAATCTTACTTTGTTCAATTTGATCGCCTGACATATATTTAAACATATCTTCCTCTTTATCTAACACATTATTGTATGCTTCAGCGTACTTTTCATGTGCTTGATATTTGGCTTTCAAAGCATCATCTAATTGTTGAACTTCTTCTTGTTTTTTATTATTACCGATATTTTCTATATGCTTGCCAGCTTTTTTATAATCTTCTTCTGATTTATTAATTGCCTCTACTTCTTTTTTAAATGTTGATTTACGTTCTTTGACATTATCTAAGATTTTACTTGCAGTCTTATTCACTTTTTGTTCATCATTACCATTTATATCTTTTACTAATTTTTGTTTTTGCTGTTCTAACTCATTAAGTTTTTTACCCGTACTTGAAATAGACTTTTCTTCGTCAAATGCTTTTTGAATTTGTTCATTATAATTCTTCATTTCACCTTTATCTGTTGTACATCCAGCTAAAAAAACTGCCGATGCTAATGTGACTACAATACCATGTTTAAATTTCATTTTGAGCTTAAACCTCCTCATATGTGTGTGCTATATTATATAATATTATAGTATAAATCAAATAGATTACTGTATTATACTAATATATATTTGGTATAGTTTGAATTAAGGAAGGTGTAATAACAATGTTAACAATGAAAGATATTATTAGAGATGGACACCCCACGCTACGTGAAAAAGCGCAAGAAGTGCCATTACCTCTATCAGAAGAAGACCGCAATACATTATTAGCTATGCGCGAATTTTTAATTAATAGTCAAGATGAGGAATTAGCTAATAAATACGGATTACGTTCGGGTGTTGGTTTAGCTGCCCCACAAATCAACTTATCTAAAAGAATGATTGCTGTGTACTTACCAGATGACGGCGAAGGCAAATCATATGATTTAATGTTAGTTAATCCAAAAATAATGAGTCATAGTGTACAAGAAGCATACTTACCAACTGGTGAAGGTTGTTTAAGTGTTGATGAAGATATCCCTGGATTAGTACATCGTAAAAACCGCATTACTGTTAAAGCTACAGACATTGACGGTAAAGAAGTAAAATTACGTCTTAAAGGTTATCCTGCAATCGTAGTACAACACGAGATTGACCATATTAATGGTGTGATGTTTTACGATCATATCGATGCACAGCACCCATTACAGCCGAAAGCAGATGCAGTGGAATTGTAATAAAACAGGCTGGCGCAGTAATGCACCAGCCTAAAATAATATGTTTATAGTTCAATGCTTTTAAACTAAAAACTGCTATTTGTACATGACAATAAACTTTCAATTGTCAGTATACATATGCTTTACATAAAGTCATCGCGTCTTTCATTGTATGGAATGTGTAAATTATCTAATTCTCTTTTTACACTATTTAAAGATTGAATATCTAAAAATTCAGGGTCGTGATTGTGTTTAACAAAGAAGTGATTTTCATTTTGTGTATTAATAATCTCTTCGTAATTAAAGAACATTATTACTTGCTCCGTCCGCACTTCAAAAGTAGCACCTTTAAATATTTTATCATTTCTATTTTTTTCCTTTTTTACATCTTCAATTATTCTTGTCACCTGATCCATAATAATCACCTAAATCCATTTCTCAAATTTACTTTACTTGTTCACTCTCTAATTCCATTTCCTTTATACTGTAATCATAAAGAATTACAACTTAATGCTCAAGTACAATTTAATATAAAAACTGAAATTTCAAAATATTTGTCTATTCTCTCCTAATTATTCTAGTTTTTCATATTTATAAATTTTTAGCATTCGCTATTAGTATTGAGATATTAACTGTTTAGAATACAGTAAATCTAATGACTTACAATAAATTTAAGTCATTAGATTTTACACTAACACGCAAAGTTAAATTTATTATTCATATCGTGATACAATATCATTATTATGAAATAAATTAACAATTATTTAAGAGACAAACATACAACACTAGATCCCTTCTATTTTAATAGAAGATAAAACTGCTTTATTTATTTATGCACATCATGTAAAATAATAAATAATTGGATAGGTTTAATATTGTAATACTTATTCTTAAATTGAACGAATTACAACCACCCTAGAAACATACTAGGCAGAAAGCTGGTATGTTCTTTTATATTCAGAGAATTGCCTATTTTATTAATACTAGGGTTTGTTATTTATACATTTAATATTTATAAAAAGAAATGCATTTAGGAGGAAATATATATAATGGCAGTATTCAAAGTATTTTATCAACATAATAAAGACGAAGTAATTGTACGTGAGAACACGCAAACAATTTACGTAGAAGCACAAACCGAAGAACAAGTAAGACGTTATTTGAAAAACCGTAATTACAACATTGAATTTGTTACTAAATTAGAGGGCACACATTTAGAATATGAAAAACAATCTGATCACTTCAACGTGGAGCAAGCTGAATAATGAAACAAATTCATAAAAATGAGGTAGCAGTATATGCGCTTGGTGGTTTAGGTGAGGTCGGAAAAAACACTTATGCCATTGAGTATCAGGATGAAATCGTAATTATCGATGCAGGTATTAAATTCCCAGATGATAATTTACTCGGTATTGATTACGTAATTCCTGACTATACTTATCTCGAACAAAATCAAGATAAGATTGTTGGTCTATTTATTACTCATGGTCACGAAGACCATATAGGTGGTGTGCCCTACCTTTTAAAGAAAATAAATGTGCCTATCTATGGTGGTCCTTTAGCTTTAGGTCTTATTAGAAATAAACTAGAAGAACATCATTTATTAAGAACTACCAAATTAATTGAAATTGATGAAAGCAGTGTTATCAAATCGAAACACTTTGAAATTTCATTCTATTTAACTACGCACAGTATTCCTGAAGCTTATGGTGTTATTGTTAATACACCTGAGGGTAATATCGTGCATACTGGAGATTTCAAGTTTGATTTTACACCTGTAGGTGAGCCAGCAAACATTGGAAAAATGGCGCGCTTAGGTGATGAAGGTGTACTATGCTTACTTTCAGATTCAACAAATGCATTGGTACCTGATTTCACATTAAGTGAACGTGAAGTAGGACAAAATGTAGATAAAATTTTCAGAAATTGTACAGGTCGTATTATCTTTGCGACATTTGCTTCTAACATTTACCGTGTACAACAAGCAGTGGAAGCAGCAATTAAGTACGATCGCAAAATTGTAACTTTTGGTCGTTCTATGGAAAATAATATTAAAATTGGTATGGAGCTTGGTTATATTAAAGCCCCACCTGAAACGTTCGTTGAACCTAATAAAATTAACAGTATTCCAAAACACAAACTACTAATTTTATGTACTGGTTCACAAGGTGAACCTATGGCTGCACTTTCTCGAATTGCTAATGGAACACATAAACAAATTAAAATCATTCCTGAAGATACAGTAGTATTTAGTTCATCGCCTATTCCAGGTAATACTAAGAGTATTAATCGTACAATTAATTCACTTTATCGTGCTGGTGCAGAAGTTATCCATAATAAAGTTTCGAACATTCACACTTCTGGCCACGGATCTCAAGGAGATCAACAATTAATGTTACGTTTAATCAGACCTAAATTCTTTTTACCAATTCATGGTGAATATAGAATGTTACAAGCCCACGGTCAATCTGGTATTGAATGTGGTGTAGCTCCTGACAATGTCTTTATCTTTGATATCGGTGATGTTCTAGCACTTACTAAAGATTCTGCACGTAAAGCAGGACGCATACCATCTGGTAATGTTTTAGTTGATGGAAGTGGTATTGGTGACATCGGAAATGTAGTTATCCGTGATCGTAAGTTACTTTCTGAGGAAGGTTTAGTTATTGTTGTAGTCAGCATTGATTTTGATACTAATCAATTACTATCTGGTCCTGATATTATTTCACGAGGCTTTGTTTATATGCGTGAATCAGGTCAGTTAATATATGATGCACAGCGTAAAATAAAAACAGATGTCATTGCTAAATTAAATCAAAATAAAGATATTCAATGGCATCAAATTAAGTCTTCAATCATTGAAACGTTACAACCGTATCTCTATGAAAAAACGGCAAGAAAACCAATGATACTACCAGTCATTATGAAAGTAAACGAAGGTGACGATGTTGCTACAACATCAACAAAACCAAAAGCAAAACCAAGTCCTAAACGTAAAAACAACAACAAAGATCGTAAACCAACACAAAATAAAAAAACGTTTAAACCTAAAAGTAAACCAGTAAAAAAAGAAACACCAACAAAAGAAACAGATAAAAATCAATCAGAATCATAATAAAAAGTAGCCTAGTACATCAACTGTACTAGGCTTTTTTTAAATGCTATTTTAGCGTACTACCTTTTTCTCGAAACGATTTAAATCATTATCATGACCTATCATTATTAAAATATCGCCTATTTCAATATTTTCATTCGGATCTGGTGACACTAAAATTTCTCTTCCTCGTTTTACTGCAATAATACTAATACCAAATTGTGCTCTTATGTCTAAATCAATTATTGTTTTGCCAGCCATTTTTTCACTCGCTTTTATTTCAACAATTGAGTGTTCGTCAGCTAATTCTAAATAATCCAATACACTAGCACTTGCTACATTATGTGCGATACGTCTACCCATATCACGTTCAGGGTGCACGACTGTATCGGCACCAATTTTATTTAAAATTTTAGCATGATAATCATTTTGCGCTTTAGCTGTTACCTTTTTCACACCAAGTTCTTTCAGTATTAACGTTGTTAACGTACTAGATTGAATATTTTCACCAATTGCTACTATAACATGATCAAAGTTTCTAATTCCCAAACTTTTCATCACAGCTTCATCTGTTGTATCTGCAACAACTGCATGTGTAGCAATTTCACTATATTCATTTACACGTGCTTCGTCTGAATCAATTGCCATAACATCCATATCTAAAGCATTGAGTTCCCTAACGATGCTCCCGCCAAAGCGACCTAAACCTATAACCACATATTCTTTTTCCATATGCGTCCTCCATTAACAACAAAGTATAAAAAGTTGAGCAATCACGCTAAGTTAATTGCTCAATCTTTTTTAGTCTATGAATCAATTTTATTGTTTATTTTTTACCTTCTACATATTCCTTATCAAAAACAAACAATTTCAATAATAATATTAACGATGGTATGAGTAAAAGTAAACCTAAAATAAATGAAATGGTTAATGCTATTGCCATATTATCATTTACAACTGCATGATCAAGTTTGACCATTGGGTATAATAAATAAGGTAATTTACTAATACCGTATCCAAAGAAAGCGAATCCCATTTGGAAAATGACTAATATGAATGCCCAACCATGCCATTTTTTTTGTAACGTAAACAGCATAGCGACAGTAAAACAAATTAAACTTAGTAAGAACATCCACCAATAATCAGTAACTGCTGTTACAAAATGCCCTTCATTTTGCACTCTTAATGATAAAAAGACGAAGAGTGATATTGCGAGCATTGGTGGACCCCAGAATAAAAACCAATACCTTAATAACTGATAAGCTTTGCTATCTTTTGCTTTATGTGCATAAAACGTTAAGAAACCAGATGAAATATATAACACTGAGATAACAGCTAAAAATACTACTGACCATGAAAATGGACTTAATAATAACTCTACCCAATCTAAATCAATCTGATTTCCTTTCTGAATCACAAAGCCACCTTCTGAAATGGTTAATGCAGTTGCCAATGATGCTGGAATAAACAAGCCAGTTAATCCATATAAAGCTAGCCATTGCAATTTAGAGTCTTGGCCATAGTTTTCAAACGCATAGAAACTACCGCGTATAGTTATTAAAATTAACGCAATAGATGCAGGAATGAGTAAAACCGTACCAAAGTATTTGGCAGAATCTGGGAAGAACCCTACAATGCCTACGAAGAAAAACACAAAGAAGACATTTGTTACTTCCCATACCGGATTTAAATATCGTGAAATCAAATGATTAATTTTTTTATCTTGTTTAGTAATCTTAGCGTGTAAAGCAAAGAAACCTGCACCAAAATCTATAGAGGCAATAATAATATAACAAAATAAGAATAGCCATAAAACGATTATTCCAATATGTGCAAATACCATTATTTCTCACCTCTTTCATTAGCAATAGCTTCAAATTCTTGATACGCGGGCTTCTCTTTAAACATTCTGATTAGTACATATGAAGTCGTTACCAATAAGACAAAGTATAAAATTGCGAATAAAATGGTAACTAAAGTCAGTCCACCCGCTTGAGTTGCCGCTTGTTCAACTTTTAGATAGCCTCTTAAAATCCATGGCTGTCTTCCCATCTCTGTTAAGAACCAACCTGACTCAATCGCTAACATTGCACCAGGTCCTGTTAGTAAAATACCAAAAAGCATCGGTTTAACATGAAGATATTTTCTTAATTTTTTAATACACAACATCGTCACGTAAATACCAGAAACTACAAAACAGAAAACGCCTAAAAAGACCATAATATCAAAGAAGTAATGTACAATTAACGGCGGTGTCACTGATTTTGAAAAATCATTTAAGCCTTTTACTTCAGTATCAAAACTGTTATCGGCTAAAAAGCTTAAAATACCAGGCACTTTAATAGCCCCTGACACTTCTTGAGTCTCTTCATCCAGAGTACCAAATAAGACTAAATCTGCATTGGATTCCGAATCAAAATGCCATTCATAAGCTGCTAATTTTTCAGGTTGCTCTTGATGTAAGAATTTAGCAGATAAATCACCAGCTAACATAGATCCTAAAGTAAATACTAACCCTAACACCATAGTTAATTTTAATGCTTTAACATGATATGTTGTATCTTTTTTAAATTTATTTTTTAATATTTTGTAAGCTGCTATAGCTGCTAAAATGAACGCCATAGTCATTAGTGCTGTAGCTACAACATGAAAAGAACGTACTAAAAATGACGGGTTGAACATAGCTGCTAATGGTTCAACATTGACCATTTTCCCGTCTTTCATATCGAATCCTGCCGGTGTATTCATAAATGAGTTTACTGACGTTATAAATAACGCAGAGAATGAACCACCAATAATAACAGGAATACTTAAAAGAAAATGTAGCCATCTATTTTTAAATCTTTTCCAAGTGTATAAATATATACTAAGAAATATTGCTTCAAAAAAGAATGCGAACGTTTCTAAAAAGAGCGGTAATGCAATAACATGGCCACCTATTTGCATAAATGTAGGCCATAACAATGATAATTGTAATCCTATAATTGTACCTGTCACAACACCAACTGCTACGGTAATTGTATATCCTTTTGACCACCGTTTAGCTAATGTCATGTAATGAGGATCCTTATTTTTAATTCCTAAAAATTCTGCTATTGCAAACATAAGTGGCATACCTACGCCAATAGTTGCAAATATTATGTGTACTGCTAGAGTCATACCAGTCAGAAATCTAGCTAATTCTACTGAATCCATAACATCACCTTTTAATTATATTTGTGAGTAAAATCACAACGTCTATTTATTATATCGCGCGTGCTAAAAAGATGAAATATTTTAGAATGAAAATAATAGTGACAAATTAATGACTTGTCACAGACCATTCACAAAGTTGAATTTTTCTAGTATCATCTATATATTATGAACTAAATACTTGTGGAAAGGATGTAGAGCTTTGACTGAAATTATAATTTATACACAACATGAATGTCCACCATGTACGTTTATTAAAAATTATTTATCCGAGCATAACATTAGTTATATCGAAAAAAATATCAATCAAAATAGTCAATATAAACATGAAATGATGGATTATGATGCGTTCGCAACTCCTTTTATTTTATTAGATAATGAACCAATGTATCAAATCGACATGGATAAAATAAATAATACTTTATCTCTAAATTCTTAAAAATACAAAAAAAGTTTATTAAGCGATAATCGCTTAATAAACTTTTTTGTTATTTCGAATATTCACGTACTAATGCTTCAACTTCTTCTGTTGTTGCACAATCAATGGCACGTTCAGCTAATTCGTTCATTTCATTTTTACTTAAACCTTTAATTTGTCTACGTGCTTTTAATACAGAAGACGCACTCATAGAAAATTCATCTAAGCCTAAACCTAATAAAATTGGAATAGCAGTTTCGTCTCCAGCCATTTCACCGCACATACCTGTCCATTTATTCTCTTTATGAGAAGCTTCAATCACTTGTTTTACTAAACGTAAAATAGCAGGATTGTAAGGTTGGTACAAGTATGACACACGTTCAGACATTCTGTCTGCTGCCATAGTATATTGTATTAAATCATTTGTTCCAATACTGAAGAAATCAACTTCTTTAGCAAAAACATCTGCTAAAGCTGCTGTTGAAGGAATTTCGACCATGATACCGATTTCAATATCATCTGAAACATCTACACCTTCATTTGTTAAATTCTCTTTCTCTTCTAATAAGATTGCTTTAGCATCACGGAATTCTTGAATTGTAGCAACCATTGGGAACATAATATTTAATTTACCGTAAACAGATGCACGTAGTAAAGCACGCAATTGTGGTCTGAAAATTTCAGGTTGATCTAAACATAATCTGATAGCACGATAGCCTAAGAATGGATTCATTTCATCAGGTAAATCTAAATATGGTAGTTCTTTATCTCCACCAATATCTAATGTACGTACTACGACACGTTTACCATCCATTGATTGGATAACTTCTTTATACGCTTCAAATTGTTCATCTTCTGTAGGTAACTGATCTCTACCCATGTATAAAAATTCAGTACGGTATAAACCAATACCTTCCGCACCATTTTCTATTACACCAGAAAGATCATTTGGCGTACCAATATTTGCAGCTAATTCTGCATGGACACCATCTACAGTAACCGTTTCTTCATCACGCAATTTTTGTAATTCTTTTTTATCTTCAAAGAAACGTTCACGTTTATTTTCATAAGCGATCACTTCATCACTTGTAGGATCAACAATTACTTCCCCAGTTAAACCGTCTACAATAACCATATCACCTTGGTTTACTTCGTCTGTTATTGTTTTTGAACCAACAACAGCAGGGATTTCTAAAGAACGGCTCATAATTGCTGAATGTGACGTTCTTCCCCCAATGTTTGTTACAAATCCTTGTACAAATTCTTTGTTTAACTGCGCTGTATCAGATGGTGTCAAATCATTACCAATTATAACAACGCTTTCATCGATCATACTAGGATTGGGTAATTCTACGCCTAAAAGATTAGCTAGTACACGCTTTCTTACGTCACGAATATCAGCTGCACGCTCTTTCATGTATTCATTATCCATCGAATCAAAGATAGTAATGAACTGATCCGTTACTTCAGTTAAAGCTGTTGGTGCGTTAACTTGTTCGTTATTAATTTTTTCTTCTATTGGTTGAATTAACTCTGGATCATCTAATACTAATAAATGTGCATCAAAAATCGCTGCTTTATCAGCACCAAGATTTTGCTCAGCATTATTTCTAATTTTAGTTAATTCGATTTTGGATGTATTGATAGCATTTTGAAACTTTTCGACTTCTGCATTTACATCTGACACTTTATTGTTATCAAATGATAAATCAGGTTCAACTAATAAGTATGCTCTCGCAATAGCTACACCATCTGATGCAGCGATACCTTTAATATAGTTTGGCATATTATTTAGTTAATCCTTCTTTTGATAACACTTCAGTGATTGCTGTAATTGCATCAGTTTCATCGCTACCGTCAGCATAGATAGTGATCTCTGCATCTTTACCTACACCTAAGCTCATAACACCCATAATAGATTTCAAGTTAACTTTTTTACCGTTGTATTCTAATTGAATATCTGAATCAAATTTTGATGCTGTTTGAACAAGCATTGTTGCTGGGCGTGCATGAATCCCCGTTTCGTCAATAATTACATATGAATTTTGTTCCATAATATGATATCTCCTTCGTATAGTTAGAATCGTTAGTTTATTATAAAACCTAACAAAGTTTTATATGTTTACATTACCAAATTATATTTATAAATTCAATTCGTTAATCCCTAGATATGATAATATCTAGGGATATTTTAGCCAATTTGTGAAAACGCTGCAATTTTATTTATTTTTTAGACTAAAGATTGGGCAACCTTTTCACATTTTTCAATATGATCGTCACCGATTTTCTTCATTAAATAATAACTTATTGAAGCAGAAATAGCTTGTCCAACTATAGGAAACCATTTTGTTTGTTTCGCTGCAGTTCGTTTAGCAACATCTCTAATCACTACTTTTAATATCGCATTAGACACTTTTTTGCCAACAAATTGACTTCCTTGAATTGCTGCAGTGGTATAAATACGTTCTTTTATATCGTCACCCATCGAATTTACTTGCTTATGATCTAAACCATAAATCTTATTCACATCTTCTATAATATCTTTCATGAGTTTTAAATCTACACTAAACCCTAATCCAGGAATTGGTACCACACTAGCTCCAGAAGATAATAATGATTTTTTTCTGACTAAAGCCATAGCACGATCACGTCTATCTGCTATTTCTTGTTGTGTTGTTGGTATATTACTTTTTTGTTTAATTTCTTCAATATCTAAAACTTTATTTCCGACTTTATTAGTTAAATTATTCGTAATTTTGTTTTTTATGCTCACTTTAATTCACTCCTCAAATATATTGCATTCAATAACATAATTACCCTATTTTCACTGATTTTATTTAACTTGTACAAAAATTGCTTTTAAATATTTAGATGGCTTGTAATGTGGATGTGTTTTAAAGTCTTTAGGTAAGCCCATAACTTCTACAATGTCATAATCCACATCAGCATCTTCTAATGTCTTTTTAACAGTATTTTTAAAGGATTTTAATGAATATGCACTATTATTGGTACATAATAGTAATGTACCTTGTGGTGCTAGAATATTTAAAGCGCCATCAATTAACTTGTCATAATCTTTCATTACAGAAAATGTTTTCTTTTTATTACGTGCAAAGCTTGGTGGATCGATAACAATCGTATCGTATAACAATTGATGACGTTCGGCATAACTATAAAAATCAAATGTATCCATTACGTAAATATATTGTGATTTCGGATCAATGCTATTTAAGCCGAAGTTCTCTTCAGTTAAACTACGGGAACGATTGGCTAAATCGACACTTGTAGTTTGTTCGGCAATTGGTGCTGATATAACTGAAAATGCTCCAGTATAACTAAATAAATTCAACACCTTGTTATTTGACGCAAATTGATCACGTAATTTCTTACGTACTTCTTTTTGATCTAAAAAGATACCCGTCATTAGTCCATCATTTAAATTAACATTATAAAATGCGAAGTTTTCTTCTATAACGATTGGAAATTCAGGCGCTTCTCCAGTTACAAAGCCACCCTCGAAATCAGTATCTTTAAATCTCATTTTTTCAAAAATTGATGTGTATTGAAATACATTTTGTATCGCTTGTAAGATTAAATATTTAAATTTATAAATACCTTTAGAGTACCACTGTATTAATAAATGGCCATTATAATTATCTATAGTAAGTCCACCTACACCGTCACCTTCACTATTAAATAATCTAAATGCATTCGTACCTTCTAAATTATAAAAGTAAGTTCTATCTTCTTTAGCGAGTGTAAATAGCTTTTCAAAAAATGCAATATCAATATTTTGTTGTTGGTCATAAGATAATACCCATCCAAGTCCTTTATGCTGTCTTCCTACATAACATGTAGCAATGTATGTGCCTTGTTCAGTGACTAAATAAAACAAATCTCCTTCTTTCAAATGGTCGTGATTGTATATATCTTCTTCATCAATTAAAGGATATTGATTTTTATACTTAGTTTCCTTGCCTTTATTTAAAGTGGCAGTTTTCATATGTGATGCCAACCTTCCTACTATTATTATTTAATTTAGCAGTTACTATTTTAGCATGGTAATTAAAGTAGATATAGCAAAAAATTAAAAACTATCGCCAAATCCCCCTTTTTATTAGCAGTTTTTGTGCTCGCTTTCCGCGGGCACTGCCTCACCATGTAATTTGCGGCGAGTGCTGTTCCCGCAAGAGTCTACCCAAATTACTGCTAATATTGTATGTTAAAATAAATCTATTGATAAAAGAGAGAATTTGAAATGATTGCTATTTCTAAATGAATTTCCTAATACTATAAGTGTATAGCAAAGGGGGATAAATATACTATGGTAGATATAATTAATAAAAAACTACAAAAACTGATGCCCATACTGACTCCTTTTTGTGTTGTAATTGGCATTCTTTTTCATTTCATTGGAGAACAGTTACTTTTTGTAGTTCCTTGGCTATTTGCTTTTATGACTTTTGCTGGAAGTCTAACTATGAGATTTAAAGATATCAAAGTGTTTATCAAACACCCATTTATTATTCTTTTTAGTATCGCTTTTTTACATATCCTCATGCCTGTTTGGGCATATTTTTTAACTCAAACAGTTTTTAACGATCATTTACTTACAATAGGTTTTGTAATATCTGTAGCTATCCCTACAGGCGTTACAAGTATTATTTGGATTAATATATGCAAAGGAGATTTTCCATTAGGTCTCTCAATCATCTTGATTGACACTCTACTAGCACCCATCATTTTACCTACCTTACTTTATGTACTAGTTGGAGAATCCATAAATATAGATACTATTTCAATCCTAAAAGGTTTAATTTTAATGATTGTTATTCCCTCAATATTCGGAATATTAGTAAATGAATTTTTAAAAAACAAATCATCTAAACTTAATGTTACTTTAGCACCATTTTCAAAATTAAGCTTTTTCGCAATAGTAATTATTAATAGTAGCGCCGTAACTCCATATGTTACAAATTTCACTTGGAATTTATTAGCCATTATATTAATGGTTTTCTTCTTAGCAGCAATAGGATATGCTCTAGCCTTAATACTAAGCCACATACTTTTCAAAAATACTATAATCACTACAACGTTAGTACTGATTGGAGGCATGAGAAACATACCAATCGGCATAATAACTGCTGTAACGTATTTCCCTAAAAAAGTTGCCATGCCTGTTGTATTTTGTATGCTTTTCCAACAAGTTTTAGCTTCTTTATTCGCAAAAGTCTTAGATAAATATCAAAAACAGTATATTTAGTTTGTTGATTTAGCAATGTTATAGGACAATATGGCAATGAAAGTAGACACATTGTTAGCAGTTTTTGTGCACGCTATACGCACGCATTGCCTCAGCCTGTAGTCTTCGGCTAGTACTATTCCAAGCTAATTTTTACTGTTATTAATATTTAAAAATGACGATGTGGCTAATGGAAACCACTGTTATTTAATAAAATCATCCAATAACGATAAATAAAACAAGCCTTAGGCGAACTGTTGCCTAAGGCTTGTTTATGTTTTGAAGCTATCTTTCAAGTATAGTTATTTTATTTATTCTTGTTTACGTTCACGCAATTTGATGACGAATGCAACTGTTACTGCAATCAACATTAAGAATAATAATGGCGTGATAAAAATAGATAATAGTAAACCATGCACCATAATATTGGCGAATTCAGTTAATAACTTGAAGAATAAAATACTAATCATAAATAACTGAATATAATAGAATTTATTTCTTAAATAATTAGTCAATGTTGTAAGAATATACGCTATCATAATTAACATTAACAGTAACAAGGTAATCCATTCTATTACATATTGTGTTTGTGAGATTTCCCAATCACCTGACACAAACAAACTATTTCTATTATTAAATTCGATAAGTGTAAAGAATAAAAGGAATGCACCGCAGAACAATTCTACATAAACTGTTTTTAGCCATTTAGGCTTTTTCATCCAATTTGGTACATCGTCCTCTTGAATATCGATGATGTCTTTCCATTTCTTCACAAATTTATCTTTTTTATTACGTATTTTTTCCATATCTACACTACGACGTGTTTTGCGTGTGAACTCTGTCGTACGATCTTGAATATTTTTCCAATGAATTTTAGTTTGGTTAGACATAGAATCTTTACTTGTTCTAGAAAGCTCAGGCTCTTCCTCACCAAGTTCTTGCTTAGTTAAAGGTAAAGCTCTTCTTAAGAATAAGAAATTCCAAATAGACATTTGTCCAAGCAACCACATAATTAAGAAGAATGCGTTAATACTTAATATATCAATTGTTAAAATTTCATCACTTTCAATTCTGCTATATAGCACTAATTGCGTTAGCAAATATACTATCCCATAACTAAAAATAATCCATAAATAATGATATTTTCTATTGTGTGTATATAATTCATCTTTATATACGATATAACCAATATGAATTATAAAAGGGAAAATAAATAAAATTGCAAAAAAGCTATATACTTGCGTCATTAAAACGAGTGTTATTAAAAAATATAATATTCCTACTACTAAAAAGAAAATCGAAATATCATAATCATACTGAGTTGTACGATACAACGTCCACCCTAACCCAATTACTAATAAGCCAAATAGGATAATTACAATCGCACTTATAATTGGGAAATTGCCTATATAATTACTAACTACTCTTATAATTTCACTAAAAAAAGCGTTGAAAAAATCCCACACATTATGGATATGTAATTCTACTTTACCTTTACCATTTAATTTCTCTATTAATGGTAAATTGATGAGTATAATTATCCCCATAAAAAGTGAAACTATGCCGATAACATAACTATATAATATTTCGGCGTGTTTTTTTAGAAACGACATACCATTCACCTCAAAGTCATTATATATGAACATCTTGTTCTTGTCTTTATTAAACTCATTAAATAAGTCTCGAGTATGATATAAAACTGTATCATAAACAAATTTCCACAGTTCAACAAAATTCAAACTCATTTTTCGGATTATTTAACAATAACTTATTTTTACATTAATTTGCAATAACAATGACATCAAATTGTTTTAAATATTTTTTACGAGGTAAAAGTTATGTGTAACATCTTTTTCTATTAGTTTACTATAAGGAGTGTAGTATTATGACTAAAGACGACGTAAATAAAAAAGCAGCAGAGAAAGCTAAAGAAGTTGAGGATGAATTAAAAGAACAAAAAGAGCAGAATCAAGAGAATTCTGAGGAAACAAAGAAAAACATACAAGATATTTTTGACTAACAACATTTTAATTGTTACTGAAATTGTGATATTAACTGTATATAGAAAATGTGCTTGACATACTGTAGTAAAAGTCATACATTAAGTATAAAATAAATATTATTATTCGCACTAGGGGTGTTTTGTGACTGAGATGAGGTATACCCTCAAACCCTTTGAACCTGATCTAGATGAAAGCTAGCGTAGGAAAGTGCTAAATTATACTTTTTGACGATAGTACAGTATAGTTCTGCCCAATCTTACACGCGCAACCTTCTAGAGAGGTTGTGCGTTTTTTTGGAGGAATATTAAATGTCAAAAGGTTTAAAACTGTCAGAAATTTTAGTGACTGTCTTAATTGCAGTTGTATTCGCATTGATTTACAACATATGGAACTTTGTTTACAAAGCTGTACAGGTTTCAGGTTTACACATCGAAGAGTTAACTTATGGTGCTTGGTTTATGGCAGCAATAGTAGCTTATTTGATTATTCCAAAGGCAGGCATTGCACTATTAGCTGAGTTTGCTGCTGGTGCAGGTGAAACAATCGTCATGGGTCGCTTTGATATTGCGACAATGATTTATGCATTACTACAAGGATTAGCTTGTGAAATTATCTTTGCAATTTTCAAATATAAATCACGTACTGCTATGGTTGCGATGTTAGCAGGATTATTAGCTGCAATAGTAACATTACCTTTAGATTTTGCTTATGGCTATTTAGCTGAAATCGCAAGTTGGAATCTTGCTTTATACATTGGTTTTAGATTGATTAGCGGTATCATAGTAGCTGGATTATTGTCATATATTATCGTCAAAGCATTAGACCAGACAGGTGTTACAAGATTATTTCGCCCTTCTTCACAAAAAGATTATGACAATTTATAAGGAGTACTATACGTGTTAACTGCTAAAAATTTACGTTTAAAATATCCAAACACTGACCATAAAATTTTCGATGGTCTAGATATCAATATTAAAACAGGTGAAAAAGTACTATTATTAGGACCTTCTGGTTCAGGAAAAAGTACGCTTTTAAATGTATTAAGTGGCATTGTACCTGATTTGATTGAATTACCGATGAAATACGACCAGCTAGAAATTGATACTCATAGCGGTGTCATTTTTCAAGATCCTGATAGTCAATTTTGCATGCCAAAAGTACATGAAGAACTGGCGTTTATTTTAGAAAACCAACAAGTCCCAAGAGCTGAAATGGATGCTAAAATTTCAAGTGCGCTCAAAGCTGTAGATTTGCATGTCAATCCACATCAGTTTATAAGTCAACTCAGTGGTGGAATGAAACAAAAATTAGCTATCGCTGAAACACTGTTACAAAATGCACAAACGCTCTTTCTGGATGAACCTACTGCAATGTTAGATGAATCAGCAACTCAGGAATTATGGACTAAAATTAAAGCTTTATGGCAAGATAAAACCGTATTAATTGTAGAACATAAGGTTGCTCATATATGGGAACATATCGATCGTGTTTTACTCTTCAATTATGAAGGCAAAATTATTGCAGATGCACCACCGCAGATGATGCTACAACAATATGAAGATTTATTGACTGAATATGGTGTTTGGCATCCTAATGCTTGGTCACATGCCCCTAAAGCTATATTGAGTAATAATGATACTGTACAACAAGAGTTGTTCACTTTTATCAATGGTGAAATTAAGCGTGGTGCTAAAACATTAATAACAATTGATAAAATGTCAATTAAACCTGGTGAATTCATAACTATTACCGGGCCAAATGGTAGCGGAAAAACTTCTCTGTTAGAGTCCATTATGCAATTAATCAAATATCATGGCGACATGTATATTAACGATAAACGTATTAAAAAAATCAAAAACATGGCCCAATATAGTTATTTAGTCTACCAAAATCCTGAACTACAATTTATTACTAATTCGGTATACGATGAAGTGCTGCTTCAGTTCAATAAATCTGATAATGCAAATGCTAAACGTAAAACAAAGGAATTATTGCAAACGCTCAGTCTGGAACATGTTATGACACAACATCCTTACGAATTATCGATGGGTCAAAAACGTCGCTTAAGTGTTGCTACAGCCTTGAGTGCTGAAGCTGATATTATATTGTTAGATGAGCCGACATTTGGTTTAGATAGTCACAATACATTTAATCTCATCTCATTATTTCAACAACGTGTCACTGAAGGTCAAACTGTTATCATGGTGACTCATGATGCTGAAATTATTAATCGTTATGCTACAAGACGATTACATATAGAGCAACAACAACTTATAGAATTGTCAGGTGAAACCCATGTTTGAATTATGGAAAGTCCGCCATACTTTTATGGATGATGTGAATATCATTACTAAATTAATCATTGCCGTATTACTATTTTTCTGTGTCATTTTTGTGCATCAATTTGATTTGATGTTATATTTGGCAATATTCATGCTTATATTCCTACTAATATGTAATGGTGTACGTCTATATATCACCTTAATATTTGTTATGTTTACTCTGTTCTTCAGCCTGATATCTGCCCTATTCATGATTTTTTATGGTGATGGCACTCATGTATTATTCAAATTCGGTTTTATTCAAATAAGTAGCGAAAGTTTAATTCGTGGTTTACATTTGATGCTTAGAACATTAACAGTTTCACTATTTGGTATATTGATAGCTTTTACTTCACAAATTGTGATGATATTTTATAGTTTAATGCAACATTTGAAAGTAAAACCTAAAGTTGCATATGCCTTTATGGCGGCATTTCGAATGGTTCCATTAATGATAAGCTCATTAATTCAATTGCAACGTTCACTAAAAATGCGTTATCAAATGATACCAGCTAAAAACTACCGAGGTATTAATAGAATTAAACATTTATTGATACCATTACTCAGTCAAAATATTAGAAAAGCACATCAATTATCTGTAGCTATGGAAAAGAAAGGATTTCGAAGTGGTCCAAGAACGTATTATTATCATACGACCTTTTCATATAAAGATATTTTAACTTTTGTAGTTGTAATACTATGTATAGTATTAGCTATGCTAGGTGCTCACTTTTTCCCTATTACTGGTATTCATGATGTGAGAATTTCTAATATTTATTAACCGACCATTCGAACATTGATACCAGTTTAAATTAGCAAGTAACAGCAGCATTTAATTTTACTAATATCTAAAACCAAAAGGACCCATTCATCTAAAATGAATGGGTCCTTATTATAATGAGCTCTATACCTTTACCACATTTAATGACTAAAATTAAAAAACTACTAAACGTATTATCTCAGTGCTTTATTACTTATATCTTGACGATAAAACAAAGCATCACTGTTAATTCGTTTTACTGCTTGATACGCTTGTTCTTTCGCTTTATCTATAGACACGCCTTCGCCTAATGCCAAGATAACACGACCACCACTTGTAACATACTGTTCCTGCTGCAGCTTCAATCCACTCACAAAGTATGTGCCATCTAAATCAAATCCAGATACTAATTGGCCTTTTTCATAGCTACCTGGGTAGCCTTTAGAAGCAAGCATCACACCAACTACAGCATTGTCTTTCCATTTAAATTCAATCGGCGCCTTTTGCTCTAACTCAACAATATGTTGCATTAAATCGCTGTCCATTCTCGCCAATAATACTTGCGCTTCCGGATCACCAAAACGAGCATTAAATTCAATCACTTTTGGACCATCTGCCGTAATAATAGCACCAATATATAATACGCCAAAGAAAGGATAACCTTCATCATGCAAAGCTTTAGCTATTGGTTGTGCAATTGTTTCATTCGTTTGTTGCAAAATGTCAGCACCAATATGTGGTACAGGACAATACGCACCCATACCTCCAGTATTCGGTCCCTGGTCATTATCAAAAGCTCGCTTATGATCTTGAGCAATACAGTCAAAAGGTACAGCATAATCGCCATTAACAAAAGTCATCAATGAAAATTCTTCACCTTCTAAAAACGTTTCAAAAACTACTAAGCCCTGCTCTTCGGGATAAAGCGTTTCTACTCCACTTTGAGCCTGCTCTATGTTTTCAGCAATAATGACCCCTTTTCCTGCTGCTAAACCATCTTTTTTCAACACTATAGGATAGTCACACTGCTTAATATATTCTAGCGCTTGTGTTTTAGTGTCGATTTCCTTATAAGTTGCCGTAGGAATATTGTGTCTTTCCATTATTTGTTTAGCAAAAAGTTTCGAACCTTCAATTTGTGCTGCTGCTTTACTTGGGCCAAACACTTTAATATTTTCTTGACGTAATTGATCAGCAAGACCTTCAGTCAATGGTTGTTCAGGTCCAATAATAGTCCACTCGATGTCGTGCGCTTTAGCAAATGCCACAATTTCATTATGCGCTGTTTCAGCAATTTCAGTATGCACCTCAGCTATATTTGTCATTGCATCATTGCCTGGAATAGCAAAGATATGTTTTACTAAATCAGATTGCTTCAATTTATGAGCAATTGCATGCTCCCTACCTCCTGTACCAATAACAAGTACATTCATTTGTGGTGTCCCCCTGTATATTAATGTTTAAAGTGACGCACGCCTGTTGTCACCATAGCAATACCATGTTTATTAGCCATATCGATTGAGGCTTGGTCTTTAATCGAACCACCAGGTTGAATTATTGCCTTAATACCATGTTGTGCAGCGAGTTCTACTGTATCATCCATTGGGAAAAAGCCATCTGAAACCATAACGACATCATCATTAATTTCGATTGCGCGCTCAATAGCAATTTGAGCCGAGCCCACACGATTCATCTGTCCAGCACCGATACCGACAGTTTGTTTCGCATTACTTAAAATTACTGCATTACTTTTAACAGATGCAACAACTTTCCAGCCTAATAACATTGCTTCCCACTGTGCTTCCGTAGGTGTCTCATTAGTTACTACTGCTATATCTTCACGCTTAATTGCCACATTGTCTTTGTCTTGAACTAAATAACCACCAGATACAGATACGACTTCTTGTTCATTTTTATCTAACGTCATATCAATTTCTAATAAACGGATATTCTTTTTTTGACTTAAAATCGATAATGCTTCATCTGTAAATTTAGGCGCAATTACAACTTCCAAGAAAATTTCATGTAATTTTGTTGCTAATGATTCGCCCACAGTATGATTTAAAGCGACAATGCCACCAAAAATGGATTGACTATCTGCTTCAAAAGCATGTTGAAATGCTTCGTCAATTGTATTACCAATACCCACACCACATGGATTCATATGTTTAACAGCTACTGCTGTAGGTTGCTGAAATTCTTTAACTAATGCAAGTGCTGCATCTGCATCTTTTATATTGTTATAACTTAATTGCTTCCCGTGTAATTGTTTAGCGCCTCCAAGTGTTTGCTTAGCATTCGATGTACGTACAAAATGTGCAGACTGTTGAGGGTTTTCACCATATCGTAGCGTTTCTTTACTTTGATTAAAGAATTCTACAATAGCTGCATCATACTCATTTGTATGTTCAAAAACTTTAACCATTAAGGACTTGCGATATGCGGCATCCAAATTGTCATTTTTTAAACGTTCAATAACTTCATTATAATCAGAAGGATGTACAATCGTCGTTACATGTTTAAAGTTTTTGGCAGCTGCTCGCAACATTGTTGGTCCACCTATATCAATATTTTCAATTGCATCTGCTTCAGTCACATCAGGGTTAGCCACAGTTTCTTTAAAAGGATACAGATTGACTACTACCATATCAATTAAATCGATATCTTGTTCTTTTAACTGTGTTAAATGTTCTGGTTTATCACGATCAGCTAAAATACCACCGTGTACCGCTGGATGTAATGTTTTCACTCGACCATCCATAATTTCATCGAATTGTGTTAATTCAGAAATAGATTTTACAGCTACACCCGCTTCTTGGATAGCTTTCATAGTACCGCCAGTTGAATATAATTCATAATCTAATTCTGTTAATGATTGTGCGAATTCTACAATGCCTCTTTTGTTAGAAACACTTAATACTGCTTTTTTCATGTTATCTACACCTCTTATTGAATAATATCTGCAATGACTTTTGGATAAAGCTCATGTTCTAATTTTTTGATGCGCTCTTCTAATTCTTCTTTTGAATCAGTAGGATAAATTGGACACTGACGTTGCTCTATAATTTCCCCAGTATCCATACCACTATCAACATAATGTACTGTTGTTCCAGTAATATCATCCTCACTGGCAAGTGCTTGCCCTACTGCATCCTTACCTTTATATTTTGGCAACAATGAAGGATGGATATTTAAAATTCTTCCATTATATGCATTTAACATTTCAGTACCAATTAATTTCATATAACCTGCTAGAATAATCCATTCAACTTTTTCAGCAGTTAACCATTCTAAAATTTTACGTTCATAATCAGCTTTAGAGTCAAAATTTTTGAGTTCATTAATATGCACATCCAAGTTAAAATCTCTCGCACGTTCAATACAATATGCACTAACTTGATCCGTATATAGCGCTGTTACTTCGATATGTTCTAATTGACCTTGATGAATTTTGCTCATAATATTCTCAAAATTACTTCCAGAACCTGACGCAAATATTGCTACTTTAGTCACGCTTTAACCCCCGTTAATTGAATTGGTTCATCACCTGATGTAATCGTACCAATTTCGAATGCTTCAATATTATGTCGTTTAATGTGTTCAATTATCGCTTTACTATTTGCTGCATCTACTACAAGTGTAAAGCCAATACCCATATTAAAAATGTTATACATTTCTTCAGTACTAATCTCACCTTGCTCTTGTAACCAGTCAAAAATCTTAGGCGTAGGGAATGTTGTCACATCAATATTGGCAGTAACACCTTCTGGAAGTGCACGCGGAATATTTTCATAAAAACCACCGCCTGTTATATGTGTCATCGCATGTACTGGATACTTTTTAATTACCTCTAATACTGGGTTTACGTATAATCGTGTTGGTTTTAATAATGTTTCTAAATATGATTCATCAGCTGTAAACTTATCCGTCATTTGAACATTAGCTTTAGCTATCAATTGACGGACTAAACTATAACCATTGGAATGAATGCCACTTGATGCTAAACCTATAATAACTTGTCCGGGTTGGACGTTTGATCCATCTATATAATCATCTTTTTCAACAGCTCCAACTGCAAAACCGGCTAAATCATATTCTCCTTCATGATACATTTCACCCATTTCAGCAGTTTCTCCACCAATTAGTGCGGTATGTGTTTCTTCGCAACCATCACTTACACCTTTTACAATTTGTTCGATGACTTCAGGAACGACTTTATTAGTTGCAATATAATCTAAAAAATATAACGGTTCTGCACCTGTCGTCAAAATATCATTCACACACATCGCTACTGCGTCAATACCGATCGTGTCGTGCTTATTATAATCTATGGCTAATTTAAGTTTTGTACCTACACCATCAGTTCCAGATACAAGCAACGGGGCTTTCATATTAAGTTGAGATAAATCAAAAGTGGCTCCAAACCCACCTAATCCACCTAGTACTTCTTTTCTCATCGTTCTTTTCACATGACTAGAAATACGCTCTACCGCTTCGTAACCTGCATGGATATCTACTCCAGCTTGTTGATATGCATTAGACATATTGATTCCCCGCCTTATCAAAGTATTGTGTATTTTGTGCTAAAAATGCCTTTTGTCGTTCACTCAAACTTGCAAAATAACGTTCTTCGTAATCATATAATCCAGCTGGATAATCACCAGTAAAACTTTCAACACATAAGCCATGATATGGTACATCCTCATCGATACCGATTGATTCTATAAGGCCGTCAACCGATAAATAAGCTAATGATTCTGCTTCAATATAGTCTTTAATTTCTTCTGGCGATTTATTAGCGGAAATTAATTCAGCAGTTGTCGACACATCAATACCATAAAAACTTGGGAACATAAATTCTGGAGAAGCTATTCTGACATGGACAGATTTTGCCCCTGCATCTTTTAATAAACGTACAATTCGTTTAGATGTCGTACCTCTTACTATTGAATCATCAACCATAACTATATTTTTACCGTGAACAATATCTTTTACTGCCGATAATTTCACGCGTACACCTTGTTCACGTAACTCTTGTGTCGGTTGAATAAACGTACGTGCAACATATTGATTTTTAATTAATCCCATTTCATATGGTAAATTCATAGCTTCAGCATAACCAGTAGCCGCCGACAATGAGGAATTAGGTACTCCTATTACCATATCAGCGTCCTCTACTGGACTTTCTTCAGCTAAACGTTTACCTGACATTTTACGTACAGCATGAACGTTTTTTCCTGCAATTGTTGAATCTGGGCGTGCAAAATAAATATATTCCATAGCTGAAATTGCTGTTGTTGTTTCTGTAGTATAAGATTCGACTCTAATACCATCATCATTAATCACTACATACTCACCAGCATGAATATCACGAACAAATTCTCCACCTAAAACATCAATAGCACATGTTTCACTTGCAATGACATATTCACCAGTTTGTAATTTTCCAACAACCAATGGTCGAATTGCATTTGGATCTACCGCACCATATAATGCATCCTTTGTAAGTAAAGCAAATGTGAAACCACCTTTAATCGTACGCAGACTTTCAGTTAATGCACTTTCAAAAGTAGGTTGTTTACTTCGTCTAATTAAATGCATAATAACCTCAGTATCAGACGATGAGTGGAAAATTGCGCCTTGTTGTTCCAATTCTTTTCTTAAACTTTGAGCATTAATTAAATTACCGTTATGACAAACACCAACGCTCATATCATAAAAATGATATAAAAATGGTTGAATGTTTTCGATACCTTTATTACCAGAAGTCGCATAACGTACATGACCAATAGCATGCTGATATCCTTGAAATGTCGCTAATTCTTGTTGCGATAAAGCTTCAGTGAGTAATCCTAATCCACGTTCACCAATTAAGTTTTGTCCATTTGAACAAACGATACCTGCACCTTCTTGTCCTCGGTGTTGTAAGCTTTGTAATCCCATATATGTTAAATGCGCTGATTCAGTATGGTTCCAAATGCCAAAAAGTCCGCATTCTTCATTTAATCCGTGGATGTCATACATTGAGAGATTGCTCCTTCCCATTGTGCCTTGAGCTCAGACACTTTGCGTTGAATTGTAACTTTATCGGTAGCCACTTCAAATGTTTCATCTTCTGTTAAATGACCTATTTTTACTGCATTAGTTAGGTTGATTTCTGCACCTTCTTTAGCAACAACAATATAACGACCTTGTGTTTCGCTAAATAATTGACTCTCTGTTAATGCTATTTGAGCAGCAATACCTAAATTATAATGCGCACTGATTTTAGCTAACGTTATAGCTAAGCCACCTTTACCAACTGTTTGTACATGAGCTGCCTGGCCTGTTCTTATGAATTGTTTTATCTCTTCGCCTTTAGCTACCTCTTCAGATAAATCAATGGCTTCAGATTCATGATTTACCTCATTATAAATTAATTTCTCGATCTGACTTCCACCAAAGTCATTACCTGTATCACCAACAACATATATTGCTTGTCCTGCTTTAGGTGTAAAGTCATTTAGATAGTCAATATCTTCAATTAATCCCACCATTCCTACTACAGGAGTTGGGAAAATGGAAGTCCCTTTTGTTTCGTTATATAGTGACACATTTCCTGAAACAACCGGAGTTTGCAAAATTTCACACGCTTTTGCCATACCTTTAGTTGAATCAATTAATTGTTGGTAGATTTCTTTTTTCTCAGGCGAACCATAATTTAAACAATCCGTCATTGCTAATGGCGTTGCACCTACAGCAATTAAATTACGATATGCTTCAGCTACAACCATTTTGCCACCTTCATAAGGCTGATTAAATACGTAACGTGCTTCTCCATCAATAGTAGAAGCAATCGCTTTAGAAGTACCTTCAACACGTACAACTGAAGCTTGTAATCCTGGTTTCACAATTGTATTAGCACCAACTTGTTGATCGTACTGTTCATATAAATAGTGTTTTGATGCAATTGTTGGGTGTGCAATTAATTTATTAAATACTTCATCTACATCTATATCACTGTAGTCATTCGTGCTCGTATTATAGTCTTTATGTTCACCTTCTAAAATATATACTGGTGCTTCATCAGCAAGTGGTTCTACCGGAATATCAGCATACACTTCATCTTCATAAGTTAATACAAAACGATCTGTGTCAGTCACTTCACCAATAACTGCACTATCTAATTCATGTTTGTCGAATAAATCTAAGAATTTTTGTTCTGTACCTTTTTCAACGACTAATAACATACGCTCTTGTGTTTCTGACAACATCATTTCATATGGTGAAATTCCTTGTTCTCTTGTTGGTACTTGTTCTAAACGTAAGTGTAAGCCATTGCCACCTTTTGCTGCCATTTCAGAAGAAGATGATGTTAAACCAGCCGCACCCATATCTTGGATACCAACTAATTCATCAAATGTGATAGCCTCTAACGTTGCTTCCATTAGTTTTTTGCCGACAAACGGATCACCAATTTGCACTGATGGTCTTTTACTTTCACTATCTTCACTCAATTCTTCAGATGCAAAAGTCGCTCCATGAATACCATCTCTCCCAGTCTTTAAACCAACATAAATAACTGAATTTCCGATACCTTTAGCAGTTCCTTTTTGAACCATATCATGATCGATAATACCTACACACATCGCATTAACTAATGGATTGCCGTCATAACGATTATCAAATTCAATTTCACCTGCTGTTGTAGGTATACCAATACAGTTACCATAGCCTCCAATACCAGCTACGACACCGCGTAATAGTCGACGGTTTTGTTTTTCAGTCAATTCTCCAAAACGTAAACTATTTAATAAATTAATTGGGCGTGCACCTATAGACACAATATCTCTAATTATGCCACCTACACCTGTCGCTGCACCTTGATATGGCTCTACAGCAGAAGGATGATTGTGTGACTCTACTTTAAAAACAACCGCTTGATTATCACCAATATCAACCACACCAGCACCTTCACCAGGTCCCATTAAAACGTGCTCACCTGTTGTTGGAAATTGTTTTAAAAACGGTTTAGAGTGCTTATAAGAACAATGCTCACTCCACATTACAGAAAAAATACCAACTTCTGTGAAATTTGGTTCTCTACCTAAGATTTCACAAACATGTTCATATTCAGAATCACTTAATCCCATGTCTTTATATAGTTGCTCTAACTTGATTTCTTCTACACTTGGTTCAATAAACTTAGACATTTTGTTCCCTCCAACTATTTACCATCGCTTCAAATAATTTCACGCCACTGTCAGTACCTAAAATTGATTCAAGTGCACGTTCTGGGTGCGGCATCATGCCACATACATTTCCTTTTTTATTTACAATCCCTGCAATATCATTAAAAGAGCCATTGGGATTATCGACATAAGTTAAAATAATTTGATTATTAACAACTAAGTCGTCATATGTTTCTTCAGTACAATAATAGTGCCCTTCGCCGTGTGCTACAGGGTATACAACGTGTTCATCTTGTGCATATAATTTAGTAAATGGTGTGTTATTATTCACTACTTTTAATTGTTCATTTCGGCTAACGAATAAATGTGAATCGTTGTACAATAACGCCCCAGGTAACAAACCAATTTCTGTTAAAATTTGAAATCCATTACAGACACCTAGCACTGGTTTTCCTTCATCTGCAAAACGTTTCACTTCATTAATAATAGGTGCCACACTAGCCATTGCTCCCGAACGTAAATAGTCACCAAAAGAGAATCCTCCTGGAATTAATACGCCATCAAAACCTGCAAGTGACTCATTTCGATAATCTACATATTCTGCGTTTGCTCCCATTTTAATAGCAGCATTATACATGTCTCTATCACAATTTGATCCAGGAAATTTTAGCACTGCAAATTTCATTATGCCTTCTCTCCTTCATCGACAACTTTATAACTGTATTCTTCAATAACTGTATTAGCAAATAACTTTTCACTTAATGTTGTTACCACATTGTGAACTGCTTCGTCAGTAGCTTCTTCTACTGTCATATATAATAATTTTCCGACACGAATATCGTTGACTTGCGTGTAGCCTAAATCATGTACAGCACGATTTAAAGCTTGTCCTTGAGTGTCTAATACTTGTGGTTGTAAAGTTACATGTAATTCAATTGTTTTCATTTTATAAAGCCTCCAATTTATTTAAGAAAGTTTGATAAGTGTCTATTATTGATCCTCTATCTTCGCGATAAACATCTTTATCGAAGTTCACATCACTATGTTTATCCCAGATACGACATGTATCAGGAGAAATTTCATCAGCTAAAATAATGTCACCTTTTGTCGTTTTACCAAATTCAATTTTAAAATCTACAAGTCGTAAATCTACTTGGTCCATAATAGATACTAATGCTTCATTAATTTTCAGTGCTGCTGCTTTTAAAGTGCTAATTTCATCATCATTAGCGATATGCAACAACTTGACATGGTCGTCCGTAATTAATGGGTCATTTAACTTATCATTCTTATAGAAAAACTCAACTAACGGTTGCTCAAAAGAATGCCCTTTATCGAAACCTAGTCGCTTAGTTATTGAACCTGCTGCAATATTGCGTACAACAACCTCTAATGGAATAATATCTACAGATTGTACCAATTGTTCTGTTTCTGAAATTTGTTCAATAAAATGGCTTTCTAACCCTTGTTGTTTAAGAGAATTAAATAGTTTAGAGGTGATAAGATTATTTAATCGTCCTTTACCTTCGATATAATCTTTTTTTGCACCATTCCCTGCTGTAACCTCATCTTTATATTCCACACGTAAAATACCTTCTGTATCAGTAGCATGTATTTTTTTAGCTTTACCTTCGTATAGCAATGTCATTAGTTGTTACTCCCTTCAAAATGGTTCAACATTTGTTGTTCTGTCGCTGCAAGGTCCGTTGTTAACACTGTAATATGGCCCATTTTGCGTGCTGCTTTACGCTCAGTTTTACCGTAAATATGCACATGCCATGCAGGTTGATGTGCAAACTCAGTTTCTAATAAATCTAAATCCTTACCTAATAAATTCATCATTACTGCTGGTTGCAATAATTCAATGTCATCAGGTAACTTTTGACCAGTAATTGCAAGAATGTGCGTATCAAATTGTGAATAATTACAAGCTTCAATTGAATAATGACCTGAATTATGTGGTCGTGGAGCTATTTCATTAACAAACAAGTGATTTTGTTTATCAATGAAGAATTCCACTGTAAAAGTACCGACAAAATGAATTTGTTTAATTATTTTTTGTACTTCCTGACGTGCCTCTTGTTCTTTATCACTGCGAGCTGGTACAACTGTTTTAAATAAGATTTGGTCTCTATGTTCATTTTCTTGCAATGGAAAATACGTTATTTGATTATCATTTCCAATAGTTACAGTTAATGAGACTTCTTTTTCAAGATTTAAAAATTGTTCTGCGACACATTCTTGATGTGTAATAAGTTGTTCAACTTCAGCTAAATAAGACGCATCTTTCACTAAGATTTGACCTTTACCGTCGTATCCTCCAAATCGTGTTTTTACGATAAATGGATACCCCAGCACTTCACTTGCTTCAATTAATTCATCAGATGAAGTTACAGATAAAAACGGAACAATTTGTGTTCCACATTCTTTTAAAGTTTGTTTTTCAGACAAACGATCTTGTAATAATTCGATAGCTTGATACCCTTGTGGAATGTTGTATTTTGCGACTAATTCTTTTAATTGTGGTGCAGAAATATTTTCAAATTCGTAAGTAATGACATCGGATAATTGACCTAATCGATTCAATGCATCTTCATCATCATAATTCGCATTAATAAATTGATGAGCTACATACTGACATGGGCACTCTGTATCAGGGTCTAACACTATAACTTTATAACCCATTTGTTGAGCAGATTGTGCCATCATTTTGCCTAACTGACCGCCACCAATGATGCCTATCGTTGCACCAAAACTTAAGTTACTGAAGTTCACGTTGCATTTCACTCACTTTCTCAACAAGAGATTTTTCATAATTTTCCAAATTTTTTTGGACTGTTTTATTGTTTATACTTAAAATACGTGCTGCTAAAATACCTGCATTTTTAGCTCCAGCTTTACCTATTGCAGTCGTTGCTACAGGAATACCTCCTGGCATTTGCACAATAGATAATAATGAATCTAGTCCTTTTAAACTTTTAGATTCGATTGGGACACCTATTACTGGTAATGTCGTCATAGAAGCTACCATACCAGGTAAATGTGCAGCGCCACCTGCGCCAGCAATAATTACATCATACTCATTCGTACGTGCTTCAGTTGCAAAATCATACATCAATTTAGGCGTACGATGTGCGGAAACTACTTTCTTATCATATGGTATTTCAAATTGTTCTAACATAGCACAGCTTTCTTGCATGATATTCCAATCAGATGAACTTCCCATAATTACTGCCACTTTCAAATTGAACACCCTTTCAATAATTTGAAATGTTACTACTTTAAGATGTATATTACAGATATAGCATAACAACAAAATCATGCTTTTTCAATCAAAAATCGAACTTTAACTTCAAAAAATCATTTAATTTACGTATTTTACTTAATTTTATAGCGTTAATATGTTTTAATGTTAAGGTGAGGTTCAGAATTTAGAGGAGGAAATTTTCATGGTCGCAAAAATTTTAGATGGAAAACAAATTGCTAAAGATTATAGACAAGGTCTAAAAGATCAAGTCGAAGCGTTACAAACTAAAGGTTATACACCAAAACTGTCAGTTATACTTGTAGGTAACGATGGTGCAAGTCAAAGTTACGTTAACTCTAAAAAGAAAGCTGCTGAAAAAATTGGTATGATTTCCGAAATTGTACATTTAGACGAGTCTACATCTGAAGAAGATGTGTTAAAAGAGTTAACACGATTAAATGAAGATGACAGTGTCAGTGGTATTCTTGTACAAGTACCTTTACCAGATCAAGTAAGTGAACAAAAGATTTTAGAAGCCATTAATCCAGCTAAAGATGTGGACGGTTTCCACCCAGAAAATATCGGTAAACTTTATATAGATGAACAAACATTCGTGCCATGTACGCCATTAGGTATAATGGAATTATTAAATCACGCTGATATTGATATAGAAGGTAAAGATGCAGTAGTCATTGGCCGTAGTCATATCGTTGGTCAACCTGTATCTAAATTACTATTACAAAAAAATGCCTCAGTGACAATTTTGCATTCAAGAACAAAAGATATGCAGCAACATTTAAAAAATGCTGATATCATCGTAAGTGCAGTTGGTCGTCCTGGCATCGTATCTAAAGATGATGTTAAGCCAGGTGCTGTAGTTATTGATGTAGGTAATACACCAGATGAAAATGGTAAGCTTAAAGGCGATGTAGATTATGAAGAAGTAAAACAAATCGCTGGTGCTATTACGCCTGTACCTGGTGGTGTAGGCCCAATGACAATTACTATGGTGTTAAATAATACGTTATTAGCAGAAAAAATGCGTAGAGGCATCGAATAATTATTAATATTTAAGTTATTAAATATACGAACAATATAAAAATGTACGAGCACAATGTACTAGTATGTACGTAAACAAGCCTTAGGTTATATTGGCGCTGAAACCTTAGAATGATAACTTAATAAAAACACTATGTTCTAGTCTGATAATTACCTATATTTTCTATGGGATAAGTATCCTAGTATTTTTTGAATTCGATAATTATTATAGTTTTTA
>NZ_JAFEQJ010000012.1:0-20882 GCF_016890655.1 Staphylococcus sp. GDY8P72P | reverse complement strand
GTTTCTATTGAATAAGACATTGTTTTCATAGAAAAAACACCTCCGTATGATTCATTTTAAATGAATTCAACGAAAGTGTTTTTATTTTATTCCCACTAATTGGGGTCAGTTCATAGTTCTCCTAAGGCTTGTTTATTTTTATCTATGGGGTATTTTTCACATTATATTATTGGCAGTGAATAGTGCCAACCCTTCGGTAATTGCACTCGCCGAAGACTACAAGCTGAGGCAGTGCCCGCGGAAAGCGTGCACAAAAAACTGCCAACAAAGTCGATAGTTTGTTGACACTCTGAAACAAAATTAATGTCCTCTTAGTTTTTTCAATACGTTTAACAGAAACAACTACTTAAATTCTGCTTTTTACTATTATATTGCACAAATGATATTTAATATAACCCCCGCCCTTCACATTTTAATTATTTTTACTATTGATATGTATATTAACTTCAAAAATCACTTAATTGCACATGTCACAGCTAATAAAATACCATTGTTATGTTTTCATATTTACTAAATTTTAACGTTAACTTACAGTTAAATTTAAAATTTTTCGCTATATTAGGACTATAGTACGATGTTCAAAACGAGTAACTGCGTTATATTATGTTTAACTTGCAACAACTTATTTTCATACGGAGGTAGCGTTATGAATAAATTATTACAATCTTTATCAGCTATAGGAGTGTCAGCCACACTAGTGACACCTAATTTAAGTGCAGAAGCAACTGAAAATACTATTCCTGAAATCAAAGGTGCAACGGACACAATTGTCGAAAAAGGTAACGACTACAATGTGTTAAAAGGTATTCGTGCTTATGATAAAGAAGATGGTGATCTTACAGACAAAATTACTGTAAACGGACATGTAGATACAAATAAATCAGGAAAGTACAAAATTGAATATCAAGTAGAAGATTCTAATGGAGCAGTAGATAAATCAACACGTTACATTGAAGTAAAATAATATACATAACTATGTTTAACCACCCCTAATTGATAACAGTTATCACTATTGACCACTATATTTTTTAAATATGTCTAATTATGACACTTTTCACAAAATGTACACATAATTTTAATAAATCTTTCAACCCCCACCAGACGTTGTTTCTGTTGGGGTTGTTTTAATTTTACAATTTTTTTTTTGCTACAAACACTTGTAAATATCGCGTAATATCTTAAAATTGATGTTAAGCCCTACAATTGTAGTATTAGGAGGTCAAAAAAGTGTCAAAATTTAAGTCTTTGCTTCTACTCTTTGGCTCACTAATTTTACTTAGTGGTTGTTCAAACGTAGAAGTTTTAAACCCAAAAGGGCCAATGGCAAGTGATTCGAAGTTCTTGATTATCTATTCAATCATCTTCATGCTTGTTATTATGGCGGTAGTACTCATCATGTTCGCTTATTTCTTATTTAAATACCGCTTAAGAAATAATGATGAGTCAGGAAAAATGCATCACAATTCATTAATAGAGTTTATTTGGTTCGTTATTCCAGTCATCATTGTTATTGCATTAGCAATTCCAACGGTCAAATCGCTTTATCAATATGAAGCAAAACCAGAGAAAAAGGATGACCCAATAGTTATTTATGCAACTAGTGCCGGTTACAAATGGTTCTTCAGTTATCCTGAAGAAAAAATCGAAACAGTTAATCATTTAACTATTCCGAAAGATCGTCCTGTTGTCTTCAAACTTCAATCAATGGATATGATGACAAGTTTCTGGATTCCACAACTTGGTGGTCAGAAATATGCAATGACTGGCATGACAATGGATTGGACAATGACTGCAAGTGAAACAGGTACGTTCCGTGGACGTAACTCAAACTTCAATGGTGAAGGTTTCGCACGTCAAGTATTTGATGTTCATTCTGTAAGCCAATCAGACTTCAAGGATTGGGTTAAAGATGCTCAAAGTAAAAAAGTATTAGATCAAGATACTTTTGATAAGCAACTTTTACCTACTACTGAAAACAAAGAACTTACTTTCAGTGGTACTCATATGGCATTTGTCGATCCAGCAGCTGATCCTGAGTATATCTTCTATGCTTACGATCGCTATAATTACGTTCAAAAAGATCCAAACTTCAATACTGAAGAAGAACGTAAGAAAGATATTTTAGATGAACCGGATCAACCAAAACGTAAACCACAAATCTCAAATGCAAACTATGAGCGTCATGGAATGAAAGCCATGATCTTAGGCAACGACGAACCATATAATAATGAGTTCAAGGAAGAAGAATCTCATAATATGGATGAAATGGAAAAACTCAACGAAGGAAGTAAAGATAATAAAGCTTCTGAGCTAGAGAAAAATGATCAGGAACATGGAGGTGGACATTAATGAATTTTCCATGGGATCAATTACTGGTACAAGGTAACTGGATGATAACAATGGCACAAATCGGTGCCCCATTCATGGTTATCGGTGTAATTGCAGTAATCACATATTTTAAATTGTGGAAATATCTATATAGAGAATGGTTCACATCTATCGACCATAAAAAGATTGGTGCGATGTACTTAATCTGTGCCGTATTAATGTTTATTCGTGGTGGTATCGATGCGTTATTAATGCGTACTCAATTAGCAATTCCAGATAACAAATTCTTGGAATCAAACCACTATAACGAAATCTTTAGTACACACGGCGTAATCATGATTATTTTCATGGCAATGCCTTTCATTTTTGGATTATGGAATGTGATTGTACCGTTACAAATCGGTGCACGTGATGTTGCATTCCCTATTCTTAACAACGTAAGTTTTTGGCTATTCTTCTCAGGTATGTTGTTATTCAACCTTTCATTTATCGTAGGTGGATCACCTGCAGCAGGTTGGACAAACTACGCACCGTTAGCTGGAGAATTTAGTCCAGGTCCAGGCGTCAATTATTACTTAATTGCAATTCAAATTTCAGGTATTGGTACATTAATGACAGGTATTAACTTCTTCGTTACTATCCTGAGATGTAAAACACCTACAATGAAATTTATGGAAATGCCTATGTTCACTGTGACTACATTTATCACAGCTCTTATTGTAATTTTGGCATTCCCTGTACTAACAGTTGCGTTAGCGCTATTCACAACTGATAGAATCTTTGACACGGCATTCTTCACAGTTGCGGATGGTGGTATGCCAATGCTTTGGGCAAACTTCTTCTGGGTATGGGGGCACCCTGAGGTATATATTGTTATTTTGCCAGCATTCGGTATTTATTCAGAAATTATACCTACTTTTGCACGTAAACGATTATTTGGACATCAAAGTATGGTTTGGGCAACAGCAGGTATTGCATTCTTAAGTTTCTTAGTTTGGGTTCACCATTTCTTCACAATGGGTAATGGTGCCTTAATCAACTCATTCTTCTCAATCACAACGATGTTGATTGGTATACCGACCGGGGTTAAATTATTTAACTGGTTGTTCACATTGTATCAAGGTCGAATTACATTTGAATCACCGATGTTATTCGCCCTAGCGTTTATTCCTAACTTCTTATTAGGAGGAGTTACTGGTGTCATGTTAGCGATGGCCGCTGCTGACTACCAATATCACAATACGTATTTCTTAGTGGCACACTTCCACTATACGTTAGTTGCTGGTGTTGTGTTCGCCTGTCTCGGTGCACTGATATTCTGGTATCCTAAGATGGTTGGTTATAAATTGAACGAAACATTAAATAAATGGTGTTTCTGGTTCTTTATGATTGGCTTTAACGTATGTTTCTTACCACAATTCGTACTTGGTTTAGATGGTATGCCACGTCGTTTATACACTTATATGCCAGAAGATGGTTGGTGGATGTTAAACTTAATCTCAACTATCGGTGCAGTACTTATGGCAATTGGTTTCGCTTTCTTAGTAGTAAGTATTGTTTACAGTCACTTCACTTCTCCAAGAGAAGCAACTGGTGATAACTGGAATGGTTTAGGTCGTACTTTAGAATGGGCTACAGCTTCTGCTATGCCTCCTAAATATAACTTTGCAATCACTCCAGATTGGAATGACTACGACACATTTGTAAACATGAAAGAACATGGTCGCCATTATTTAGACAACCATAATTACTCAGAAATCCATATGCCAAACAATACACCTGTTGGTTTCTGGATGGGTATCTTCTTTACAATTGGTGGATTCTTCTTAGTCTTTGAAACAATATTACCAGCGATTTTATGTTTAATCGGTATCTTCGGTACTATGATTTATAGAAGTTTCCAAATCGATCACGGTTATCATATTCCTGTTTCTGAAGTAGAAGAAACAGAAGCTAGACTACGTGAAGCACGTAAAAAAGAAAGGGAGGCTGTAAGTCATGAGTCATGATGTAAATACAATTGATGCACGTTCGCATGAAGGTAATTTAAATAAACTTGGCTTTTGGATTTTCCTTACAGCTGAATTTTCACTTTTTGGTACGTTATTTGCAGCGTTATTAACATTGCAATATGGTGGCGACTACGCTGGTAAAATGACTACTGAATTGTTTGAATTACCATTAGTATTAATAATGACTTTTGCGTTATTAATCAGCTCATATACTTGTGGTATTGCCATTTACTATATGAGAAAAGAGAAACAAAAATTAATGATGATTTGGATGATTATCACTGTATTGCTAGGTGCAATCTTCGTAGGTTTTGAAATTTATGAGTTCGCACACTATGCACATGAAGGTGTTAATCCTACAATCGGTTCTTATTGGTCAAGTTTCTTTATTTTATTAGGTACGCACGGTGCCCACGTTTCACTAGGTATCGTCTGGATTATTTGTTTATTAATTCAAATAGGTATGCGTGGCTTAAATGAAGATAATGCACCTAAATTATTTATAGTTAGTTTATACTGGCACTTCTTAGATGTTGTATGGATCTTCATCTTTACTGCCGTATATATGATAGGGATGGTGTTTAGTGGATGAATACAATAGTTAAGCATACAGTAGGCTTTATCGCCTCAATCGTTTTGACCATATTAGCAGTTTTCGTGACACTTTACACATCAATGACTTTAAATGCAAAGATTACAATTATATTTGGCTTTGCTTTTATTCAAGCAGCAGTGCAGTTACTAATGTTCATGCATTTAACTGAAGGTAAAGACGGTAATCTTCAAGGTTTCAAAGTAATCTTCGCGATTATTATCACTTTAATTACTGTTATTGGTACTTACTGGGTAATGCAAGGTGGACATTCAAGTCACTTATAAGTGTCAAAAAAGACTTCTCTTCGGAGAAGTCTTTTTTTTATTTAATTATTACTTGTCTCCCCTATGATTATGAGCAATTGCCATTATTGTAATGGCTTGTATTAGTAATTTTACGTTAGTCCCTATTATAATGGTAATAGGTTTAAATTTGGAACGGAGGTTTAATTATGAAGCACCCTATTATTATAGATACTGACCCTGGCATTGATGATGCAGCAGCTATCAGTATTGCCCTAAATCATCCTGATTTGGATGTTAAAATGTTGACCACTGTAAATGGGAATGTAGGCATTGAAAAAACAACAGCAAATGCATTGAAACTTACACAATTTTTTAATAGTAATGTTCCCGTACATCGAGGTGCATCACATCCTTTACTGTCTGACATATTCAGTGCCAGTAGTGTCCACGGCGAATCTGGAATGGATGGTTACGAGTTCCAAGAAGTAGACGCATCAACATTGTCTTCTCATAATGCAGTTGCAGCAATGTATGACCTACTTATCAATAGTAAAGAACCCATCACACTCATTCCGATTGGACCATTAACCAACATTGCTTTGTTATTAACTACATATCCCGAAGTGAAAACACAGATTAAAGAAATTATTTTAATGGGAGGCAGTGCCGGCCGTGGCAATGTCACACCATTAGCAGAATTTAATATTTATTGCGACCCTGAAGCTGCTCATATTGTGTTTAATTCAGGATTACCTTTGACGATGGTCGGTTTAGATGTAGCACGTAGTTCGACTTTAATACATGCCAAATTAGAGAAACTGAAAAGTTTAAATGATACAGGACGTATGTTGCATCAATTATTTTCACATTATCGTGGAGATGATTTTGAATATGGTATTAACATTTATGATGCATATACCATTTTATATTTATTACATCCTGAACTTTTTCAAATTGTAGAAGCTCGCGTAGATATCGAAACAACTGGGGAATTAACTAGAGGGGCTACTGTTACAGATTTAAAATCTGCATATCCTAATTGCACTGTCGTTATGGGGATTGAAACAGACATTTTCGAAAAAATCTTCTTTGACGCTTTAACATATTGTAAGTAAAACTCACACAATCTCATAATGGTATCTGCTCATTCAGATAATATTTTAAGGCTGGAATAACATTATTCCAGCCTTTTAGTATGTCTTTCCTGTTTTATTATAATTGTGATTTTCCTGTTTTAAGTAATGCTTAAAAATATGTTTTAACATTGACTCATTAGTCAAATGGGGTTGTTCATAATTTGTACCCATGACAATGATATAGCGATCGTTAAAATATACTGTAAACACTTGGCCATAAAAACCGCCATTGATGCGATTTTTATCAGGGAAACTATAATAACCAAATCTATATGCTTTAGGATATCGAGAAGTCATACTTTCTTTAATAAATGGTAATGTTTCAACAGCAGAAAATATTTTATTGTGTTGTAAATTTAAAATGAGCTGCGCCATATCATATGGAGCCATAAATAAATTACCTGCACCATAATATTGGTTTAGAAAGCGCGGTTGTTGTTTCACTGGTTTTTGATTAACTTGTTTATATCCGATTGCCATATTGTGTGCTAAATTATGATCATTGTAAAAAGCTGTAAATTTTAAATCATTTGGTTGCATTATCATTTGTTTAAATGCTTGTTCGTATGATTGGTGAGTAATCACCTCAATCAAATGTGCTAATACAATATAATTACCATCATTGTATTGTGGCTTTTTATAGAGTTTAGGATTAATACCTCTACGTTGTATTGCCTGTGTAGCTTCTTGAATTGACGTAACATGTTCAGAGGGCTGATATTTAAACAAACCACTTTGATGTAACATTAAATCATTGCTGTTTAATGGATAAATGGTTTGAAACCATGGTATATATTGTGTCAGCGAAGCCTCCATATTAATTTGCTTTGCAATAGCTAACTGTTTTAACATTAGCCCTGTTAAAAATTTTTGACTTGACCCGATTAAATACATCGTATTAGCGTCATTAGGTTGTAATGTATCAAAATTTTTCATACCATAACCTTTATTTAATTTTAACTCTCCCTCTTGCATAATCGTAATGGTGCCATTGAAGTTTACTGATTCTAAATAGTCATTAATTTGTGTATACACTTTATTAGTTGTATCCATTGTCGTGTTCATACGCACTACTTTATTTGTTTTTCTAGTGGTGTTATGGCTGTTGGTCGGTATTGTTTTCTTTGTAGCTTCATTGAAAAGGTACTTATATAGATAAGTACCTCCCAAAGTTAATACTACCAACATCACAAAAGTTGTTAATCCAATAAGTAGTTTATGTTGTTTTATTTTCTTTTACCTTCCTTGTAACTTTGTACTATCAATCTACATATTTAGCTATAAATTGATCCTCAATTGCTGTAATGTTGTCGACATTTAAAGAGAAATAAAGTTTAATTTTAGGTTCTGTACCTGACGGTCTCAGCGCAATAAAACCTTCATCAAAAATAAATCTTAGTAAATTTGTTTTAGGTAAAGACAGGCTTTGTACCGACTGTTCCGTTATATTTGTTACTATACCTTGTTGATAATCTTCAACACGTTTAACTGTTAATCCGCACATCTCAGTTGGTAAAGTTGTATCTGTTCTAAATTGATCCATAATAGCATTGATTTTGTTAACCCCTGCTGCACCCTCATAACTTAATGCCACTGTCTTATCTTTGAATTTTCCAATATTTTGATAAATATCATTAATTACATTGTTAAATGTAAGTCCATTTTGTGCTAATAAATTTTTATATTTAATAATTAATGGCACAATTTGAATAGCATCTTTATCACGAGAAATAGATTCAGCTAAATAACCATGACTCTCTTCAAAGGCTAGCAATAATTTTTCTTCTTCCGCATCTTTTTCTTCCAATAATTCTGAAATGTATTTAAAACCAGTTAACACATTATTAATTTCGACATCGAGTAACTGTCCTAGTCTTTCAGCTAATTCACTCGTGACAATTGATTTAACTATATATAATGGTTGATTTAAATCAGCGAGATCTTGAAATCTTAATTTCATTAACATTAAACCTATCTCATTACCATTAAAATAACGGTATGAACCATCTTCATAAACTTCAACAATGCCCAGTCGGTCAGCGTCAGGATCAGTAGCAATAACTAAATTTGCATTGCTTTCTTGTGCTAAGCTAATTCCCCTTTCGAAAGCCTCAACTTCTTCGGGATTGGCACTTTTTACAGTCGGAAATCCGCCATCTGGTTGCGATTGTTCTTTTTCAATAACGTAATTTGTATAGTCTAATCCAGTCAAAATATTTTCTAAAATAGGTAAACTTGTACCATGTAAACTTGTTAATACTACTTTTTCATTATTATATTCTATTTTATCTATCAACTTTGTGACAGCTTCAATATAACTTTCAGTTACTGTATCATCTAAATACTGTATCTTTTGATTTGCTTTAAGTTCTGAAAAATCTGGTTTAGTTAGCTCTAGCGGCTTATCAATAGCATCTATATAACTACTCAATGTTGTCGATTCCTCAGGTAATAATTGTCCTCCGGCATCATTATAAACCTTAATGCCATTATAATTTTTAGGATTATGACTAGCTGTTATCATAACACCGGCAGTAGCATTTAAATGTCTAACTGCAAATGATAATTCAGGTGTAGACTTATAACTCGCTGCCAATATGACTTGTACACCATTAGCTGCTAAAATACCTGCCATTTCTTCAGAAAATTCTTTTGACAAATATCGAGTATCAAAATGAATAACCACTGATGGTGTTGCATGTTGTGCAGTCAAGAATTGTGCTAGCCCTAGTGCTACTTTACGTACAGTAAAAGCATTCAATTTTCCTGGACCTATACCAAATGTACTCCTGATGCCTGCAGTTCCAAATGATAGTGTACTATTAAAACCATATTCAACTTCCTCTTCCGATTGCGTTTCATAAAATGGTTTTACTAAACTTTCATCTAACTTCTCAATCCATTGTTGTTTCATTAGTATAATTCCTCCTGCGCCGCGTTTATATTTTAACTTCCTTTGAATATATATCTACTTTCCACACTACTGAAAACATTAAACAGTATAGCTAAAAATTCCTACCAAAGTTTTAGCGAATGAGTAATGACGTTACACATATTAATTATAGCTGAAATTCATGAAAAAAGTATAGTCAATGGTGCTCAAGTAATGATCATATTTCACTATGCAATGCGCACACTTTAATGAAACATAGTTGATATTTTTCTCTCAAAGTAATAAAATATTACCTTATAGTACATTTTAATATTTACATTTTTTTAATACAATTTACAATCACAACATTTTTTATTAACATCTATATTTGTACAAATTATAAAATAAAGTGGGAGAAAAATAATGAATAAACTTTTTAAATACCTTTTGATTCTACTTTCATTAGGACTTGTCGTTATTCCAGTTATTTATACTATTATGTTATTTAAAGCCTCTCAAGGCGCAATTGACGATTCATTTAATGGAAGTGACTCGAACCGTAAATCCAATTTACGAGATACCAAAATTAACCCTTCAAAAGATCCAGTATCGATTTTATTTTTAGGTATCGATGAGAATGAACAACGTAAAAAAAATGGCCAAAGCGCATCCAAATCTCGTACGGATGCCATGATTTTTTCAACTTTAAATCCAGATACTCAACAACTAAGAATGTTAAGTATCCCACGTGATACAATTAGTTATATTCCAAAAGTAGGATATTACGATAAAATTACACATGCTCATGCTTTTGGTGGTCCGATTGCCTCTATGGACGCTGTTGAAGGCACTTTAAATGTGCCTGTAGACTATTACGTACGTATTAATATGGAGGCTTTTGTTGATGCAGTCAATGAACTTGATGGTATTTACTATGACGTACCATATAATTTAAATGAACCAAATACTGACGATACAGGTAAAATTAAAGTTAAAAAAGGTTATCAAAAATTAAATGGTGATGAAGCATTAGCTGTTGCACGTACACGTCACAATGACTCCGATTTAAAACGTGGTCAAAGACAAATGGAATTAATAAAACTACTTATTGCCAAAGCCCAAAAGAAAAATTCTTTCAGCAAACTTGATGACGTTATTAAAATCGTCGGCAACAATTCAAAACATAATTTAAGCTCGAAGGAAGTTAAATCTTTAGCTACAACATACTTAAAAAGTGATTTAGACATCAAAACAACACAACTTAAAGGTGAAGATGATTACTTAAACAATATCTATTACTATAATCCAGATATAAAAAGCATTATGAAGACATCGAATTTGTTGAGAAAAGATTTAAATTTACCTAAAATTAATGACGCAGACAAGTTTTTAAATCAACGAGTGACTGATTTTTATGGTACACTCATACCACAAACTGAAATAGATCAAAGCTTGTTAAGGAAGAATCAAAAAGATTCATCTCAAAGTGAGGATGAATCAAACAATGAGTCAAATTCAAATCAACAACAAAATGATACACAAAACACAGATCCAAATACGCAGCAAAACGATGCGCAAAACCCAAATCCAAATATGCAGCAAAACGGTGCGCAAAATATGGAGCCAAATATGCAACAAAATGGGAATAACCAATCAAATCAAATGCAAAATAATGATCAAATGGCACCTTCCGCTGATACGAACCAATCAAACCAAATGCCTACTGGTCAGTATTAAAGAAAGGAGCACATAATATGTCACGCAAAACATATGATAAACTGGCCCACATCAATGGGATGTTTAATATGTTAGAACAACAGATTATTCATAGTAAAGATATGGCATTGTTTAGAAATGAATTCTTTTATGTTAATCATGCGCATAGAGAAAATTATGAAGCTTTACGCCTCTATTATAAAGAGAGTGATGCAAATCCTGTTGTCGATGGTGCTTGTTACATTGTTGCTTTACCTGAAATATTTGATAAAGTGGATGTATTCGAATCTGAATTACCTTTCACTTGGGTCTATGACCAAAACGGTATAACTGAAACAATGAAACAAATCAGTGTCCCTATTCAATATCTAATAGCAGCAGCTTTAGAAGTTACAGACGTTAATCTGTTTAAACCTTCTGGTTTTACTATGGGCATGAATAATTGGAACATTGCACAAATGCGTATATTTTGGCAATATAGTGCTATAGTACGTAAAGAAGCACAATAAATGTATGATTACTACCCTATCTTAGTTTAGCTTTGATAGGGTTTTATTTATAAGAAATGAGGGATACTATGTTCAAAATAGTAACAACAGAAGCAGAAAAACAAGATGCTTTTGATATTAGAAAGGAAGTTTTTGTAAAAGAACAAGGCGTACCAGTCGAAAATGAATTAGATGATTATGACGCAATTGCAACACATATTATTGGCTATAATGACAATCAACAGCCTTTTGCTACTGCACGCTTCAGACAATATGAACAAGGTGTAAAAATCGAAAGAGTAGCCATTCATCCTGCATTTAGAAAATCTGGTTATGGAAAAAAATTAATGCAATTCGTCGAAAAATCAGCCGCACAACAAGGTTACACAAAACTTATTTTAAATGCGCAACTACACGCGAAGTTATTTTACTCATCTTTGGGGTATAACAGTGTCGGAGACATTTTTTATGAGGAAGAAATAAAACATGTCAAAATGGTCAAATCAATATAATAGCGCAATACTAATTATTATTACTATTCTATGCAACCATTGTAATATTTATTATATGTAATTAACATAAATCTATTGTAATTACGCGGTTTCATAGAAGTTTACAATATTATTGCACATTACTATTATATTACAAATTAATGAAAAATGACCCTCTAAGACTTTTGACGTATTATAATGAAAACAAATTTATACATAAAGGAGTAGTTTCATGCAAAAGAAAAAGTTTAATTATAAAGCACCTTCTATTATTGCTCTGACACTTGCAGGAACAGCTTTAACTACACATCACGCTCAAGCTTCTGAGAAAACACAGGATCAAACTACAAATAAAAATGTTTTAGATGACAATAGCACAGTTAAACAAGTTGAGCAGACAAAGTCAGAAGTAAGTAACCCTACGACAAACGTTTCGGGAACACAAGCTTATAAAGACCCATCTGTTGTAGAAGAAACTCAAAATGAAGCAACTTCCACTTACGATGCCAAATTAGACGAGTTAACAAATGAAGATTCGGCACAAAATAATGAAGCAACTACAGAGCAACAAGTTGACAACACAGATACAGCGAATACTGATAAGGATGTTTCATCAGCGAACAGTGCACAATCAACTGATACTCAATATGACTATCAAGCTAGTGCTCAAGATCAAAACAGTTCAGCTGAAGCTAGTCAACAAGATGATGCTGCTTCAAATACTGACTCTGACGCTAAGTATGATGTTAATGCTCAAGCTGACGACCAAGCTAAAGATAATATGACTGAGAAAGCACTACAAGACACTGCTACTTCTGATAACAGTGACGCACAAGCTAGTGCTCAAGATCAAAACAGTTCAGCTGAAGCTAGTCAACAAGATGCTGCTGCTTCAAATGCTGACTCTGACGCTAAGTATGATGTTAATGCTCAAGCTGACGACCAAGCTAAAGATAATATGACTGAGAAAGCACTACAAGATGATGCTACTTCTGATGACAATGACGCACAAGTTAGTGCTCAAGATCAAAACAGTTCAGCTGAAGCTAGTCAACAAGATGATATTACATCAACTACTGGCTCTGACGTTAAGTATGATGTTAATACTCAAGCCGACGAGCAAGCTAAAGATAATACGACTGATAAAGCACAACAAGATAAAGCCGATAATGACGCAACAGCTCAAAATGAAACGACTAATGTTAGTGACGTACAAGCACAAAATTCAGATGAAACATCAGTAACAGATGGTCAATCCTCTGAAGACTTACCACAAGATGATCAAACACCAGTAGTAACTGCTACTCAAAATCGCAGTGTCCAAGATGATACTGATAAAACTACAGCTACTAATGAATCGGTAAACAATGATGTTGAAAGTAATACATTAACTACAGAAACTGCAAACGACGATGTTGAAAACAATACATTGACTACGGAAGCTACAAACGAACAACAGGTAGAACCTAGAACAATGCGTTTAGAATCAGCACCAAAAATGCGTAGTTTTGCTGCAACTTCTACATCAGATGATAATAATACTACTGTGAAACGTGAGGCTGGTGACTTACCTAAATACCAACCTACTGTAGATTCAAGCGTAAATGATTATATTAGAGAACAAAATTTCACTGCACCAAATTATGAATCAGATATAGCTGATTATTTACCACAATATGATTATCGTAATGGTGCTCCTGAAGGTATCGTCTTACATGATACAGCAAATGATAATTCAACTATTGAAGGCGAAATTAATTATATGAAAAATAATTATAATAACGCCTTTGTTCATGCTTATGTCGATGGTGACCGCATTATCGAAACTGCAAATACAGACTACTTATCTTGGGGCGGTGGTCCAGTAGCCAATGAAAGATATATCCAAGTAGAATTAGTTCACACGCATACACCAGAAGATTTCGCACGTTCAATGAACAATTACGCTGATTACGCAGCAACAAATCTACGTTATTACGGCTTATCACCTGACAGTGCTGAATATGATGGTCAAGGTACTGTATGGACACATAAAGCAGTTAGTAACTATTTAGGTGGAACAGATCATACCGATCCACATGATTACTTAGCTCGCAATAATTATAGCTATGATGAACTTTACGACTTAATCAATGAAAAGTATCTCATTCAAACTGGTCAAGTAGCTGATTGGGGAGAAAGTGGTTCAAGCGATTCAGGCGATACAAGTGAGGACGATGATAATACTAACGATACAGAAACACCTTCTACTAATGACGAATTAACAGTAAATGAATTAACAGATAAGCAAGGTACTGTGAAAGAAAATAACAATGGTGTATACACTTCTGTATATGACGAAAAAGGTGTTCAAAAATCATACGTCAATGGCACAACTTATGATTTAACGAAAGAAGCTAAATTAGGTGATAAATCATTCTATTTAATCGCTGATCAAAAATCAAAAGATAGTATCGGTTGGATGCAGACTGGTGACATCACAGTCAAACAAGATGAAAATACTACAACTGACAAGTTAACAGTAAGTGAATTAGAAAATACACGTGGTACTGTGAAGGAAAATAACAATGGTGTGTACACTTCTGTATATGACAAACAAGGTGTTCAAAAATCATATGTTAATGGCACAACATACGACCTAACTAAAAAAGCAGATTATGGTGATAAATCATTCTATTTAATTACTGATCAAAAATCAAAAGATAATCTCGGTTGGATGCAAACTGGTGATATTGTAGTACAGCAAAGTGCAACTAAAGAAGCAACAACAGAAGCAACTAAAGAAACAACACCAAGAACAGCCAACACAAATACGCAAAATACTGCGACACAAACAGCAACTAAAAATGTTAAACAACTGGGTCAATTTACTACAGAAAAGCCTGAAATTAAAACATCTGTAAATGGTAATACAGCATTAAATAGTACAAAATATGCTAATAAAACATTTACAGTTGGTAAACAACGTACTCAAGGTGATAATACGTATGTCTTAATTCAAAATAATAAAGACAATACGCCTATTGGCTGGGTAAATTCAAAAGATATTAATACACGTAATTTAAGCCAATCTGCAGCAAAAAGTGGCAATTACACAGTTAAACCAACAAATAATGGTCTATATGCTGTTCCGTGGGGCTCAAAAGCTCAAAAATTAGATGATTTAAATAATTTACAACAAAATGATTTTAAAGCATCTAAATCGTTACATGTAGATAAAGACGAATATGTTTATGGTATTGTCAATAATAAAACTGGTTGGATAGCTGCTAACGACTTAAATGCAAAACACCACCCTACTGCTACTAATGAAGCAAGTAATAAAGATGATAATACTAATGCTTCAGATGATGCAGTTGAGAGTCGCTATGATTATGTTATTTACAACAAAGACGGTTATTACTATAACGATCCATACGGTAAAGCAAGTGGCTCATTAAGTGATTACAATGAAGGCATTTTTACAAGCTATAAAAAATTAGTAATTGATGGTGTTACTTGGTACTACGGTAAATTAGCTAATGGCGAAATGGTATGGATTAAGGAAACTGATTTACGTAAAGAGCTTATTAAGTATTACAGCACAGGCCAAACTTTAGATGAAGCTGCTTTAGCTCAATATAATCTTAAATTCAAACCTCAAGTACAACACACACCAGGTGAATGGGAAGATGCAAATCTAGGTGAAATCAAATATGCTATGGATTCTAGCCGTATTGCCAATGATGAGACACAAAAATATCAATTTTTACGTCTAGACAAATCACAAAATATTGATGCGAACCGTATAAATGAATTACTTGATGGTAAAGGCATCTTAGAAGGTCAAGGTGAAGCGTTTAGTGAAGCTGCTAAAATTTACAATATCAACGAAGTATATTTAGTATCACATGCGTTACTTGAAACTGGAAACGGAACTTCTGAGCTTGCAAATGGCGGTGACGTTGTTGATGATGAAGTTACAACTGATGGACCAAACAAATATTATAATATGTTTGGCATTGGTGCTGTAGATCATGACGCTGTCAAACAAGGATTTACACGTGCCAAAGAAGAAGGTTGGGATACAGTTAAGAAAGCCATTGTCGGTGGTGCTAAATTCATTGCTAACTCATATATCAACCAAGGTCAAAACACATTATATAAAATGCGTTGGAACCCAGAAAATCCAGGCGATCATCAATATGCCACTGATATTTCATGGGCAGAAAAAAATGCAACTCGTATTAAAAACTTCTATGACACTATGGGTGAAGTCGGCAAATATTTTGACGTAAACACTTACACAAAATAAAGTAAATACTAATAACGTAGACAAACTTTAGGTGATAGAGGCGCTGAACCCTTAGAATGAGAACTTAATAAAAACACTATGTTCTAGGCTGCTAATTCCCTATATTTTCTAGGGGATAAGTAGCCTAGTTTTTGTTGAATTCGATTATTATTATAGTTATTAGTTAATTTTATTAAATAACAGTGTTTTTGTGCCACTCAGGCTTTTTGCTACTGTTTCACTGCTTAATTGATATTGCGTTTTTACAGTATCTTTAAATCTTAAAGCAAAGTTAAATTATATTTATTTCTATTTCTTTAATTGTTTGTCTCATTAATTTGATGCCAAATAGGTTTTGAATAAATAATAATTTTAATAAAATAACTGAGACTATAAGTAATCTGCCATTATTAAGACAAAATTTGTTTTCGACAAGTTCATAAACAACACTAATAATTTTAGTTTAATATTGACACTATTTTGAGACAGCTACTGCGGGAAAAGCACGAGCCGAAGACTACAGGCTGAGGCAGTCCCACGGAAAGCGTGCACAAAAAACTGTCAACAAAGTGAAACAGATGGAAGTTAATTAACTTCCACCTGTTTTATTTATTAATTATGACCATGTTTGAATCTGAGATAACTGTTAAAAATAGTACAATGCTCATGCTTTTTGCAATTATTATAATCTAGGACCATTTTGTTTGTATTGTTCTAAACTAGATAGCTTTAACAATAACATTTGAAATAATAAAATATCTTCTTGTGATAAACTTTGGCATCTTGCTTCAATTAATGCTACCCTACTGTCGTTAATTTGCTGAATTAATAACTTTGATTTTTCTGTAATAATTAAATCTTTACAACGTAAATCTGTTTTATTTTGTATACTCATAATATAACCTAATTTGCATAATTTTTTGATCCACCTAGAAACAATTGATTGTTCTTTATTAAGTTTCATAGTTAAATCGTATTGCGACAGCTTTGAGTAATCAAATAAAATGGAAAGTAAATCAATATGATCTGGTGATAATTCTGTACGTTGACTCAAATGCCTACTTACTAAATTCAACTCGTTACTCGTATGTGTGATTAATTTTTCTAGTTGTCTATACATAGTTGACCATCTCCACTATATAATATTTATTCTATACTATTTTTAATAGTTTTAATTATAAAGATATTCTATCAAATGCTCAATAATAATCTACATTCATGACATAATTGTTGCATTTCGTATCCAATTTATAATAAATTATAAATAGCGAGCTTTTACTAAAGGAGAAGAATCATGACACAAATTAAAGAAAGAGACTTCTTTTTCGACAATGCACGTGCATTGTTAATTTTTTTAGTTGTATTTGGCCATTTATTACAACCTTATACTGAATCAGATACTTTTTTAACGTCTCTCTATCTAACTATTTATAGCTTTCATATGCCTTGTTTTTTATTCATATCAGGCTATTTTGCTAAAAAAGCTGGTCAACCAGGATATTTAGAAAAGGTTTCTAAAAAGTTACTTGTTCCTTATTTTATATTTTTTGCATTCTTCTCTTTATATTATTATTTTACAGGTAAAGAAGATAATGTCACACTCGATCCTTTTGATCCAGTATTTGCATTATGGTTTTTATTAACACTTTTCTTTTTCCATATCATTTTAGTGTTAGTTAAAAATTATAAACCATATTTTGTTTTACCTATTGCAATTATAATTGCATTATTTGCTGGTTTTTCAGATGATATTGGTAATTATTTAAGTTTTTCCAGAACTATTATTTTCTTCCCAATATTCTATCTAGGCTATTTATTTAAAAAAGAACATACACAAGTATTAAGAAACAAAAAGTTCATCCCACTATCAATTTTAGTGTTGATTGTCTTTTACATAGGCTATACCCTTCATCCTATTAATTCCGATTGGTTGTTAGGCAGTTCGCCTTATACTTCTTTAGAAGATGAAGAAGGTTTGTACAGTCCACTTAAAAGGTTGTTTTTATATTTCACGATATTAATAACAATGTTTTCTTTTTTAAATTTGGTACCAGAAAAGAAAAGGATTTTTACCTATATTGGAACTAGGACATTGCAAGTGTATTTATTACATGGATTGTTTATTGGGATTATTAGAGGTTTCAAAATTTACCCATTTAAAGATCCTACGTCCTTCTTAACCTATATTTATTTAATTGTTGTAACATGTATTATTGTCTATCTATTGTCTTCATACAAAGTTGCAAAATGGACAAATCCAGTAATTAATTTAGAGAAGCCTTCTAATTTTAAAGGTTAATATTTTACCGAATTGTAGTCTTAGAAAATATGTTATGATAGAAATAATTTGAAATATTCAAATTATACATAACTATTATCAAATTACAATTCGGTATTTTATTTTGAGGTGAAAAAAATGAAACTTTCATTAAACGATCGCGCACAGTATTTAAGAGCACCTAGTATTAGACAGTTTTCTAATCGGATGAAAGATATAGAGGACTGTGTCAATTTAACTATAGGTCAACCTGATTTTAATATGCCACAAGTCGTAAAAGATGCGTATATTAACGCGATCAATGAAGATATGACAAGCTATTCTCATAACAAAGGTTTAATAGAGACACGACGTGCTGTAAGCCAATATTTTTATCATAAATATAATTTCCAATACTCTGAAGAAGAAATTATTATTACAAATGGTGCGAGTGAAGCGTTAGATACATCATTAAGAAGTATTATAAACATTGGGGATGAAATATTAATTCCTGGACCCATTTATGCTGGCTATATACCTTTAATTGAAACGTTAGGTGGCAAACCCGTTTATATAGACACAACTCACAGCAACTACAAAATTACACCTGAAGCGATTGAACAACATATCACAGCTAAAACGAAGGCAATATTACTTAACTACCCTACCAATCCTACTGGCGTCACTTTAACTTTTAACGAAGTCGAAGCGTTAGTAACGACTTTACAGCAACATGAGTTATTTATTATCAGTGATGAAATTTATGCGGAAAATACGTTTAATGGTACGCATACATCATTTGCACAATTTGACAGCATTCGTGATCAACTGTTATTAATTGGTGGTCTAAGTAAATCACATTCTGCTACTGGCATTCGGATTGGCTTTTTAATTGGTCCTGAATATTTAATTGAAAAACTGACGTTCATGCATGCCTATAATTGCATTTGTGCAAATGTACCTGCACAAGTCGCTTGTATAGCTGCTTTAAACGAAGGTTTAGAGGCGCCTCAATATATGAACGAAGCTTATATTGAACGTAAAAATTATTTAGTTCAAAAATTAGAATCACTTGGTTTTGAATTAGATGCTCAACCCGAAGGAGCATTTTATATTTTTCCTAGTATTCGCAAGTTTACAGACAATGACTTTGAATTTTGCGTCCAATTATTAGAAGAAGCTCATTTAGCCATTGTACCTGGATCATCATTTACTGATTATGGTAAAGGACATGTTCGAATATCTTATGCATATGACTTAGAAGTTTTAAAAGAAGGCATGCGTCGATTAGAACACTTTATCGCTGAACATTATAGTGCTGTATAATAAAAAACAACCCTACGCTTAAGCAGGCGCTGAACCCTTAGAATGAGAACTTAATAAAAACACTATGTTCTAGGCTGCTAATTCCCTATATTTTCTAGGGGATAAGTAGCCTAGTTTTTGTTGAATTCGATTATTATTATAGTTTTTAATGTAATTTTCGACAATATCTATTACAATTTGGTTAGAGCTATTGAGCTCATTGTTTATGTAGAAAGTTTCACATTTTAGCGAGGAATGGAAACTTTCTATCGGGGCGTTATCAGCTGGTGTTCCCTTTCGAGACATACTTCTGATAATGCCTNNCCCTGTTTGTTATCTATTTTATACGCCACAATTTCTCCGTTATAAACATCCATAATTGAAGATAAATACAACATAGAGTTACCGAAAGGTAAATAAGTAATATCAGTTGTTAATACTTCCATTGGTTGGTTAGCTTTAAACTGTCTTTGTAATAAATTATCTGTTTTATAATAAGGTTCACCAATTTTTTTAGATTTTTTAGGTCTAACTCGGCAGTTCAGATTATACTCTCGCATGATTCTCTGAACTCTTTTATGATTAATTGACGCTGAATACAATTGATTAATCAATGCTGTAATTTTGCGATAACCGTAGGTGAAATTATTTTCTTCACATAATTCAATAACCTTTTGAGTCACTTTATCTTTTTCCTTGTCCTTATGTTTCCATCTATAGTATGTCGATTGAGGTATTTCTAAAACATCGAGTATCATTTTGATTGAATACTTATGCTTGAATTGATCAACTAATTCTACAATTACTTTGGATACCACTTCCTTTCTAACTCCTTGTACTTTTTTAAAATATCTATTTCAATATCTTTTTTCTTATTATCTAACTTTAATTGTTCTACTTCTGATAATTCTTTCACGCCTTTGCCGTAAGTATATTGCTTGCCTCTTTGTTGATAAAATCTATAAGTTTCACCATTTCGATACCATCGCCACCAAGTTTTTACCTGTGTGCTATTTTTGATATTTAATGCTTCCATAATTTCTTTTACAGTATATCCAGCTTCTTTCATTTCAATCGTTTTATATTTTGTTTCTATTGAATAAGACATTATTTTCATAGAAAAAACACCTCCGTATGATTCATTTTAAATGAATTCAACGAAAG
>NZ_JAFEQJ010000011.1:130475-166306 GCF_016890655.1 Staphylococcus sp. GDY8P72P | reverse complement strand
ATTTCTTTTACAGTATATCCAACTTCTTTCATTTCAATCGTTTTATATTTTGTTTCTATTGAAAAAGACATTATTTTCATAGAAAAAACACCTCCGTATGATTCATTTTAAATGAATTCAACGAAAGTGTTTTTATTTTATTCCCACTAATTGGGGTCAGTTCATTGGTGAGGGTCGTGTTTTTTTATTGCATTTTTAAAGGTAAATAGGAAAAATGAATAAGCTATGGCATAGTTTTTATGAAATAAGAAGTGTATGATAAAGGATAACGGATTTTATTTACAATGACCATCATATGAAAAAGGGGATACATATATGATTGAAATGTATTATATTTTACAAAACATCTTGCTACCAATATTTATTATGGTATTGCTTGGTTTTGTTTTACAAAAAAAATTCACCTTAGATTTAAACACGTTGGCTAAATTAAATATTTATGTATTTGTGCCAGGTTTTATTTTTGTAAAATTTTATCAGACTGATTTTGCATTGAAACTGTTATTGTACATCGTCATCTTTTTTATTATATACATATTTATTCTCTATATTATTGCAGAAGTGTTAACAAGACTTGGCAAAATGGAGAGAGGTAAAGCTACGACGCTTAAAAATAGCACTTTCTTTTTTAATTGCGGTAATTACGGCGTGCCTGTTAATGACTTAGTGTTTAAAGGGGATGCACTAGCAATGTCTGTACAAGTCATTATGTTATCGTTACAAAATATTTTTACGTTCTCTTATGGAATCTTTTCAATTCAATCATTACAAATAGGTAAATTGAAAGCAATGCTAGGTTATTTTAAAATGCCTGTGCTTTATGCGTTAGTGTTAGCATTAATTTTTAATTATAATGATATTCCTATTCCTAAATTTGTGTGGACGCCTGCTAACTATGTAGCAGATGCAATGATTGCGATTGCCTTAATTTTATTAGGCGGACAAATTGCCAAAATAAACTTCAGTTTAAAATGGTCTTCAGCTTATATTTTTATACTAATTCGTCTCGTTGCTGGTCCATTGATTGCTTTGGTTATTATTAAATTAATGGGTATAGACGGTATTGTAGGTCAAGCACTCTTCATCACGTCTGCGATGCCAACTTCTGTAAATAGTTCAGTTATCGCTCAAGAATATGATAACTATCCAGAAATGGCAGCACAATTAGTATTTTTATCAACACTCTTTAGTGCGCTAACAGTAGCAATAACTATTTATTTTTCACATATGTTATTTTAAATAACAGTAAAACACCACTCCGTATACAAGTAAATGTGTAGGAGTGGTGTTTTTGTTGTCTCTATTAAAATTTGTGTTAAATAAAGATATCTAAAATTAGCACTACAATAAGTCCAGTAATGGATGTTAAAAGAAGTGTTAGCCCCCAAGTTTTAAAGGTATCTTTAATAGAAATATTGAAATACTCTTTGAATAACCAAAATGAAGCGTCATTCACATGCGTAATTGTATTACTTCCCGCAGCTGTGGCTAAGACCATTAAAACTGGATTGACATTGAAAGTAGGAATTAAAGGACCGACAATTCCTGCGGCTGTAATCGCTGATACTACGCCTTGACCAGTTGCAATACGGATCAATGCAGTAATGAGCCAGGCCATAATAAGAGGTGAAATATTAGTGTCAGTCATCAGATTGGCAATATATTCACCAACATGGGCTTTTAATATAATTTCTTTAAAAGCACCACCAGCACCTACAATGAAAATAATGGTAGCAACGCCTTTTAAATCGCTTTCAAATGACGACATCATAGTTTCCATATTTTTTCCTTTACGTAGACCAAAGACGATAACTGCGATCATAATTGAAATTATTAAACTAATTTCAGCACTTCCGAAAAAGGTGATTATTTCATGTATGGCAGTATCCTCTGTAACAAACATACTAAAATCGTAGAAATAGAAATTAAAATTGCTGGAATTAAAGGTACAATTAAACTTAAACGAAAGCTAGGCATCTCTGCTTCCGTAAAAACTTTATTTTTTTACAATAATGGTGGTACTGGATAATCTAATTTTTTTAACAATTTTGGGAAGAGTATTCCTGCGACTAAAACTCCGGGAATAAAGACAAGAATACCTAATAAATAAACCATCCCCATATCGGCGTTATAAGCATCAACTAACGCTGTTGGTCCCGCCTGTGGTGGAAAGAGACTATGGGGCAATGTTGTAGCTGCAACCATAGTGATTCCTAATTTCATGAAAGGTGTTTTGGCTTCTACAGCAATACTAATTACTAAAGGTGCTAAAATCATAAATGCAACTTCATAAAAGACTGAAATACCAAATACAGCACCAATAATGATTAATGCCCACTGTACATTTTTTACCCCAAATTTAGAGATTAAAGTTGAAGCAATACGTTGTGCTGCGCCAGAATCAACCATAATTTTACCTAAGACAGCACCAAACCCAATGATTAATGCTAAACTTCCTAATGTTGACCCTAATCCATCTTTAACAGTATCTAATATAGTCATTGGTTTCATTCCGTTAATTAGACCAACGATAATAGCAGAAAATATAAGAGCTAATATACTATTTATTTTAAGTTTAATATTGATAAAGAGTAGGAATGCTACACCAATAATCAAAGATATTAGCGGCAAATGTTCACTCAATAATGACATGTAAACGTCCTCCTAATTTAATAATAAGTCATGTAAGCGTATTCACATTATTCTATTATAAAAGATTTTCGAGAAAATAACAACGTTGTTATTTTTGTAAAAAGTAACACACCACTAATTATGAAAAGCGGTGTGTTATGTTTATTATATTAGTTGTTAATTATTAGCATATGATTCAAAAGGCCACTGTTTATCTGTTAACACTTTAGTATAGAACGGATCGCTGCCGATGACTTTGATATTATCTGCAAGCACTTCAACTTCATCTAAATGATGTGTTGTTAAAATAATTAAGCATTGTTCCTTTAAAGTAACTAATAAACGGTGGATATCATAACGAGATTTTAAATCGATACCGACAGTGGGTTCATCGAGTAATAATATTCGTGGTTGACCGAGTAGACCAATTAATAAATTAACTTTACGTTTTGTTCCTCCAGACAGTTTGGCGACAGTTTGCTGACGATCTTGTAAGTTAAGTGTTTCTGCGTAATTAGTAATTTGTTGATCTGATAATGGTGTACGACACAATGCTTTGAAACATGCGATATTTTCATCGACCGTCATATGTTCAAACAAAGCAATATCTTGAGGAATATAACCAATAAGTTGACGAATTGCTTTTGTTGTTAAAGTTTTATCAAAGTATTTAATTGTTCCACTATTTGGTTGCTCCAAAGATGAAATTAAATTTAACAACGTTGATTTACCGGCACCATTTTCACCAAGTAGTACGGTAACTTGTCGATCTGCGAATGTCATATTGAGCTTATTAAATATTGTTTTGCGTTGATAATGCTTATGAATATTAATAAGTTCTATCATATTGTCACTCCTAAAATTGTAAATAGATATAAATTAAAGTAATAGCTAGTGCATAGATAAGTGCCATGAAAAGTCTATGACTTAAAGTGTTAATAGTGAATAATAACCATGAGATACCTAATTCATAAATAATAATAACGAACAATGTAGCTAAATAAAAAGTTATGCTAAGTTGTTGGTGCATTAATAGCGCGCTCAACCATAGTATAATAAGCAACACTATAGTGTGTGCCGCAATATATAGCCCATACAACTTTAATTTACTAAAAGGTGCTAAATACAAACGTTGCAAAGGCGCGTTTTGTTTTAAGTTGTGATGTAGTAGTATTTGGACACTACTAATACACAACAGTAAGCCGAAAATTATGCTCATAGATAGCGAGCGGTTTGATGAGGTATGTAACGAACGAAAATCTACGTTAGAGGTAGGTGTTTTATCCGTTAATTTAGATTTAACTTGATTGATACTGACGTTAGTATCGGCCTCTTGTACATGTGTATGCACAAGATAAGGTATTTGTTGGTTATACAGCGATTGGCTTACTATTTCCAAAGAAATATTGCCAATAAAATCATCTCTTCCATAAAGTAAGATAGCTTCATGTAAATCATTTTGTTCTAGTTGTGAGCTGTAATTTTTAGGTATTTGCAGACTAATTACAGCTTCTTTTTTAGTTACAGCTTCCTCGATGTAATCATCATCTAAAGGTAAAGTTGATACTTCTAAAATAGGTTCTTGTTTAAGTTGCTTAATTAACGTTTTAGAGTTAGCAGATTGATCTAAATCTTGTATAGCAATAGGAATGTGAAATGTTTGATTAATCGTTTTTTGTAGTACCCATATCAAACCTAAACTACTTAATAAAATGCCAAATAAAAGAAGGTACTGCTTCCATTGTTTATAAATGACTAAGTATAAAAATGGCTTCATGTGCGATACCTCCAAACTAATAGCCCGATAAGCCAACAGGACAGGACGATCAAACTGCTATAAAATAGAGGGCTGATGTCTAAAATATAGTTGTTAAGTACGAGTTCTAACAATTGATTCGTAACTAGACTGAACGGTTGATGAGCGAATAGTCCTCCCAATAAATGACTGAAGTAAATAGTAGGGAGTGTGATTCCTGATAATACAAGTATAACTAGTGTAAAAAGAATTTTAGCAAATAACTGTTTTAAGCCTTGTAACTGTAATTCAATAATTGTTAGCACTAGAGTTATCATGATGACATAGTATAAAATGTGAAGTGCTAAAGTTGGCCAGTTGTACATTTCAAAGGCATTAGGTAAGGTTAACAACATCCAAAGTAAGCCTAAAATCGCCCATACTAAAGTATAGATAAAAGTAAACAAACTTCGGATAAGTATAAGCTTTTCTACAGCAAAATGAAATAGGGTCAAACGGTCTTTTAAAGCTTTTTCTTGATTCATTTTTAAAATTGAAAACAGTGATAAACAGACAATAAAGATAGATGCTAAATAACCAGTTACTACATAATAACTGCCAGTATGATAAATAGTCATTGGATGATAGTCAAAGGTGCCTGTACGATTAAGTCCTGTAAATAATAAGTCGGTCAATAACTTTAGATTGTCATTTTTTGTTGCATCAGGTGCAAGTGAATTGTAAGTGAGGCCACCGCCCATAGCACCCATAAGTCTGTCGTAGACTGAATCAGTTAATTGGTTAAGTGTAATACTTTGTGTTGACTGTTTATCATATGTATAAACTGTAATAGGTAAACTGCCATTACGATAAAATGTTTTCGTCATACCATCTTTGAATACATAATATCCATCGAGTTGGTGTTGTTGCAATTTTTTATGCGCTTGCCGTTGTGTGTAAGGGGTGATACGTATATCTTTTCCTAAGTTATTACCATTACCTAAAGATTTTAAAATTAATCGTGTTTCTTTAGTGTCGTCTTCATCGACAACTCCAATGTTGAAGGTAGTATTATCTTGCTGTGACTGTTGAATAATAAGTAATGTTCCAAAAGCAGCGATAATTATGACAAATATATAAAGCAATAAATACCATTTTTTTAATAAAAAGGAGTGATAAATGCGAAACAATTGAAATGTTTTCATTTTATCACTCCTTTATAGTTAATTAGTTATTATTTTAAATCTTTTGCGACATCTTTAACAATATCTTCTGTATTATCAGATATTTCACGTTGTAATTTTCTGAAGTCGCTGTCACTTAGTGTATTTAAATCTTTAGCATTACCTTTGTCGAAGTTAATATCTTCCTTCAGTTTTACGTCACCTTCTAAAGTAACTGTTACTGGTTCACCTTCGACATCCATAGTGACATCAAGTTTTTGTTTTTGTTGATTATTTTTAGTATCTGTATTTAATACATTATTATAATCTATTGTTGTTTCATCGTATTCAGAGCCGAAGGTAATGTTACCTTTGTCTGTACGTTTGTCTCCATCTTGTTTTTCTTTGTTAGAAATTTTAATGTTAGATTTTTTATATGACTCGTCAGCAGTTAAAGTGTATTTATCATTGTACGTGTCATCTTTTTTAGTAGATTTACCTTTGATGCCTAAAGTTGTATTGTCGGCTTTGATTTTATAATCGACAGCTAAGTTATCATCATCGATATTACTTGTACCTTCAAGTGTTACTTCTTCACCATTTTCTGCTTTTAGAGTTAAATCTCTTTTTAGAATATGTTTATCTTCTTCCCAAATTACAGATTTAACGCTAGGGAAATCTGAAGCATCTGTATCTTTAACTTCTTCTAATGCATCGTCAATTGAATCGCTATAAGAATCTGCTTGCATTTTATCTTCTGCAATTTCTTTAATGTCGTCATCATCTTTTGCTTCTTCTAATACAGTTTGAATAAGAGCTTTTGTTTCTTTTTTGCTTAAAGTCATAGTAACTTTTTGTACGTCTGTGTCTTCACCATCAACTGAAATAGTGTCATCTTCTTTGTCGAAATTATCGTCATCTAATTCATCGATGATTAGATCACTGTAACGTTCACTAATGTCTTCTAATTTATCTTCAGAAATCTGTGTGCTTGATAAAATAGTATTTAAATTCAATGAATCATTTGTGATAGCATTATCTTGTGAACTTGTTGAAGAATAACTGCTGCTTCCAGTTAACTTGTTATACACATCTACTAGCTCATCGTTTTTGGCTTTGTAAACATCATCTAAAATAGGTGCTTCATAATATTGGTTATTTTTGTCTGCAGCCCACTGGAAGTCTCCGATACTATTATCTGCGATTGTTGGAGATAATGCTAGCACTGACTTGTCTTTATCAGGGTCATGTCCTACCTTTAATCCGATTTTAGAACCGTCTACCACCGATTTAGGAATATCTGCGTCTTTTAATAGCTTTGCAGGTACATCAGCACTCGCATCCATATTAATTAAATATGATTCGTCTTTCATCTTGTCTTGGAACTCAAATCCATCCTTGAATCGTGTTTTGGCATATTCTTGATATTGTTTTGCAGTTTCTTGTTCACTTTTTAAATAAGTGTTTTTAGGTGAATTTGAAACAAAATAATATGTTGCTGCCCCAATAATTCCCACAACTAACAAGAGTCCAATGATAGCTGCAATGATAATTTTCACTGTTTTTGACATAAGATTGCCCCCCTCAAATTTCAATTCTTTGTAAACATAATAACATAAAAAATATAATAATTAATCATGAATTTGATAATTTTTTTAAAAAGTGTAAACGCCCATTATTTTTGTGTAAATTTTATAAAATTAAATTAGAAAGTATAATTACTTTTTTAAATATAGTTAATTATAATGATATATATTTTATCGGGAGTTAACTCAAAGGAATTTATAATGTTAATTTATATAATAGATATTTTAATGTTGATAAGGGTCTATTAATAAAAGAAAGTCTAAAAGTGGGCTTTTCTAGCTAATGCTTCAATGTGATGATGAGTAAAATGTGATTTATACATATTAATATATGAAAAAAACCTAGCACAGTAGATTGTGCTAGGGTCATTATAATTATTATGCTTTTGAATTTACATATGATGTTGGATCAACTGAATAGTTATTACCTACGCCACCGTCCATACGTTGGAAGTGTAAATGAGGTGCTGTTGAATTACCAGTATTACCTGATAAACCAATTTGGTCACCTTCTGAAACTGTGTCACCTTCTGATACATTTAGTTCATTCATGTGCATATACCATTGGTAATTATCACTATTTTCTTCTTGGATAGTAACTTGGTTACCGCCACCATAATTACTCCAACCACTTTGCGTAACTGTTCCATCAGTTAATGAATATACTGGTGTATTTTCATCCATTGCATAGTCAACGCCATAGTGAGCGCCGCCACCATAATATTGACCATAAGGTTGTAGTTGACGGTTTTGAGTTAACCAATTAGATGAACTTGTTTCATTATTACTGTCTGTAGTTGATTGCGTAGTGTTTGCTTCTTCACTTGACTGTGCTGACTCGTTTACAGGTGCAGCAGTTTGAGTAGTCTCATAATTTGAGCTTGTAGCATTTGTATTATTTTGTTGTTCAGTTGCTTGTGCTGATTCATTTACAGGTGCAGCAGTTTGAGCAGTCTCATTATTAGAGTTTGCAGCATTTGTATTGTCTTCGTTGTCAGTTGCTTGTGCTGATTCATTTACAGATGCTGCAGTTTGAGCAGTCTCATTATTAGAGCTTGCAACATTTGTATTATTTTGTTGTTCAGTTACTTGTGTTGATTCATTAGCTGATGCTGCAGTTTGAGCAGTCTCGTTATTAGAGCTTGCAGCATTTGTACTGTCTTCGTTGTCAGTTGCTTGTGCTGATTCATTAGCTGATTGATTTGAAGTAGCGCCTTGTTGAACGTTATGCTGTCCATTATTATCATTGCGTGTATAGTTATTGTCATAGTTATTTTTATCTTGTTGAGCACTGTCATCAGTACCGTCTAAGTGATAACCTGATTTTTGAACTTCTTCATGGCTTTTATTTGGACTGTTCACATTCCCATCTTGTTGAACAGGTGTAGTTGTAGCGTTTGTATTATCATTAGTAGCGCCTTGTCCTTCTCCTGCAACAGGGAAGTAGAAGTAATGATAATTACCTTTATCATCAATAAGGTAGAAATAATATTGCTCATCATCGAACATAGATTGCTCCCAATTGCCATCTGATGTATGATGATAATTTCCACTTGCATCTTTATCCATATAACCTTCGGCAAAGATACCAGAAAATTGACTTTGCTCTTGACTTGAAATAGTTGTTTCTGAAGCTTCAGCTTCACTTTGTTGCGCGATACCGACTGCACCTAAAGATAGCGTAGCAATCGTTGCTGTCATTAATTTTTTCATAATAAAAATAAATCCTCCCAAAATTTTTCCTAGAATAACAATAGCAGATAACTTTCTAAAAGAGAATATAGTAATGTTTGTTTTAATACAAAAGTAATTATTATGAGATGCATGTAAATATTTAGAAAATTAAAAAAGTCTTATATTTATAGGCGAATATTAAGATTGTACTATAGTGTAAAAATACATTATTTCATTGTATGTAATTTTTTTGCAACATAACGTTATGTTTTTTTGCAAAATCTATATTATGTTTCGTTATTTGTAATAAAGTGTAGGTAATGATAACTACTATTAATAATAAGTATGTGTTTTGGAGTGACAGCAATATATGATTGTTATATAGGAACATTGACAGCAAGTAAGTTAAATTGAAATTTTCTTTCAGTATCAAATTTTAAGTAAAGAGGCGTTATTGCACATTAAATCATGTGATAATAACGCCTTTATTTTCTAATTTTATGTTCTTTTTACTGTAGTAAATAAATACTTTGGACCAAGCTATGTGTAGCGTAAATGATTGATAATGTATTTAATATAAGTCAAAATGACATAAACGACTACTAATGTGGCGAAAATAAGTTCAGTAATCATTACGATATTCAATAGAACATTCCACAACGGTGGTAAATTTACCAGTTGATATAGTGAGACTACCGAAGCAGCAGTTGTCACCCAGGGAAAAGTAAGAGCTGCATAGGCAGGTTGGAACCCAATTGTTTTAATTCTTGGAATGAAAAAGAGCGACATGATAAATAAAGCTTGTGATAATACAAAAAAACTTCCTATATATAGCATTGAATAATCTGTCCGCGTTAACAGATAACCATTTAAGCAAAGTGCTGCAGGTGCAGAAATAATTACGGCCATTGGAAACTGTTGATTGTTATACCTTTGCCAAGCTTTACGGCATAATACAAACAGTAGTAATATGATGAAAAATATCGATCCTAAATAAACCACGCCTGCGCCTAGTTGTGTACTAAAACCTTCAGACGTTTCAGCAATAACCCCGATACCTACAAATGCCACAAACCAACTAGTATTCGGTTTGGAATCAGTCGATGGAAATAACCATATATGATAAATGATGAATCCAAGTAATATACTAAAATGGATGAGTACCATGAGCCACCACATTATAGTAATAAACCATCCAATGACATGTAAGTAATGATGTAATATATATAATAATGATAATAGTGCCATTGGCAAGGCAGGAAAGGTGGCACAAGTATTAGCATTTTTTAATTCATTGGCAACTGTATGGGGAAAAAGTAGCAATTTTTGTAAAAATATAACTATGATAATAAGAGATATATAAAATAATAAAAAAGGTATATAGGTCAAGTTGATGGTGAACAAAAGATTACTTAATGCTGCTAAACCCAATGCTAAACCACATATGGGAGTCGGTAATTGTTTCAGTAATTTAGCATACATAGTGATGCACTCCTTACACAGTCTTTTATCAACAATGTTATTAGTATACTATGTTTTAAAGTAGTTGTGTGAAGCTAAATTGTTACTAGGAAAGTTCTATAGTTCTGATTTTCAATGTGGGCTAGGCGCTTAGTTGCTATAAAAATTTCAATTAAATAGCTACTGGAATCAGTATAAAAATAGCCAAATGCAAGCGCGCTATCATTATGAGGCATCGAATATTGTAATATAAAAAAGCATCTCGCCTCAAAGTGTGGACTTTGAGGCGAGATACGCTGTTGTAAATCATTAATCTGTTATCGCACCTTTAGATGCGGAAGATACTAATTTTGCATATTTGTATAACGTACCATGTGTTGCTTTCAATTTTGGTGCTTGCCATTTTGCTTTACGCTCAGCTAACTCGCTATCAGAAACATCGAAGCTAATTTCACGTTTTTCGGCATCAATGGTAATAATGTCATTTTCTTCTAATAGTGCCATAGGTCCACCAACTTGAGCTTCTGGTGCAGCGTGGCCAATAACTAAACCATGAGAGCCTCCAGAAAAACGGCCGTCTGTTAACAAGCCTACAGATTCACCTAACCCTTTACCAACTAAAATTGAAGAAGCGGATAGCATTTCAGGCATACCTGGTCCACCTTTAGGTCCGGCGTACCGAATAACGACTATATCGCCAGGTTTAATTTGATCATTTAAAATCGCATGTGTTGCGTCATTTTCAGTGTCAAAGACTTTAGCTGGACCTTGAATGTACGTAACACTTAATCCTGAAATTTTGGCTACCGCACCTTCAGGGGCTAAGTTTCCTTTTAGGATTACTAGTGGACCTGTTGGGTGTTTCGGCTGTTCAAAATTAATGATTTCTTTGTTATCAGATAAATCGGGTGCATCAGCTAGATTTTCTGCTACTGTTTTACCAGTAACTGTTAAGCACTCTCCATGAATTAATCCATGTTTGTGAAGTAGCTTCATTACTGCTGGAATACCTCCGACATCGTTAAGGTGTGACATGACGTACTTACCACTCGGACGTAAATCAGCTATATGAGGTACACGTTTACGTACTTCTTCAAAATCATCTAATGTTAAATCAATTTCCATAGTATGTGCGATGGCAAGTAAATGTAAAATTGCATTTGTTGAGCCACCTAAAGCCATAGCAACAGTAATTGCATTTTCGAAAGCTTCTTTAGTCATAATGTCTTTTGGATAAATGCCTTGTTCTAATAAATGATAAACAGCCTTGCCTGCTGCACGGCTATCTTTAGCTTTATCGGAAGATACTGCTGGGTGTGATGCACTGCCAGGTAAACTCATACCCATAGCTTCAATTGCTGACGACATAGTATTTGCAGTAAACATACCACCACAAGCACCAGCGCCTGGACAAGCATTACACTCTACTTTGTGTAACGCTGCTTTATCAATTTCTCCATTGTTATATTGTCCTACACCTTCAAAGGCAGACACAGCATCTAAGTCTTTTCCATCTAATTTCCCTGGTAATACAGTACCTCCGTAAACAAATACGGCTGGTAAATTTAAACGTGCAATACCAATCATACAACCCGGCATATTTTTATCACAGCCGCCAATTGCAACTACGCCGTCTAAATTTTCTGCACTGACTACAGATTCAATAGAGTCGGCGATCAATTCACGACTAGGTAATGAGAATCGCATACCGTCAGTACCCATAGAAATGCCATCAGATACAGTAATGGTATTAAAAATCAGTGGATTTGCACCAGCTTCGCTCACGCCACGTTTGGCAGCACGTGCGAGGCCATCAATATGTACGTTACATGGTGTAACTTCACTCCAAGTACTGGCAACTCCAATCATTGGATTGTTAAAGTCATCATCTTCAAAACCTAACGCACGTAAATAAGAACGGTTCGGTGTACGACTGACACCTTCACTGATTACTTTACTTTTAATTCTTAAATCTTGCTGATTGTTACTCTCCCTGTTCATAAAAATACCCCCTAAAATTACTAACACTTTAGTGAATTTACTATTGTGTGAAAATTCTAACTATTTTGAGTGTAACAAAATAGTTATCAAGTTAAAGTCAGTCATAGTAGCCAAACCTTTTGTCTTCACTTTTAACAGGCAGACTAAAACTATTATTTTTTCAGTGTAACTCAAAATGACGTCGAACCCCAACATAACGAATTAAACTTAAACTAATCTTGTACATTTTTATTGTGCAGTCAATAGCTAAATTACGATATGGGAATGCACATGTGAGCGCAACAGTAGCGATATATGACTGAATCGTTGACTGCAAGATGGCGTTTTACTTAAAATTAACGAAATAAAATACTGTAAAACACAGTAGTATCGATAGTTACAACGCTATTTGCTATTAAATCTAAAATTGTTACTATTATATTAAATGTATATTAAAAATGTTTTGTTTTTGTAAAAAAATGCATTTGTTTTTGTTATACTAAATGTTATTGTTTTCAGATAAACTCCAAGTGCTAAAGAAATATTCTTAACACTTAATGTAAATATATATAAAAGTAAAGAGGTAATATTAATGAATAAAATATCTGTTATAGTCACTTACTATAACTCGGAGGACTACATTGCTAAATGTTTAAGTAGTTTGAAAAAGCAAAGAATGCAAGATTTTGAATTGATTTTAGTGAACGATGGCTCAACGGATCAGTCAAAAGAGCTAGTGGCATCTATGTTAGATGGATGGGATATTAATTGTCATGAGATTGATTTAGATACAAACAAAGGTCATGCGCACGCACGAAATATAGCATTAAAAGAAGTAACTTCACCGTATTTCATTTTTGTCGATTCCGATGATTATTTAGCATCATATGCTTTAACTTATTATTTGAAAGTGTTAAATAAATGTGATGCCTTAATTGCGCCAATCCATTCGTTTACATTGGATATTCCACAATACGTTGATCAAAACTTAGTAGAAGTAAAATATTTAAAAACTAAAACACATTCCAATCAATTTTTACGTAAAAATTCAGCATGTAATATAGTGTTTAAAACGGCTATCATGAAAGGGCATAACGTACGTTTTAACGAAGACTTAGATGTTTATATTGATTGGTCATTTTTACTTGAGTATATGAAATATTCAAATTGGTTTGTACGAGTGTCACGATTCCCATTTTATATCAAAGGTGAAATCTATGATCCATTCTTAAAACCAGCGTTGTCTAAACAAGAGTTTGGTGTTGTTTTTAACGACTATATTTATAGTTTTAACGATGCTATAAAACGCGCACCATATAAAGACAATAAAGAATTTATTACGAATAAAATGAAGAGCTTAGTGATGCAATCATTTGAACCATCTTCAAGAAAGACAAAAGAACGTTATGCAAATTATAGCTCTTTACTTCCTGGTGTAATACGCAAATTATTACCTAATATCATTAAAAACGAAAAACCATTATTTATTTTAGAATCATTATTACTAGCATTAAATCAAAAGAAAAAAGCTTACAAAATTAACCTAATTAGAAAAAATGCACGTTTGGCTAAAAATGTTATCTTAAAGCGCAAAAACAAAAATCGTTCGTTGTATCAGTTAACGGATAGTCCAGAAAACGTTCGTCCAAATGTCATTGTGTTTGAATCTTTCGGTGGCAAAGGCTACAGCGATAGCCCTAAATATATTTATGAATATATGATGAATCATTTCCCAGAATTTGAATACATTTGGGTATTAAACCGACCGAAGAATGTATTTATACCTGGTCCAGCGAAGAAAGTGAAAAAAGGTTCACAAGCGTATTACGAAGCATATAGTAAAGCTAAATATTGGGTTGCCAATGCACGCTTGCCATTATATTTAAATAAAAAGCCCAATCAAGTGTATATACAAACTTGGCATGGTACACCATTAAAACGTTTAGCTAATGACATGAAAGTTATTCGTATGCCAGGAACGACAACTGAGAATTATAAACGTAACTTCAGAGAAGAAACTAGTAGATGGGACTATTTAGTATCACCAAATAGGTATTCTTCTGAAATTTTTGAAAGTGCCTTTTGGATGGATAGTGATAGAATTTTAGAAATTGGTTACCCTCGTAACGATGTCTTAGTGAACAGAGCGGATGACGAACAGTATATTAATGACATCAAAGAAAATTTAAATTTACCACATGATAAAAAAGTCATAATGTATGCTCCAACATGGAGAGATGATGAGTTTGTGAAAAAAGGTAAATATCTATTTGATTTAAAAATAGATTTAGAAAACTTACAACGTCAACTAGGGGATGAGTACGTAGTGTTATTAAGAATGCACTATCTTATTTCCAATGCTCTAGACTTACGTGGTTTTGAAGAGTTTGCGATTGATGTATCAAACTACAGTGATATTTCAGAATTATACTTAGTTACTGATTGTTTAATTACAGATTATTCATCAGTTATGTTTGACTATGGTGTACTGAAAAAACCACAAATTTTCTTTGCTTATGATTTAGATAAATATGGACAAGATTTACGTGGTTTCTATTTAGACTATCACAAAGATTTACCAGGTCCGATTTATCAAGATCCTTATGAATTAGCAAATGATTTGAAGAACTTAGATCAAATAGCAGAAGATTACAAACCACAAATTGATGCGTTTTATGATAAATTCTGTTCGTTAGAACAAGGAAAAGGTTCTAAAATTATTTCAGATGTCATTAAATATTAATTAAATAAACGAACTACATTAGACATAGTTATGGTCTAACAATAGCTGGAGGCAAACAAACGATGAAAAGAGTAATAACTTACGGCACATATGATTTATTACATTATGGCCATATTGAATTATTGAGAAGAGCTAGAGAGCACGGTGATTATTTAATCGTTGCGTTATCTACAGATGAGTTTAATAAAATTAAAAACAAAAAATCATATTATAACTATGAGCAACGTAAGATGATGTTAGAATCAATTCGTTATGTAGATTTAGTAATTCCTGAAGATGGTTGGGGACAAAAAACTAAAGATGTAGATAAATATGATGTTGATTTATTTATTATGGGTCACGACTGGGAAGGTGAATTTGACGAGTTGAAATCACAATGTGAAGTGATTTATGTGAATCGTACAGAAGGTATTTCAACGACTCAAATTAAAACTGAATTATACGGTAACTAAGCTACCGTTAGTTATAAAAAAGAAGCGAGAAATCGCTTCTTTCGGACTGTCGACAAAGTTTCTGACTTTGTCGACAGTTTTTTTATGCACGCTTTCCGCGGGCACTGCCACAGCCTGTAGTCTTCAGCGAGTGCGCTTCTCGCAGGAACCGTTGCCAAAATTATATTTTGTTGCAATATGATACGTCCCAAAGCTAGTGTACATACTGTTTTTTGAAATTAAGTATTGCTTCTACAGCTACTTGATATCCAGGTTTCGTAGTAGATTGTAATTGCTTGATTTTGGCAATATTCGCTTTGTAATAGTCTAAGTTAGTTAACATTTCTGTTACCGTTGTTTTTAGTTCAGTAGTTGTTACAGTGGCGGAATCAAGTTTTTTGCCGATCCCTAATTGTTCAATTTGATGTGAGACGACTGGTTGGTCAGCGCTTTGTGGAAAAGCCAGTAAAGGTACATCCATCATCATAGCTTCGTTCGTACTATTCATCCCAGCATGTGTGATAAATAAGTCTGTATGTTGTAATAACTCAATTTGTGGAACGTATGATTCGACAATAAAGTTGCTAGGTATATCATCAAAATTAGCAAGATTATTTGTAGTGCCAATTGATACTACGACTGTAACATTTAAATCTTTTAAAGCTGCAAAGCATCTATTAAAGAAGCTGATGTTTTCGTTAAACACTGTACCTAGAGAAATATAAATAACAGGGCGTGAAGTATTAATCTTATTCATAAACTCAGTAGGTTGTGGTGTGCGTACTGACGGTCCAGCAAACACAAACTCTTGAGCATTAAACTGCTCAACATCGTGTTGAAATCCTTGCATAATATAAGAAATATTTAAATCACCAGGATTATTCATAATTTCATGACGTGACGGTATTTGAACTTGATATGTTGTTTCAATATCGGTTTTTAAACTTTGGAATATTTGGTTAGAACGTGCAACTTCCGAATCATCAAGTTGATTTTCAATTGAAGTGATAAAATTGTCGAACAATGGCTTCGTTTTAGCAAAAGTGGTAACGGATGAAATAGCAGGAATATTTAATTTTTGAGCAATTAAATAGCCACACCCAAACATAGAATCATAGATTACATAATCAAAATGTTCATGTTTAATATCATTTAAAATGCGTGGTAACATGACATGGGCAGTATTCAACACGCCATTGATGACGTCTAACACATTATTATTACCATATGCTGTAAAGGATTCGACCACTGAATCGATAGGTAACGAACGTATCTCGACTCCAGTATTAGCTAGTTTGGATTCGTATATATCGCTTAAATAATAAACGACTTCTTCTCCTTGGTCTACCAACGACTTACATACTTCAATCGTTGGATTGATGTGACCTTCTGACCCTGGATTGATAAATAAAATTTTTCCCACAAAAAAACCTCCTAAGTTAAACTAATATTTAGTTTAATAAAAATAATTCAAATAAAAAAATATGTATATTTTATTTACTTTTTTAACAGTGCGAATAACAAAAAAGACTACCATCAACCGTAAGTGATTTGATGGTAGTCTTTATATTTAAATAATCTTTATTTGAAGTGTTTTGTGACTAGATTATTTTGAGAATTGAACAGGTATTAATTGCGAATATATTCGAATATACCGGCAGCACCCATACCTACACCGATACACATAGTGACCATGCCGTAACGTGTGTGTGGTTGTTTTTTCATTTCTGATAATAAACGTCCAGTTAGCATTGCTCCTGTAGCACCTAAAGGATGTCCTAAGGCAATTGCGCCACCGTTGACATTGGTTTTATCTATTTTTAAACCAGTTTCGCGAATGGATGCGAGCGTTTGAGATGCAAATGCTTCGTTTAATTCGGTAATGTCAATATCATCAATTGTTAAGCCATTGGCTGACAGTACTTCAGGTATAGCATAAGCCGGTCCAATACCCATTAATTTTGGATCTACACCAACAGCTTTAAAGCCGACAAAACGAGCAATTGGCGTAACACCTAATTCTTTAACTTTGTCACCTGACATAACTACTACAAAGCCTGAGCCGTCAGTTAATGGTGCAGATGTACCTGCCGTCACAGTGCCGTCAGCCTTAAAGACAGTGCGTAACTGTGCCAGTGCTTCGGCATTTGTATCAGGTCTTATCATCTCGTCTGTTTTGAATTGTTTTTTAGTGACTACAGGACCATTGTGGTCATATGACACATCGTTCACTTCGATAGGGATAATTTCATCTTCAAATTTCCCAGCTTGTTGAGCTTCATAAGCACGTTGATGACTTTGGACAGCATAGGCATCTTGATCTGCTCTCGATACTTGATACGTATCAGCTACCATTTCAGCTGTTAATCCCATAGGATACGATACGCCACGATCTTCATCTTGTAGTAATGGGCTGTTGGTAGGTTCATTACCACCCATTGGAACAGCACTCATTAGTTCTATGCCACCCGCTACTAAGATATCACCTTGGCCAGCTTTAATTTGATTGGCTGCTAACGCAATCGTTTGTAGTCCAGATGAACAGTAACGATTGACAGTTTGTCCAGGAACACTGTCAGGCATATCTGCGAGTAAGGCAATAGAACGTGCGATGTTTTGTCCTTGTAAACCTTCAGGGAAAGAGTTACCGACAATGACATCTTCTACCATGTCTGGAGTGAAATTGCCATCAACTCTATCTAATACTCCCTTTAATACTTGAGCAGCTACTTCATCAGGTCTTTCATGAAATAATGCGCCACCTTTAGCTTTACTTGCGGCAGAACGTCCATAAGCAACAATATATGCATCTTGCATTTAACTTCATCCTCTCTCTACTCAATTTCAATGATTAGTTACGTAACGGTTTTCCTGTTTTTAGCATGTGTGATATACGATCATACGTTTTTTCATTATTTAGTAGTTCTAAGAATCCTTGTTTTTCTAGTTTTTGTAAATAGCGTTGATTGACATATGTGTTACGTGGTAAATCGCCACCAGCCAAAATATCGGCTACTTTTAAGGCAATTTCGTAGTCGTAGTCACTGATAAAATGACCGAGACGTTGTGCGTCTAATTGACCTTGTGCTAATGCTTTAAAGTCTTTACCTAAAGCGATGAAGTTTGGTTTTGGTGTTGGTATATAGTTCGTTTGTGCTTCATAAGCTGCGCGTTTCAATGCTACTTCAACACGTTGGTCAGTGTTCAAGATGATCGTATCAGTTGGTTTTAAATAACCATAACGTACAGCTTCATGAGCATTAGTAGCTACTTTGGCTAAACCAACATTCATCAATACTTTTGATACACTTTCTTGTTTGTCGTTAGCTTTATGGTCAGTGCTCAAGATACGTGTTGCTAATTCAGCTAAACCACCACCACTTGGTAACAGTCCTACACCTGTTTCTACTAAACCGATATACGTTTCACTTGATGCAACGACAAATGGGGAGTGCATTACTAACTCACAACCACCACCCAGTACTTTACCTTGTGTAGTAGTGACTACTGGTTTTAATGAATGTTTTAAGCGACTGAAACTATAATGTAATTTATCCACAGCGTCACCAACTAAAGTATCAACTAAGCCATCTTCGTGTGCTTTTTTCATCATGTAGAGGTTAGCACCAACACTAAAGTTATGACCATCTGCATAAATGACCATGCTACTATAGTCATTATTTTCTAAGACATCAATAGCTTCTACTAAATCATCGGCAAAGCCGTCTGAAATGATATTATTTTTACTTTGTAATTTAAGTAGTAATTGGTCTGTGTTAACGACTGCTAATTTGGAATCTTCTTTATCCCATAATTCTTGTTCGATTTGGTCAGTAATAGCTGTGACACGCTCAATAGATTCTTGAGGTTGATAAAACGATCCATTTAATGATTCGATCCAGTCGGGCAATGTGCCTAATTCATCACGCATTCTTGATTTGACACGGTCAAAGCCCATTAAGTCCCATAATTGAAATGGTCCTTTTTTCCAATTGAAGCCCCAAACAAGCGCACGATCAATGTCTTTAAAATCAGGAGCAGCTTTCGGGACATTGATAGCAGCGTAATAAAAATTATTACGTAGCGTTTCCCATAAAAATGTTCCGGCCTCATCTGTTGCATTGAAGATAACATCTAGATTATGAGATAAATCTTTATTGAATTGTGCCAAGATAGGTAAGTTCGGTGTTGATTGGGCAACGTAATCGTTAACTGATGCATCAAAGACTAACCGTTGTTTACCTTCTTTTTTATAGAAGCCTTGTTTTGTTTTGCGACCTAATGCGCCAGCTTCATATAGTTGTTGTGATAATTTTACTTCTTTAAAATATGGTTGTTCTGCAGGGTCTTGACGTAAACCTTGCATTACAGCTACAGCAATATCTAAACCTACTAAGTCAGTTAAACCATATGTCCCAGTTTTTGGTCGTCCGATAGCTTGACCAGTTAGAGCATCAACGTCAGTAATGGATAATCCTTGTTGTTCAGCACGATACATAACGTCATTCATCGTTTGTGTACCGACACGGTTGGCAACAAATCCTGGTACATCGTTAGCAATTACAACGCCTTTACCTAATACATCCTCAGCAAAACGTTGGACTTGTGTAATAATTTCAGAACTCGTTTCTTGATTCGGAATGATTTCAGCTAATTTCATAATCCGTGGTGGATTAAAGAAGTGTAGTCCTAAAAATCGAGAACGCGCTTGCTGATCAAACGCTTTGGCAATCCCCTCTATAGGGATACCTGATGTATTAGTAGCAAAAATAGCACTGTCCTTCGCTATTTGTTGTACTTGGTTCCATACTTGGTGTTTGATGTCGATATCTTCTTTGACTGCCTCAATATAAATATCACTATCATCACCTTGGACTAAATCATCTTGAAAGTTACCAATTGATAAATTAGAAGCATATTGCAAATCAAATAACATAGGTTTCTTCTTATCTGTAATGATGTTATAAGCCTTTTGAGCAATTTTATTTGGTTCTTGTTCATCTATCACAATATCTAATAATTTTACTTTTAATCCCGCATTTACAAGTAAGGCAGCAAGTTGGCTACCCATTGTTCCTGCACCTAATACAGTGGCTTTTCTTATAGTCATAACATTACCTCCATGTAATTAAATCATTTTTATAGAAAGGCTGAATCTCCTGTTAGTGCTCTACCAATAACTAATGCGTTGACTTCATGTGTACCTTCATAAGTGTAAATTGCTTCAGCATCTGAGAAGAAGCGGGCAATATCATAATCAGCTAAGATACCATTACCGCCTGTAATTCCACGACCCATTGCTACTGAATCTCTTAGACGTAAAGCGTTCATCATTTTAGCAGTAGAAGTGGCTACTTCATCGTATTCGCCATTTGCTTGCATACGTGCAAGCTGTGCACACATTGACATAGCATGTGCCAAATTACCTTCCATCATAGCGAGTTTTTCTTGGATTAATTGGAATTGACTTAACTTTTTACCGAACTGTTTACGTTGAGTTACATAGTTCAGTGTGGCACGTAATGCACCTGCAATCGCTCCTGTAGCCATATATGCAACGCCAGCACGTGTAGAATATAGAACTTTTGCAATATCTTTAAAACTATTAATATTTTGTAATCTTTCACTTTCTTCTACAACTACGTTATTTAGTTTGATATTGGCGTTGGGTACAATTTTTAAAGCAATTTTATTTTGAATAATATCAATTTCGACACCTTCTTGATCAGGTCGAATGATAAAACCTTTTGGTTTACCTGTTTCAGGGTCTACAGCATAGACTGGAATAACATCAGCTAAGTGTGCACCACCAATCCATCTTTTTTCGCCGTTTAATATCCATTTATCACCATCACGAACAGCTGTTGTTTCAAGTCCACCTGCAACGTCTGACCCATGATTTGGTTCAGTTAAAGCAAAACAAGTTCGGAGTTCGTGTGATTGTAATTTAGGAATATAATAGGCGACTTGTTCTTTGCTACCACCAAATAAGAATGAATTATGCCCTAATCCTTGATGAACACCAAGTAATGTGACTAAAGACACATCAAATCGAGCTATAGTATAAGACATGAAAAACTGGAATAGTTGACTCGGTGTTTTAGCGCCTTCTCGTCCTTCGAATAGTAAAGGATTGTTAAAATAATTTAGTTTGCCTAAATCATCAAAGAAGTCTTCGGGTATTGTAGCGTTAACCCAATGGTCGTTAATAGAGTCACGGTATTTGCTTTCTAATAAATCATCTAATTGTTTTAACAACGTTACTTCACCATCAGTTAAATCTTTGGCAATACTTAACACATCTTCAGGATATAATGCTTTTAAAGTTTCATTTTTTGTTGACATAAAATCAACCTCCATCGTTTTTGGTAACGCTTACATTTGTTGTTAAAAAAATAATAAGCAGTTTAATTTTGAAACTAGTTTACGCAAGTTCATCTTCTTGTTGTGCTCTGTCATTCATTAATTTTTGTAGTGATAGTTTGTCTGGTTTAGATGTTGCATTTAAAGGCATATGAGTAATTTTAAGATACATTCTAGGGATTTTATAACCAGCTAAGTGTTCGCGTGCATAGCTATCTAATTCTTGTTCATAATTCGCTGTGTCTTCTTTTAAAATTATTGCAGCGGCAACAGACTCTCCAAATTTCGGGCTGTCATAACCGACGACAACACATTGTTCAATGATAGGGTGCTCAGATAGTACGCGTTCGACCTCTGAAGGTAACACATTTTCGCCACCTGTAATAATCATTTCTTTTTTACGATCGACAATATAAATATCACCGTCTTCATCTAAACGAGCTAAATCTCCCGTTAAGAAGAAATCTTTATGAAATGACTTAGCAGTTTCTTCAGGTTTATTCCAATAACCAGGTGTTACATTTTTACTACGAATAGCCAATTCACCAATTTCTCCAGGTGTTACATCTTGATATGTGTCATCTAACACACGAACTTCTGTAAACATCACTGGTTTACCGATACTCATTGGCTTATTGATAGCGTTATCTGGTGTGTTGACAGTAGTTAGTGGCGCTTCAGTTAATCCATATCCATTGATTAAAAAGAGATTCATACTGGCGAATTTCTTTTGAACAGCGGGTAGTGGGGCAGAGCCACCTTGAATTAAATAGCGTGCGTTTTCAAAGTTTGCTGGATTGAAATTGTCAGCTATTAACATGCCATAGTACATAGTTGGAATCAACATCACATAATTAGGTTTGAATTTTGCCATAAGGTCGTTCAATCCTTCGCCATTAAAGTAACGTTGTAACACTATTGTGGAACCATTCATTAACATAGGAATTGTTAAATCATTAAAACCAAATACATGGAACATTGGTAGTGAAACAATAGCGACATCATCAGGCACCGTGTTGTAAGTTAAATTTAAATTAATACCATTGTTGACAAAAGATTCATATGTGAACATGACCCCTTTAGGAGTACCTGTAGTACCACTTGTATACAACAAGGATGCTATGTCATCATGTTCTACTGACACTGCAGTGAATGGGTGATGTACTTCTGGATTTACAATCTCATCATAGGCGGGTGTATCAATATCTAAATAGATTAAGTCCTCTGGTATTTGAGTTAAACTAGATAGGTGTTTTGTTGAATAAAAAATTAACTTAACGCCTGAATCATTAACCACAGTTTCAATTTCTTCTGGACTTAAACGCCAGTTGATAGGGTAATAAATGGCTCCTAGTTTGAATGAAGCAAATAATACATCTAATATTGCGACATCATTGGGTGCGAAGATACCAACTACATCACCTTGCTTAATACCTTGTTCACGTAGGTGATGTGCTAAATTATCAGCGCGAATATTTAGCTGTTGGTATGTCCATTGTGTGCCTTTTGCTGGGTCTATAATTGCGGGTTTCTCTTCATCAAAATCTGATCTTGTTTTTATCCAATCATAATTCATTTTAAATACCCCCTAAGTGTAAATAACTCCCAGTGCTAAAGTGACTTATACAGCATTCCCCAATGTTGACGATAGATGTTTGAATCAATAGTGTGTAGTTTGTCAGCAATCAATGGTTGGAATGATAATTTATCTAAAACGTCGTGTTGCAAATCGACGCCTGGAGCAATTTCAATTAATTCAATACCATCTTCAACTAATTGAAAGACAGCACGTTCTGTCACGTAGTAAACGGTTTGTCCTAAGCTGCGTGCATAATTTGCATTAAAGTCGATATGTTGAACGGTATCAACGAATTTAGAAGGTGTACCTTCTTGTGCGATAGTGATATGGTCGTCTTGAATATTTAGTTGACCCCCAACAACTAATTTACCTGAAAATATAATGGTTTTAACGGTTTGGCTAATATCAATGAAGCCACCACAACCATTCATCTTATCACCAAGAAGTGAAACATTTACATTACCATCAGCATCGACTTCGCCAAAACTTAAAAAGGCTATATCAATACCTCCGTTATAAATGAAATCCCAAGTCATATCATGTCTCATTTTGGCATCTAAATTATAATTCATACCGTATTGCATACCACTGCCTAGTAAACCACCATAAGTACCAGTATCGATATTTAGTTGCACAGCTTCCGTCACTTTTTCTTCTATAAGTAATTGTGACAAATCATTATTAATACCAAAACCAACGCTAACTACGTCGTCCTGAGTTAAAAATTGTGCTGCGCGTCTTAAAATTAATTTTTTATCTGTGAGGTCTAGTTGTGGTTGAGCCATTGAAGCGATACGATAATGGCCAGCTAAAGCAGGGTCATAATACTTTTGCATAACTTGTTTATGATATTTAGGGTCTTTGTTGACAACAACGTAATCTACTAATTCACTTGGAATAAACACTTCATTTGGATTAAAACTACCGTTTGCGACGATAGCCTTTACTTGTACAATGACAGTACCGTTGTTATTGTGTGCAGCTGCTGCCACACTGAAACCTTCTCCTAAATGTGTTTCGTGGTGCATATAAATATTGCCTTTTTCATCTGCATACGTTCCTCGTAGTAGGGCTACATCAATATTTGGAAATTTATAGTGTAAATATTGCTCTTTGTTAATTTCTATCAAGTCTACCAAATCTTCAGTAGTACGGTCATTTGCTTTACCACCTTGATAACGTGGATCGGCAGTAGTGTTTAAGCCAATCTTCGTAATCATACCGGGTGAAGCAGATGTTGCACTACGATAGTGCGTAGTCATTACACCTTGAGGTATAAAATACGCTTCAAGCGCATCGTGCTTAATAGCATTAACAGTTGCAGGTGATGCAGTGATAATACTCATGATGAGTCTTTTAATCATTCCTCGCTCTACCAAAGCGTCTAAATCTATCCCATCCGCATAATTACTAATATCATTAGCTAACATAAATGTAAGACCAGTTAATTTTCCCGTATCATCATGTTGTTTCGTCATGTGTTTTAATAATTCCGCTGGTAGATTGGCAACCGACAAGGCAGCGAGTGCGATGACATCATCATTTTTAATTATTGTGTGTAATTCATTTAATGTTATTACTTTCATACAACAGCATCACTTGTATTCATTAGAAGACATACCCCCTTCAAATGTAAGCCCTTACATGAAATATAACATAATGTTATGTAGTGTAAAAGTTAAAAAACGTTAGAATTGAGTTAAAATTTCTAAATGTTAGAAATTGTATTGAAAATTAGCGTTAAAATGAGATATAATAAAAATACATCAAGTCATCAGATGTGTGTAAAAGTAATTAACTGTAGATAGTAGTTTAGTTAAAAATTGATGTTTAAACATATGCTATTAAGTTGTTTAAGCACATAAGTTAAATAACTACGAAATTTACTTTTTCACAATCCTAGTTTAAAATCACAATTGACAATGCTTACAAATAATATTTGTACAAAATGCTCTTTTGTCAGTGTGGACTATAGGGTAGATAATTCTAATGATAGTGAGCAAGACTGATGCACACACTATAAATTAACTAATATGGGAAAGGTGGTTCCTAATGGATAATACTGAAAATAAAAGTGTCATATTAATTGGCGCAGGAGTATTAAGCACAACATTTGGTTCATTTTTGAAAGATGTCGAACCAAATTGGAACATAAAGCTATTTGAACGTTTAGATCAACCCGCAATTGAGAGTTCAAATGAGACGAACAATGCAGGAACAGGACACGCGGCATTATGCGAATTGAATTATACAGTGGAACAAAAAGATGGCTCAATCGATGTTGAAAAAGCGAAAGAAATTAATGAACAGTTTGAAGTTTCAAAGCAATTTTGGTCATACTTAATTAAAAGTAACGCTATCCAAAATCCGAAAGATTTCATTCGTCCATTACCACATATAAGTTTCGTATTAGGAACTAAAAATGTAAACTTCTTAAAACGTCGTTATGAAAAATTAGCTAAATTGCCAATGTTCGAAGATATCGAATACTCTGAGGATAAAGAAGTATTAAAACAATGGATCCCATTAATGATGGAAGGTCGTTCAAGCAATACACCATTTGCAGCTAGTAAAATTAATGAAGGTACAGATGTGAATTTTGGTGAGTTAACACGTAAAATGGCTAAGAATATAGAAGGACATGACAACGCTGATGTATATTATCGTCATGAAGTCGTTGATTTTAAACAACGTGATGATAAAAAATGGGAAGTGAAAGTACGTAACTTACAAAATAATCAGGTCGATGTTCATGTTGCAGACTATATCTTTATCGGTGCTGGTGGTAATGCCATACCAATGTTACAAAAAACAAATATTCCTGAAAGTAAGCATTTAGGAGGATTCCCAATCAGTGGTGCATTCCTAGTATGTAGTAATCCAAACATTGTTAATGAACATGACGCCAAAGTTTATGGGAAAGAGCCACCTGGCACACCACCTATGACTGTACCACATCTAGATAGACGTTATATTGATGGTAAGAAAAGTTTATTATTCGGACCATTTGCAGCTATTGGACCTAAGTTCTTAAAAAATGGTTCTAATTTAGATTTATTTAAATCAATCAACCCTAGCAACGTGGTAACGATGTTATCTGCAGCAACGAAAAACTTCCCATTAGTAAAATATTCTGTACAACAAGTCTTAATGGGTAAAGAAGACCGTATGAAAGAATTGCGTCGCTTTATTCCAGATGCTAAAGACGAAGATTGGGATTTACACATTGCAGGTAAACGTGTTCAAGTGATTAAAGATACAAAAGAACACGGTCGTGGCTTTATCCAATTCGGAACAGAGGTAGTGAATTCAGAAGATCATACAGTTATCGCTTTACTAGGCGAATCACCAGGAGCATCTACTTCAGTATCAGTGGCTTTAGAAGTCATTGAAAAGAACTTCCCACAATTTAAACAAGCATGGGAGCCAAAACTTAAAGAAATGATTCCATCTTATGGTCAATCATTAATTGAAGATACAAAACTATTACACGAAACACGTAAAGCAACTGCACAAGCATTAGAATTAAATGAAAAATAAATTAATAAGACCCGCCAAGTTGGTACTTGGTGGGTCTTATTGTATGAAATAAATATTAAATTGACTACTTCTGAATTTCGATATACTATAAAAAAGTAAGTAAGAAATACAATTTTGGAGGACATCATGATACAACAACAAAGAAAATTATTACCTAAAATAAGTGTGACGCTGCTGGGCATCGTTACATCTAGTCTTATTTCCACTTCAACTTATGCCCCAGCGCATAGTCAAGAGACCACTTATCCAGAAGCAGTGACACGAGCAATAGATACACAGACACAAGCAGAAGGACCAAAAGTACAGTCTGTGAGTATAGATAAGCGTAGTTATGCTCCTGGAGAAAAAGTGAAAGTACGTGTACAAATCAAATCGGTACATGCATTAACAGATGTAACAGTGGCTTTTAATAATACAACGCGCGTAGGTGTGACTTCATTAGCTGAAAGTGCCACGCATATTACTCAACAAGCTAATGATATATGGACTGCTGAAATTGAAATAGCAATTCCAGATAAAATAGGGGATACTTCATTTGAATTTTCAGCACTCGTTGTGGATGATTCTGAAGGTAACGGTGACACTATAGCACCACAATTAAATCCAACAAATATAGATGTTTCTGGTTTAGCATTTAAAGTCCAAAATGTAGTAGATACTGCTACTCAATCTACACTAGACAAAGAAGCTCCTAATATTTTGGCGATTACTACAGATAAGGCTGTGTATCAACCTGGTGATACGATTCAAGCGTCTGTGACGATTAAAGATGTCAGTAAGTTGACGGAAGTATCGTTAGGCTTTGTCAATGATCCGGATATTGGAGCAGCAGGTATAAGTAAATTCGCTGATATGACTAAAGTGACTCAGCAACCAGACGGTCATTGGATTGTGCCAATAGCACTTACAATTCCGCTTGATAGCACAGCCGCAGCTTATAAATTCTCTCATGTTAGCGCCATTGATGAATATGGTAATTCTATTGGAATTATTGATGATAAAAATGAAAAATCGCAATTTCGTGATATTCGTTTTGTGATAAAGACTTCAGAAGCTGTACAGACAGACGAAAGTTTGCACAATTCACAACCTACTCAATCAAGTAAAGTACAGCAATCAGCAGTTGAACAAGGAAAGCATGTATCAAAAACACCACAACTAGTTACAGAATCAATGACCAAAGAAGGAACATCCTCAAAAACGAAACAACTTAAAATGAACAACCAACAATCAGTTGAATCTGACAAAGAAGCATCTAAAGTACCTCAACAATCAACAGAACGGATGGACGCCAATGGAAAACCTCAAGAAGTTCATCAATCAACAAATGTGCAAAAACATAAAGTACATAGCTCGATAATGGAGAAGTCGATGCCAATAGAACAAGGCCAACAAGCAATTGATACGAGGCATACACAATCACAGCAGATCGACAAAGAAAGCGACCAAAGACCAGTTGTATCCCAACCTGCAACAGTAGTGCCAGAATCAAGTATGAGACCGTCATTACCCATGTCACCAATTAAGTCAACTTTGGATGACGGTAAGCATCAATCGATGTCTGGCAAAAGTAATAACAATGGGTACCAGAATATAGATAAGCAAACCGCGTTACCACAAACAGGACAACATACCAATGTCACTCAGTATATAGTAGGTGGTTTGCTATTGTTAGTTAGTATTTTGCTTATTGTTAAGGTGAATCGACGCTTGAAGCAATATTAAAATAATACAACCAAAAGAGGCTGGACATTATTGTTGCGTCCAGCCTCTTTGTCATATTGTCAGTAGGTTTCAGCCTACTTTTTATCTACAGTATTAAAAGTCATATTGTGATTCTTCATCTTGCAAAATTTGCTGATACGTTTTAGCCATGCGTAACGTAGATTGTGCTAAAGCATTTAAGCGGAAAACAATGTCATCATTGACAATGGTTTGCTGCTGGAAATCACGTTCTTCAATAAAAACATAAGTTTGCATCGTATGTGCTTTCATATAATCGAGTATTGGTTTTAATTGTAATTCAGGGATAAGGTAGTGCTTTGATGAACCAGCAGTGGCTAACAGACCTACTACTTTATCTTTAAAAGCATTAACAGGTAATAAATCAAAAATATTTTTCAATGCTCCAGGAATCGAAGCTTGGAAAATAGGGAAGCCTATAAAAATAATATCTGCTTGCATTAAAGCAGTTGTGACTGCTAATGTGTCGTCTTTATAGTCTAAATAATTTCTACCATCACTAAACTCGATGGATTTATCACGTAAATCAATAAGCTCAATATTATCATCTGTTAGCATTGTTAATTGTTGCTGTAAATAATTCATGGCAGTACGTGTTTTTGATCCTACACTAGAGCCAGAAAGTAAAACTATATTCACCTTTATCACCTACTTGTTTAAATGTTTTTTGACGCCTGGAATAATTTCGTTACCAATTAATTCAATATTTTGCATGATTTTATCAAATGGGACGCCACCAAAATCAATTTGTGCCATAAAACGTTGATGATTATATAGTTCGTGTTGATAGAGGATCTTTTCGATAATTTCTTGTGGGCTACCTACCATTAACGCATCTCGATAATCAGGCGCATTGGCAAACTGTGCCTTAGGATATCCGGCTCCTCTAATAAATGCCATGCCTGTATTTAGATGTGGATAATATTCTTTCAAAGCATCTTGTGTTGTCGGTGCCGTATAAAATAAGCTAGCAGTAGAAACTGGTAAACATGATGCATCGGTATCAAAACCATTAGCTTGTGCAGCATTTCGATATTCGTCTATAGAATCTTTGAAGGTCATTGCTGGACCTCCAAGTGTCGTAATCATCATAGGAATACCTTGACGACCTGCTTTAATTGCACTAGCTGGTTGACCACCAACTGCTCGCCAAATAGGTATAGTATTGTCTATTGGACGTGGATATATACGCGCATTGTTTAAGTCAGGTCGATATTGTCCTGACCAAGTAATTCGGTCGTGTTTATTAAGTTCTAATAAGAGATTTAATTTTTCTTCGTATAAAGCGTCATAGTCATTTAAATCATACCCAAATAATTCAAAAATACCTGTTCGTGAAGCACGACCAGCAACTATTTCTGCACGGCCATGCGAAATTAAATCTAATGTAGCAAAATCTTCAAATACACGTACAGGATCTGTCGCACTAATAATTGTTGAGGAACTAGAAATTTTAATATTGTCAGTAGCTTGGGCAATAGCTCCTAATACTACAGAATGTGCTTGAGTAGTGAAATGTTCTTGGTGACTTTCGCCTACTGCAAAGACATCAATGCCTGCTTGATCAGCAAGTTTACTTGCTTCTATAAGTTCGTTAATGCGTTGCTCGTAACTGACTTTCTCTCCGTTATGTGGGTTGAGCAAATGATCACCTAATGAGTATAAACCGAATTCTAGCGGTGTGTGTTGGTTCATGTTTAATTCTGCCAAATTATTATGCTCCTTTATTTATAGTTTGTGTAATGCAGCTTCTATATCTGCACGTTGCGCTTCTAAAAAATCTGGTAAGTTAAGTTCTTTACCCAAGTTTTCAACACTAGTATCTACAGTGAAACCAGGTTCAGCAGTTGCAAATTCATATAAAATTTTATTTTGACGGTAATATAACGATTTAAAGAAATAGCGATCAACGATGCCTGAATTATTGCCAGGTAGCTGGTTGATACTATTGTGCATAGCTGTTAAATCGTCATCTGTCGGTGTGTTTAAAGCCAAGTGATGCACATATCCTTGCCCTGGTCTTGCAGAAGCACCTTGTTGTGAAACGACTACGATATCTGTATAGTAGCCCGAATCATCAAGTGTGTAGACAAGTTCTGTAGTATCATCTCGTCGATAGTATCCTAATGTTTGAGTTAAAAATTCCATAGTCGGCTGCGTTTTTTTAACGCGTAATTCTACTGGTCCCATGCCTAATATTTGATATTTTTTCGGGATATCGCTATAAGGGTTGTGACGCCAAAACGTTGGTAAGGCATGCTGGTTGTTAACCATTAAAACAAGCTCTAAGCCATCTACCTCATGAAACACTAGTGCATCTTGATTCAAATAAGTAAGAGGTTGAGTAGTAACACCGCGCGCTTCCAAACGATTTTGAAAATAAGTAAGGGCTGTACTGTCTGGTACGAGTAAAGTTATGCGATGAATAGAATTAGTACCCGGACGATTTTTACCCAGATTAGGTATTTCAAAAAAACTTAATAAAGTTCCAGCTGAACCTACTTCGTCTCCGAAAAATAAATGATACATTTTAGGGTTATCTTGATTGACAGATTTTTCTACCAATCTTAAACCTAGTACGTTAGTGTAAAAGTCTTTGTTTGCTTTGGCATTTTTGGTATACATTGAAATGTGGTGATGTCCAGTAACAGTCATAAAATTCCTCCTACAGTCAATTTAGTATAAATTTTATATCAAGTATATTATTTTTACCAATAATATGTTTTATCTTAGTTAGAATGGACTTACGTACGCTTAATCTAACTGATGGTGACACAGGATATCTATAAATACCTCTAATGATTTCGTTTGAAACGGTGAATGGGTTAAGTATGCAAAGGTCCGTTTGTAAGGAAGGAAATTCATATCAACAGCAACAAGCTCCCCTCTAGCTAATTCTTTTTTGACTGCCCATTTTGATAAAAAGCTAATACCTAACCCAGATTCCACCGATGCTTTAATAGGTTGTGTACTACTGAAGTGTATGAGATTATTAGGGCTAATAGCAAGTAATTTGAAGACGTTATTCAATGCTTCTCTAGTACCAGATCCTTCCTCTCTTACAATCCAAGTTTGTGTTTCTAGTAAATGATGCGTGATGTGTGATTTTTGCAACAAAGGATGCGTTGGTGTAGCGACGATAATCATTTCATCTTCGGCAAATTTATGTGGTATTAACGTGCGATTTTTAAAATGACCTTCGACAATTCCGATATCTAATTGATGATTTTCTACTAGTGCAGCTATTTCTTCAGTGTTGCCAATTGTGACGATAGGTTGGACTTCTGGACAGTGTTCTTTAGTTTTGGCAATGATATGGGGCAATATATATTCCCCGAAAGTATAACTTGCTCCAATTTTTAATGGTCCATTAGCAGTGTGATTTAAATCATCAACTAAATAATGCATGCGTTCATACATACCCATAATTTCCTTACTGTAATGATAAACAATTTCGCCAGCTTTATTGAGATGGACACGTTTATTATTTCGATCTAATAATTTGGTGTTCATGCGCTCTTCTAATGTACGTATGTATTGGCTGACTGCAGGCTGTGTCATGTGATGTAATTTTGCTGCCTTTGAGAAACTTTGTTGCTCTGCAACACTGATAAAGACATTTAAATAGCGATCCATATTGTATACCTCCAATTATTCATATCAAATTACTTATAGTAATTATTATAATAATTAATTTTACTTATAAAAGCGAGCGCTATATGCTAAACGAAAAGGAGATGGAATACTTATGTTTGGACTTCAACTTAAACAATACAAAGTGCTGAGTTGGTTGTTAGGTGTAGTGTTTACGTTCGCTATTGCAGGTATAGGCTACGTATTAGCTTTACTGCCGGGGTTTGATCGTGTTGGTCAAATGGCTTGTGCCATTATTATAGCAGTGGTATTTCGACAATTATTTGGCTATCCTCGAGCGATTCAACGAGGCATTAAGTTTTCGTCATTTGTATTATTACGTGTGGCAATTGTATTGTACGGACTAAAATTAAATATTACGATTATTTTTAATGAAGGACTAGGTTTATTATTACGAGATGCTTGTATTGTGGCACTAGCAATAATAGTTATGCTTAGCTTAGCTAAATTGTTCAAAGCAGATAAAATGATTTCGTTGTTAGTTGGTGTGGGTACTGGTATTTGTGGTGCAGCGGCGATTGCAGCGATTGCACCTATTGTGAAAGCGAAAGAAGAGGATACAGCGATTGGTGTAGGTATGATCGCACTAGTCGGTACTGTGTTTGCAATCGGTTATACGATGTTAGCGCCGGTATTATCATTAACACCTGTACAATATGGTACGTGGAGTGGGATGAGTTTACATGAATTAGCACATGTAGCTGTAGCTGCTGCACCGGCAGGTAATGAAGCGATGGCCTTAGGATTACTTACTAAATTGGGACGAGTGTTTCTATTAGTACCCGTAGCATTTATTTTTATGTATTTAATGAAACGCAAACAGAGTTCAACTGAAAATGATACTACTAAAATACCATTCCCTTGGTTTTTAATAGGTTTTATTATTATGAGTATTATAGGTAGTTATGTACTAGGTCCGATGATTCCAGTAGCATCAAATGTAATGAACAGTGTGTCTACACTGACAACATGGTTATTAACGGCAGCGATGGTAGGATTAGGATTGAATGTTAATTTGGCAGATTTAAGACAGCGTGCCTTTAAACCGCTAATGGCTATGCTGATTACCTCAATCATTGTTAGTGGTATAGCATATTTATTAGTTTGAATTTTGACAGCTATCTAATATTTGCCTACACTCTATTTAAATACGAGCATAATAGTGAGGGATGGCAGTGTTACAATTTAGACAAGTACAGCAAACAGATTTAGAGCAAATCATTCCATTAGAACAAGCGGGGTTTACCCCAGAAGAAGCAGCGACTGAACAGGCATTACGCGAACGTGCTTTTTTGATTACAGATAGCTTTATAGTTGCTGTGGATGATACAACGAATACTATTGCAGGTTATATAAATGGTCCCGTTATCGACCAAAAATATATAACGGATGATTTATTTGATAATATTAAACCTAATTCAGAAACAGGTGGGTATCTCAGCATATTAGGCATAGTTGTAGCACAAGAATATCAACATCAAGGTTTAGGTGGTATGTTGTTGCAACATTTTGAGCAGTTAGCCAGGTCAACACAACGTCAAGGTGTGACCTTGACATGTAAAAAAGAGTTGGTTACCTTGTATGAACAATATGGTTATACCAATGCTGGATCTTCCGCATCAACACACGGCAATGTAGCATGGTTTAACATGATTAAACTATTTTAAAGTTTAGGTAAACTTTGTATGATGTTAGAATATAGTCTGTTTTAGCAATTCATACAGTTTTTGGGATTATAATTTAAGCGCTTACAAGTAAGTAGTTGCGGGTAAGGAACTACTAAAAGGAGGTAATTAAATGATTTATACTAATCCAACTGAACCAAATGCACAATACAAGGTAAAAACGCAATACGAAAATTTTATTAACGGCCAATGGCAAGCACCGCAACAAGGAAATTATTTTGATAATCTCTCTCCCATAACAGGTGAAGTTTATTCACAAGTACCACAATCCACTAAAGAAGATGTAGATTTAGCGGTTCAAGCTGCACAACAAGCGCAAGTTGAGTGGGGCAAAAAATCTCCCGCTGAACGCTCTCAATTGTTATTAGATATAGCTGATCGTGTCGAACAAAATTTAGAATACTTAGCAGTGATTGAAACCTTCGATAATGGAAAACCTGTACGTGAAACATTAACGGCAGATTTACCATTAGTGGTAGATCATTTTAGATATTTTGCTGGAGTGATACGTGCCGAAGAAGGTGGCATTTCACAAATTGATAATGATACAGTCGCATATCATTACAAAGAGCCACTTGGTGTTGTAGGTCAAATTATTCCATGGAACTTCCCTATACTTATGGCCACTTGGAAAATTGCGCCAGCTTTAGTTACAGGTAATGCTGTTGTATTAAAACCGGCAGAACAAACACCTGTATCTGTATTACATTTTGTTGAATTAATTGAAGATTTATTGCCTGCCGGATTATTAAATATCGTTAATGGTTTTGGTGCTGAAGCGGGTGAGGCATTAGCCACACATACAGGTATTAATAAAGTTGCCTTTACAGGTGAAACAACAACAGGAAAAATCATTATGAAAAACGCTAGTGATAATATTATTCCTGTGACTTTGGAGTTAGGTGGTAAATCACCTAACGTCTTCTTTAAAGATATTATGGATGAAGATGATGACTTTTTAGATAAAGCTGTAGAAGGGTTAGTCATGTTTGCACTTAACCAAGGGGAAGTATGTACATGTCCTTCACGTGCCTTAGTGCATGAAGATATTTACGAAGATTTTATTAAATTATGTATTGATAAAGTGAACAAAATTAAATTAGGTAATCCACTTGATGATACAACAATGGTAGGTGCACAAACTTCTAATGAACAGCAAGAAAAAATTCAAAAATATTTAGATATTGGAAAAAATGAAGGTGCAGAAGTGCTAGTCGGAGGTAACGTCCGTACGGAAGATGATAATTTAGCACATGGCTTTTATATTGAGCCTACGATCTTCAAAGGAACTCAAGACATGCGTATTTTCCAAGAAGAAATCTTTGGTCCTGTACTGTCTGTAGCAACATTTAAAGATAATGAAGAAGCCTTAGAAATGGCTAACGATACAATGTATGGTCTTGGCGCGGGTATATGGACGCGTAGTCAAAATACTGCTTATCGTATTGGTAGAGGTATACAAGCAGGACGTGTATGGGTCAATAATTACCACACATATCCAGCACACGCTGCATTTGGTGGTTACAAACAATCCGGTATTGGTAGAGAGAACCACTTAATGATGTTAGACCACTACCAACAAACTAAAAACCTTTTAGTTAGCTATGATACAAAACCTACTGGGTTGTTTTAAGGTGAGTTGTATGTAACTTGCCGAGTGTAATATGAAATGAAGAGCAGAACGTAGACAGACCCTTCGCAAATTAAGACAAAGGGTTTGTCTGTTTTATTTATATAATTTTTTCAAGATTCATGGCAGTGCCCGCAGAAAGCGTGCACAAAAACTGCCAACAAAGTCTCTTTTCATATGGGCAGTAGCTGACTGCATTGAAAATGCGCTTCAAACCAAGCTTTTTCAACGCT
>NZ_JAFEQJ010000011.1:31848-130392 GCF_016890655.1 Staphylococcus sp. GDY8P72P | reverse complement strand
CATCCTTGCCGGGGTGGGACGGCGAAATCATTTTTTTAAATCAGATTTCTGTCCCACTCCCATTTTTAATGGTTGTAATATTGGTGTAGCAATAGCTTAGAACTTGACAGATAGCTGAAAAAGTTATAAATTGTTACTATTCTGAATTAATATACCGTTACTTATTGAAAGGTGAATTCCCACTTTAGCAGACGATTAATATAATAATATTGGTTGAATGAAAAAGTATCTTAGGTGCAGTTGCTTTCTATAGTTAACGGTATAACGAAAAATTATTGATAACATAGCGACAGCAGCGCAAAATATTCCTTTACGGGAGTAGGTTGTAATGAAGTCAACATTTGTAATGAAACACACTTAGTGTATCTTTCAAATTGTTGGCTTTTTTATTTTGTAAAATATAGTTTTGAGCATTTACTATTTTAAATGGAAAGGGGCCTAGTATATGGATGCTACATCAGGACTTTTAACATTCATGATTGTGTTTTTCAGCACGTTAATCATTGCTGGGATAAGTGGTGTTATTTTTATTAATAAACGTGTACCACTGTCTTATATAAAAATACATATAGGGGTAAGTGCATTACCACCTTTAATCGCATTAATTGCCTTAATTAACATAGATAATAGTGAGAAATTAGGACCTTTTCATTTTGATATTCTCGCATGGTTAATGGCATTCTTTGTGTTAGTCATTGGATTAATTATCCAACGCTTTTCGATGCAGTATTTAAAAGGCGATTTTAATTATCGTAAATATTTTGTGTTATTTCAATTAGTGACAAGTTTTGCAGCGATTGCATGGTTAAGTGATGATTTACGCTTAATGACGGCATTTTGGGGTCTGACTTTAATTTGTTTATCATTGCTGATGCGCCTGAATCGAAAATGGAAAGTAACTAAAGCGGCAGCAAAAGTTACAAGTCGTTATTTTTTACTAAGTTGGATAGCTTTAGCATGTTCAGTCTTATGGTTATTTGTTATTACAGGAGAATGGACGTTTTCGGCAGCTTTAACAGAAGCGCATCTTAGTATGGTTACTGGATGGCAATACTTTGGTTTATCATTGCTGCTTATTATTGCTGTGATTGTTCCGGCAGCTCAATGGCCATTCCAACGATGGTTGATAGAATCTGTTGCTGCACCTACGCCAGTATCTGCAATTATGCATGCCGGTATTGTGAATGCAGGTGGTATTATGTTGACACGTTTTTCACCGTTGTTTCATAGTGATTTTGCATCATTGATTTTAATCATTATTGCATGTATTTCTGTATTAATAGGTTCTGGCATTAGCTTGGTTCATGTAGATTATAAACGACAACTGGTTGGGTCTACTATGGGGCAAATGGGCTTTATGTTAATACAGTGTGCATTAGGCGCCTATGTTGCTGCAATCATTCATCTTATTTTACATGGTTTATTTAAAGCAACATTGTTTTTAAGATCAGGTTCTGCGCTTCAACGGTTTGAAGTGCCGGTAAGAGCGAATGAAAGAATGTCGTATTTTTGGATTGTTAGTGGTCGTATTTTAGCAGCTGTATTAGCTATAATCTTCTGGTTAGCAGAACCGAGCGAGGGATACCGAATAATCAGTGCACTTATTCTAGCATGGTCGTTATCGATGTCATGGACTCAACTAGTAGCCTTTGGTGAAGGGAAAATGGGGCGGATTATTGGTCTCATCGCACTCGTTATAGTGGGCGTGGTTTATTTTGTTATCCATCATTATTTCAATGCGTGGTTACAAAATATTGCTATTAGCAATAGTCACCCATCACTATTTATTATAATATTGGTAGCTGTTATTTTAGTGCTCGGTAGCATTATAAGTACGTGGGTTGCGAAACATCAATCATCAAAAGTTTTCGCTATTATATATTTATGGTTAGTGCGTTTAGGCGATGCGAAAACAAAAGCAATAGAACGGCACCCTAACTATCTCAAGAAATTTTTATCTTAAAGGAGGAATGACCATGGTTACAGCGCAGTCTACAGCACACAAACAATTGCACAATGATAGTATAGAAGCGGTTATTACACGTGCGACAAAAGTAATTGTTCCATTATCACCAATTTCTATATTTGCAGCACGACATCCTTGGGTCAACCTTGAAGATAAACAATTCGAAACTATCGGCAGATGGTTAGATAATTCAAGAGATGTAGATATATTTCCAGGCAAAAAAATTATTAAAGATGCTTATCAAAAAGGTGAAATTGAGGATAGCTATTTAGTTGAGCGTTTGGAACAATGGATAGAACAACAACAGTTAAATGTACCTTTTGAAGTTGCAAAACAATATGGGAGCAATGCCCTGAAATTAGTTGATCAACCGTTAACAATAGAATCTGAAAGTTATGACTTAGCGGCGACAACTGAACTACCTGATGATGATGTCTTTCAACGCTGGTTACAACGCTCTATGCCACCCAGAAGTAAGTTTATTAAACATAAGCCGAAAGAATCATATTTACAGTTGCTTGATTACCATGTCATTAAATGGTGTAAGTTGTACTTGGATGAAAACCAATCAAGTTGGACAATGCCAGGACGTGAAGAAGGATTCTTTTATGCTTGGCAACGATTAGTAACACATGATCCAGCATTATCAAAAGTACAACGACAAGCATTAAAACAAGTACCTTCTGAACCACTGGAAGCTATAGCACAAATGTTAGAACATTTAGCAATTCCACATGATGAAATTCAAGGTTACTTAGAAAATCATTTATTAGCACTACCGGGTTGGGCAGGTATGTTATTATGGCAAAATGAAAAAGTGGGTCATAAAGCGCCGTTGATAACTGAATACTTAGCGATTCGTCTAGCATTAGAGTGGGTATTTATTCAACCATTTGCCCCTTTTAATGCATCAAACCCTGTGGCACGTCCATCTGTAGTGACGTTGATAAATAATTGGATACATTGGGGAGGGTTAACAACAAGCCATTGGAACCAATTGTCGATGCCTAAACAGCATGACTACTTGAAATTAGCGCAACGATTGGATGACAAAACGTGTAGAACATTGTGGTTAGAAGCGTGGGAAGATAGTTATGCCCAGCAATTGCGCCATCAACTCACGAACGTTTCAAAAGCAGAAAAAAAGAATGACAGTACGCAAGCACAACTAGCCTTTTGTATAGATGTACGATCAGAACAATTTAGACGCCAGCTAGAAGCAGCAGGACCTTTTGAGACAATTGGTATAGCAGGGTTTTTCGGCATACCTATAGAAAGTTGTCAATTGGGTAGTCATCACAGTCATGCATCTTTACCAGTTATGAATGAGCCACTACATAAAGTAAAAGAAGTGGCGCGTCCGCAAGATTTACAGATGCATTTACAACGCAAATATTCAGTGAGTTCATTAATTTATACGTTTAAGAAAATGAAACAAAATGTGCTGCCAAGTTTATTATTACCTGAATTAAGTGGCTCATGGCTCAGTGTCCAAATGTTTTCGCGTAGTTTTGTACCTAGACCTGTTGGAAACTTAATCCAAAAATTTTATAAAAACTGGTTCAATAAACCAAAGAGCTCGCTGACTTTAACGCATGAAATGTATGGAGAAGAAGACGGTTTACCAGTAGGCTTCACAAAAGAAGAAAAAGTGACATATGTAAAACAAGGATTGGAGTTAATGGGATTAACACATGATTTTTCACCATTAGTTGTTTTATGTGGTCACGGTAGTCAAAGTGCGAATAATCCATATGCTTCTTCTTTAGATTGTGGGGCATGTGGTGGTGCTGCCAGTGGATTTAATGCAAAGGTGTTAGCTATGTTGTGTAATTTAGAAGAAGTCCGTGAAGCATTGATAAATGTAGGAATCACAATTCCACAAGAAACAGTATTTGTAGCAGCGCAACATAATAGTGCTCTTGATGAGTTGGATTGGATTTATGTGCCTAACTTATCTACAGCTGCACAAACTGCACTAACACAAATTAAAGCAGCAATGCCACAAGTAAGTCTTAATGCTAATGCAGAGCGCATGTTAACTTTACCTCGATTGTCACAATCAGTTAAAAATGCAAAACATGAAGCGCAACGTTTAGCACATGACTGGAGCGAAATTAGACCAGAGTGGGGATTAGCAAGAAATGCGTCATTTATTATCGGCCAAAGAACATTAACACAACAGACGAATTTAGAAGGTAGAGCTTTCTTACAAAATTATGATTGGCGCCAAGATCCAACAGGTTCTATTCTAGCAAATATTATCGCGGGGCCTGCTACTGTGGCTCAATGGATTAACTTACAATATTACGCTTCTACCGTAGCACCACATTATTACGGTAGTGGTAGTAAGACTACCCATACAGTGACTGGTGGACTGGGTGTTATGCAAGGAAATGCGAGTGATTTATTGACTGGTTTACCATGGCAATCAGTTATGAAATCTGATTATGAAGCATATCATGCACCTCTAAGATTGCTAATTGTAATTCAAGCCCCTGATGATCATATTGATCGCTTGTTACAAGAAAGTCCAAACTTTAAACAAAAAGTAGACAATCATTGGTTACATTTAGCGAATATTACTCCGGATGGACAGTGGCATATCTGGTAATGACAAGTGACAGTGTTATTATTTTTGATATAATATAGCAAGGTACTATCGCTATCATCACAAGCAATAACAAATGCTAGCTAGAAATAATAGGAGGTATATCGTTTAATGACTTTAACGAAAGGCTCTTGTGAATCTGAAATTAGTAAAGCAGTGACACAATGGGAAAAAGAATATCTCGGTAGAGGCTCATTATCTGTAAAAACAGATATTTTAAGAAATATGATTATTATTGACTTGCAAGGTATTTTGACGCCAGCAGAATATACTGTGTGTGAAACACAAGAAGGCTTGCTATCAATTAAACGAACACGATCTAAATTGCTTGAATCTGGTGCAGAACACTTAAAAGAAATTATTTATAATATTACTGGAGCGAACGTCGTAAGTTTACATACAGACTTGAGCTCTCGCACAGGAGAACGAATCATAGTATTTAAATTAGAAACTAATTTAGAAGCGCAATTTGATCCAAGTTAATTATAAAAAATAAAAGCATATTACAAGCTACTGCCTTAAATAGGTGATTGCTTGTAATGTGCTTTTATATGTGACATTGCTGGAGTAGAACTAGGAAATATTTTTAATATAATTATATTTCTAGGCCATTTCCAGTTTTTAGTTGAAGAAACCTGAAATTGATTTTACTTCTAAAAATTCTTCGATACCGAAGTCGCCCCATTCGCGGCCGATTCCGGATTGTTTGTAACCACCAAATGGTAGGTCCCAACTTCTTGGTGCTTCATTGATTTCAATAACACCAGCTTCTAATGATGTTGCAACATATTGTAATGTTTCCATATCTTTACCGTATACATAACCAGCTAAGCCATATTTTGTATCATTGGCAATTTTAATGGCTTCATCTAAATCAGAATAAGTCAAAATTGACATAACAGGTCCAAAAATTTCTTCTTGTGCAATTGTCATAGTGTTGTCTACATTAGAAAATACAGTAGGTTTGATATAATATCCTGTTTCTAAGCCTTCTGGTTTACCTTCGCCACCAAATTCAAGCGTTGCACCTTCTGCTTGACCAATTTTTATAAATTCTTGTACTTGGTTGAATTGTTTTTCATTAATCACAGGACCCATATTTACTGAACGATCTTGTGGATCACCAACATGAATTGTTTGGATTTTAGCTTTAACTTGTTCAATAAAGGCATCTTTTTGAGATTCTGGTACTAATGTACGTGAACCTGCGATACATACTTGACCGGAATTATCGACTACTTTATGCACTGCTGCGTCTGCTGCAGCTTCTAAATCAGCATCATCAAGTATAACGAATGGTGATTTACCACCTAATTCAAGCGATACTTTTTTGAAATCTACACTCGCTTTTTCCATGATTTTACTGCCAGTATTACCTGAACCAGTGAAAGAAACCATTCTAACTAATGGATGTTCTGATAATGGATTACCAACACCCATACCGTCACCATTAACTAAGTTGAATACACCTTGAGGAACGCCAACTTTATCAAAGATTTCGGCTAAAATGATTGCAGCAAATGGTGTTTCTTCAGAAGGTTTAAGTACGACTGTACTACCTGCTGCTAACGCACCTGCTAATTTAATAGCTGTTTGGTTTGTTGGGAAATTCCATGGTGTGATCAAACCAGCGACACCAATCGCTTCTTTCATTACGACATTATTACCACGACGTTCTTGGAATTGGAAATCATCTAACGCATCACGCGCAGCTTTGAAATGTGCCAAGCCCATTTCATAATGAACATTTTCAGCTGCAGTGACCGGAGTACCTAACTCTAAAGTCATTGCTTCAATTAAATCAGCTTTACGATTTTCATATTCTGTTACAATCGCATCTAATAATTGCTTACGATAGTCGATAGATGAATGGCGAAATTCTAAATAAACATTGTTAGCAGCTTGAACAGCGTCTTCTACATCTTGTGCATTACCTTTAGCAATTGTGCCAAAAGCAGCTTCAGTTGCTGGATTAATAACAGCAATTGTTTCTTGGCTATGGCTATCTACCCATGCACCATTAATATATTGTTTTGGTTGATTGAACATATAAACACTCCTTAATTAATCTTTTATATTCATATTTAGTAAATACTAATATAAATTAAGACCAATCGAATATTACACTCATATTAATTTAAATTCAACTGATTGAATTTAAAAAATAAATCAATTTATATATGATTTTTGTGCAAAGGTTTTCAGTGAGTCCTGGAGCAATAATCAACAGCAAGGATAATTTGAAGAAAAATCTTTATTTCTATTACGCATTATAGTTAAGTATAATGAAAGATAAATATAGAAAGAGGTGCAACTTGATGATGCGACATGCAATACGACAATTATGGCTAGGTATGCTAGCTTTATTTATAGTAATGGCGATAGGACGTTTTGCTTATACACCTATTTTGCCCTTTATGCAAGTATCTGAACATATGGATAGTGCTCAAGCAGGTTTTTTAGCCACAATTAATTATCTGGGTTACTTAATTGGTGCAATTATTCCGATGTACTTTATTTTTAAAAGCAAAGCTATAGATTTGAAAATATATTTGATCATCAATATTATGGCAACCATTTTGATGGGAGTGACAGAGTCATACAGTTTATGGTCCATGCTGCGTTTAGTATCTGGAATAACGAGTGGTACCGTATTTGTGTTAGCATCTAATATTGTGTTAGAAGCATTACGACAAGCACAAAAATCGAATATTTCTGGTTTGTTATATAGTGGCGTAGGACTAGGTATTTTTACTAGCAGTATTTATATATTTTTTCAAACTCATAATGATAGTTGGCAATTGACATGGATTGTGTTGGGGGTTGTTTCATTATTAGGTGGGATGTTCGTCATCTTTGGTATGCGTGATAATCCAACTATAAAGATAGACCAAACACAACACGCTAAGATAGAGGACAGGCAACCATTAAATGCTAAATTTATACGCTATTTTTCAATTGCTTATTTTTGTGAAGGTGCAGGTTATATTATTACGGGTACATTTTTAGTAGCTATAGTTAAATCTATTCCTGAATTGGCAGATTATGCGGCATTAAGTTGGATGTTTGTAGGTTTAGGAGCTATACCTTCAACTGTAATGTGGTCAGTCATTGCAGAGAAAATCGGTTATGATAAAGCGACTTATTGTGCGTTTGTGCTTCAAATCATCGGTGTGAGTTTACCAATATTATCTAATCACACATTGATTTTGATGATAAGTTCTATTTTGTTTGGTAGTACATTTTTAGGTTTAACGACACTTTTTATGTCTACAGGCCAAAAGTTAATGTATCAATCGGGAGGAAAGTCAAATTTAGTTGCCTCCTTAACGGTGATCTACAGTGTTGGACAGATGGTTGCCCCTGCGATTTCTGGTGTATTAATTGGAGCTTCGAATAATTATAATATTGCATTAGCTTTTGCGACATTAGTACTTATTATTGGTTTGTTCAGCACTATGAAAAGCTATAAAGTACTAAATTAAGAAGGGATAAATAATGTACAATCTAATGTGACAGCCAAAGTTCAACGAATAGAAAAATATTATAAGAATAAAAAACAAGCATTTCCGTCCCTTCAAGGTTTAATGTTTTAACATATATTGAAAAATAGTAACAAGACGTTTATTTGGTTTGATAGCGCAATTGAGAATAAAGTATAAGAAACACATGATAACTAGACTTTTACTAATTATCATGTATTTTTTACAAAGTTTAGAATCAATACAAAGAAGCCATTAAACTTATTTATAATATCCTTAGATAAAATATTTTTACAAAGTAATTTACTATTTAAGGAGCAAAGAACATCTATGAACAACATAACTTATCATAATGAACATCGTAGTAATTATTACGCCATTCGCAAATATTCTGTCGGGACTGCATCGATATTGCTTGGTACATTTTTAATATTTGGACAGCACCAACAAGCGCAAGCAGCTGAACATAACAAACAAGCGCAAACATTAGAACAGTATGTAGATCAATCCCAAGTTTCGCTACACAAATGGGATACTGATGTACAACGAGATGCACAGTCTATAGACAAAAAAATAATGAATAATGACGTTGTAAACACAGATAAACATTTATCAGTAGCGCATGAGCACCATAACACCCCAACGTATAACGATAATAAACCTGAAGTGTCTCGACCAGATAATACTTTAGATAACCCTGCTAACAATGTAATATCAACACCTTCAAACACTACACAAACAACATTTCCAAAACAGCCAGTAAAATCTGTTGAACAATCTCAAGCATCAGCAGATAAGTGGTTAGCCCCTAAAAAAATGTATCGTGAGTCACCACAACAAGAAAACTACACAACAGCTCAAATGACTTCGACTGCTAGAGATGTAGTGCATTCTCCTGCAACAACTATAAATGAAAACATAGATACAGCTGTCAAGGGTCAAGAGCAGGTGACGAAAGCAAACTTTGCTGATCATTTTAGAGTGATTGGTAATACTAGTTGGTATAATCCGAATACAGGAATTATTAGTTTAACTGATGATACAAATAACTTAGTTAGTGCTGCATATTTAACTTCGAAATTAGATATTTCACAAGGTTTTCATTTGACTGGCAAGGTGAATTTAGGTCACAGAAGTATGGCTCAAAATAGCGGTAATGGTGTGAGCTTTATCTTGTCACCGAACAGTCCGGGTGAAATAGGTAAAGCAGGACCAGCAGTCGGTATAGGGGGCTTGAAAAACGCCTTTGGTTTTAAATTGGATACCAAATTTGATGGACAAGAGAGTACTTTTGCTAAAGCAGATCCTAGTTATTTGAATCAGTTAGGTGCCTTTGGTGCTTTTATTCATACGACACAGGATTATCAGCACAAAGCGATAACGTATAATTCTAAGAATGGTATAGAAGGACCTAAATTACTTAGAGGAAAGCCTGATAATAATCTTTTTTATCCGTTTTCGTTCGAATTTAATCCTAAGACTGAAATGTTAAAAGTACTGTATGAGGGGCAAACTTGGGAACGTAATATTGCTGATTGGCTACGGTTAAGTAAGACAACTAAGTTTAATTTAACTATATTTGCATCTACAGGTCCCAATGGATCAAATAAACAACAATTTAAATTTGGCTCATTCACATACGTACCAACATCGACTGTTTATGTGCAGTATAAAGATGTGGACACTGGAGAAAACATAGCAAGACCTAATTATCTAGCCGGTAAAGCTGGTGATATCATTTCGATCAATCATTTGCAAAAAGACGTGTCAGACGATAATTATGAATTTGTAATGGCTGAGGGACCGGTAAAAAATAATATAATCACTTATACGAGAGAGAACCAAAATGTTATTTTAAAATATAAAATGAAAAAAGCCGTTCAACCTATCGATATGAATGTTAACATTGAGCCGCAGCAACCAAAAGTCGATACGATTACGACTAAATCGAGAGAAATTACAGGGACAACAGATAAAAATACAGAAGTTAAGGTAGTTTTCTCAGATGGCTATACTGTACATGTTCAAGAGGATGGGACTGGACGCTTTACTGTCATTGTACCTTTCGGCAAACGATTAACGGCAGGAGACACCATACAATTTTTAGCTAAAAATAAAACTGGCAAAATCTCCAATACAGCGCAAGTAACAGTTATTGACCCAACTGTAGCAAAACCACAAGTAAAACCATCAACACAAGCGCCACCTCAACAATCACCTGAGATGAAGCCAAATTCACTGACATCGCAACAAATGGATACAAAGGTTATGCCGAAGCCAAGTCAGCCGATGCCGCAAATGATGGATGGAGGCAATCAACAGTCCAATCAAAGTAATATGAAAGATGACCCAGTACCAATGAAGCCAATGAATCCAGGGGATATGATGGAACCAAGTCAACCGATGCCTCAAGTAATGGATGAAGGAAATAAGCAGTCCAATGTAAAAGAAAAGCAAACTGCCCCAGTACCAATGAAGCCAATGAGTCCAGATAATATGATGAAGCCAAGTCAACCGATGCCGCAAGCAATGGGTGGAGGAAATAAACAATCTAAACAAAGTAATATGAAAGCTGGACAACAATCAATGTCACCCCAATATAAAGAAGTCATGGCAAAGCAGAGTCAGTCAACAACACAATCCAACAGTGCAACAACAACAAAATGGATGGCAGATATGCCTGAAAAGGATACAGTAATGTGGAAGATGGACAAACCTTCTTCTACAACGAGTGAACCAGCACAGCATAAGCCTACAATGAAAAAGAAAATGTGGAATGAGAACAGCGTGCAACACACTTTGCCCAAAACTGGAATTAATGAAGGAACAACAGTAACAATTTTTGCGTCATTCCTTGCGATACTAGGAAGCGTATTATTATTAGTTGGGCGTAAAGGCCTAGTACAACGGGAAAAGTAATATTTTAAGTATTCATACTACAATTAATAGCTAACTTTAAACGGAATAATAGCGCAAAACGGAAAGTGAAATCATATCAAATGACAGATTTTACTTTCCGTTTCTTTATTTCGTTTTAATTGTTAACGTAATGAACAAGGCGACAACCATAAAGCAGACAATCATTAATACTACTCCTGACCATTGCATAACACTGTAAAAATAACCAGCAAGTGTGCCTGCAATAGAAGACCCCATATAATAGAAAAGTAAATATAAGCTAGAAGCTTGTGCTTGATGGTGTTGCGCTCTACTTGCTACGACAGCACTGGCAATGGCATGCCCACTAAAAAATGCGACTACACTTAACGCTAAGCCAATAATTTTAAAAGCTAATGCAGGGAGTAGGGTAATCGTTATCCCAAGTGCTAAGGTTAAAAGACTCAGTTTTAATGCAGGAAGTGTCCCTAATTTGGCACGTAATTTCGCATTTAACATTGAGGACACCATTCCGAGTAAGAAAAGTACATAAATAAAACTAATAAAGCTATGAGGCAAATGATATTTAGGATCACTTAATTCAAAGCTAATATAATTAAAGGCAGCAATGTTACTACCAAGCAATAAAAATCCTAATATAAAGGGTTTGAGCAATCGAATATTTTTTAAATGTTGAATATAGCTCTTGAGTAAGGATTTAATAGAGAAAGTTTGCTGCGTGAAATGTTTAGATGGCGGTAATAACCAAATAAATAATATCGCTGCAACGACACTTAATAAGGCAATAGCAAGTAACCCCGTTTGATAACCATATAGACTAGTAATATACCCCGTGAATATACGACCAAATGCGCCACCGAAAGCATTACCGCTAATATAAATCCCCATAGCTTCAGGGAGACTTTTGGCAGAGATTTCTTCCCCTATATATGCCATAGCAATAGAAGGTAAGCCTGCTAAACAGATACCTTGTATTAATCGTATAATTAAAAACATATTAAAATCAGTAATGAAGGGCTGTACTAAAGCTAATAGTGTTACTGAAATGACGGAAAAGTACATAACAGAACGACGACCAATCACTTCGGAAATCGCGCCGAAAAATAGCATTGCAAGTGCTAAAGTCAACGTAGTTGTAGATAAAGGCAGACTGGCAGCAGTCTTGTTTACATGAAAGATGTTTGTAAAATGTGGGATGAGTGGCTGCACGCTATATAAAATAGAAAATATCGTAAAACCTGCAATGAATAAGGCTATTATAATTTTTGTATATGCTTTTGATCCTTTTCCCACGTAGTTATTCGTTACTGGCTGCATGTGTAAACACCTCTTCTTATTAATAATTTTATGGTAGCATGAATTATATAATTTAAATATTGCATTATTTTCATGTAAACTATGCGTTATTTACATAAGAGAGGATGTTACTAATGGAATGGCATCATTTAGAATATTTTAAACACTTAGCAAAGTCGGAAAATATTACAGCAACGGCTAAAGCGATGAATATTAGCCAATCAGCATTGAGTAGAGCAATCCAACAATTAGAAAAGCAGTTGACGGTGCCGTTATTTAATCGCATTGGTCGTAGCATCAAATTGAATAAATACGGTAATGCTTTTTTGGAAACGACACAAAATATTACACAGGAAATGGAGATTTTTAAGAGTAAAGTCAAGCAAGCGACTGATGCATTATCAGGTGAAATTATAATTGGCTTTTTACATTCAGTCGGTCCGACGTATTTATCTGAGTTTTTAAAGCAGTTTAGACAGCAATATCCAGAAATTCAAGTGAAACTCGTACAAAATCATGCATATAATTTATTTAAGATGTTAGATAACGGTGATATTGATATTGCTATTACGACGATTTCCAATAAAACAACAAGTACCAACTTCGTGCCATTATTAGAAGAGGAATTATATTTAACAGTTAATAGTAACCATGCCCTTGCGCAACAATCGACGGTCGATATTACTAGTATAAGTAATGAAAAATTTATATTATTAAAAAAAGGATTTGTACTTCGTGAACAAGTGGATGAGATTTTAAACAATTTTAATTTAGATGTAGAAATTAACTTTGAAGGTGAAGAAACATTAACTGTAGCTAGTTTTGTTAGTTCTGGTCTAGGGGTATCTATTTTACCGCATATGAAAAATATTCAGCTGCCAAATTTAACACAATTGCCAATAAGAAATTACCATGCGCGAAGAACAATAGGTGTTAGTTATAAAGGGAAAAATGATATCTTACCTATAATCAAGACTACAAAAAATAGTTTAGTTAAGTATTTTCAGTCATATAATGATGACTAAGAAAAACAATTAGTAATTTGGGTTATTAATTTCTTAATATAATTGACAAGAGGTAAGATTTTTCTGCATTACGGAGGGTGTGACATCATTGATGTGTTCTTGTTTTGTTTAAAATTGACAATAACTGACTGAATTGAAAATGCGCTTCAAAACTTTCTTTTTTTAACTCTAGTCATCCTTGCCAAAGTGTGAAAAAAATTTGAGTAACATTATATTTCTGTTCCACTCCCATGTAATAAAAATAAATTTTTTAAAAAAATTAATGCTAAAAAATGACGTTTCTACAAGGAGTAAACGTTTTCTACATGTTTTTCGGTTTAAATATTGCATTGACATGTAAATAAACATCGGGTATGGTAATTAGCATAATTATTATTTTCTAAAAATTCTAAATTAAGAAATATTTTAATTTGTTAGGAAATAGAAAAAAGAAAAGGGGGCCTATATAATATATGACAGAAGCAAAGGTTACCTACGATACGTTTACGAACAATCTGTTTCAAGATTTAGATATCACAAATAGTACTAAAGGAGCCTATGATATTTTGAAGTGGGCTTATGACAGCTATGGTGATGAAATTGTCTATTCATGCAGTTTTGGTGCAGAAGGAATGATTTTGATAGATTTGATATCACAAGTGAAAGCCGATGCCAAGATTGTCTTTTTAGACACAGACTTACATTTTCAAGAAACGTACGATTTAATAGACCGTGTCAAAGAACGCTATCCTAAGTTGCAAATTGAACTGAAGAAGCCAGACTTAACATTGGATGAACAATCTGAACAGTATGGCACAGCATTATGGAAAAAAGACCCAAACCAATGTTGTTATATTAGAAAGATCAAACCTTTAGAAGAGGTGCTTGCAGGTGCTACGGCGTGGGTTTCTGGTTTGAGACGAGAACAATCACCAAGTCGTCAACACACTAATTTTATTAATAAAGATGAGCGCTTCAAATCGGTTAAGGTTTGCCCATTAATACATTGGACGTGGGATGATGTGTGGGAATATATTGAAACACATGATTTAACTTACAATGAATTGCACGATTTTCAATATCCGAGTATCGGCTGTATACCTTGTACTTCAAGAGTAGCAGCAGATGGAGATTCTAGAGCAGGTCGTTGGTCAGGATTTGGTAAGACAGAATGTGGACTACACACGGTAGATCCTAAAAATTAACTATACGCTATTAAAGATAGCCTATTTTTTTACAACTAATTCATAGTATTCTAATTGGAATTATAGGTTAGGTGCAATATAGTTGCTTGCCACAAAGTGACGCACGAGTATTACACCTCGTTGTGAATGTAGTTTAGTGGTTTGTTATAACTATATACCTGACTATTCTGATTAGTTTAATAAAAATAAAAATATGAGGTGACATCCCTTGCAATTAAGTGTAACGAACAGTCCATTTAGTGAAGAACAGGCAACACAAATAAATCAATTATTGAGTACATTAACACCAGAACAACAAGTATGGTTAAGTGGCTATTTAACTGCTAATCAACAACTAGGTACGGCAGTAGTCGCACCTGAAGCAGCTACAGCAAATGCAACAACTGCTTCAACATCAATTGGAACAAATGATACTCACGAAATAACAAAACCACGAGCAATCACTGTTTTGTATGGCTCGGAAACTGGTAATGCACAAAGCTTAGCAGAAGTTTTAGATGCTCGTTTAACTGAAAATGGTTATACCGTAACGTTGTCGTCGATGGATGCTTTTAAAACAAAAGATCTGAAAAAGGTAGAGGATTTATTTATTGTATCTGCAACACATGGTGAAGGTGATCCACCAGACAATGCTATTACTTTCCATGAATTTATACATAGTAGAAAAGCACCAAAACTGTCAGGCGTACGCTATTCAGTACTATCTTTAGGTGATGAATCATATGAATTTTTCTGTCAAACAGGAAAAGATTTTGATGCCAGACTCAAAGAACTAGGCGGAGAAAGCCTTGTGGAGCGTGTAGATTGTGATTTAGATTATGATGAACCTGCAGATAAATGGATGAATGATATTTTACATGCATTGAGTGGCCCTCAAGATAACCGTGACGTTGTTTCAGAAAGTCATACATCAGTACAGTCAGCGAAAGAGAAAAAATATTCTAAGTCTAATCCTTATGAAGCAGAAGTCTTAGAAAATATTAATTTAAATGGACGAGGTTCTAATAAAGAAGTTAGACACGTGGAGTTGTTATTAGATAATTACGGTGAAGGTTTCGAACCAGGAGATTGTCTAGCAATCTTACCGGAAAATGATCCAGAAATCGTGACGCAATTAATAGAAGTATTGAATTTTGACGCTCAAGCAGTAGTAACTGTTGATACTAACGGTACAGAAGTAACCTTAGAAGACGCTTTGACATCACATGTTGAAATAACAAAATTAACTAAACCCTTAATTCAAAAATTAGCCGAATTAGTAGATGATAGTACGTTATCAACGAAATTAGCTGAAGATGGGTGGGTCCAAAACTATATTGAAGGACGCGATTTAGTCGATTTCTTTACGGACTTTGCAGTCACACAATTACAACCGCAAGCATTAGTAGATGTGCTTCGAAAATTACCAGCACGTGAATATTCTATTGCTAGTAGTTATAAAGCAAATCCTGATGAAGTACATTTAACAGTCTGTGCGGTGAGATATGAAGCACATAACAGAGAACGCAAAGGTGTATGTTCCATCCAATTTGCTGAACGTGTACAACCTGGCGATACAGTGAAAATGTATTTGAAAAAAAATCCAAACTTTAAATTCCCGTTTGATGAAGATAAAAAAGTCATCATGATTGGACCTGGTACAGGTGTTGCACCATTTAGAAGCTACTTAGAAGAACGTGAAGAATTAGATCTAAAAGGTAATACTTGGTTGTTCTTTGGTGAACAGCACTTTACTACAGATTTCTTATATCAAACAGATTGGCAACGTTGGTTAGATGAAGGTTATTTAAGCAAAATTGACCTCGCATTTTCAAGAGATACTGATGAAAAAGTATATGTGCAACATCGTATCGAGGAAAATAGTGCAACATTTTATCAATGGTTGGAAGAAGGCGCAGCTATTTACGTTTGTGGTGATGAAAAGTATATGGCTAAAGACGTGCATGAAGCAATACGCCGTGTCGTAGAAAAAGAAGGCCATTTAAGTGAAGCAGATGCGGAAACGTATTTAACGCAATTAAAAACAGAAAAACGATATCAACGAGATGTATATTAAATAGGGAAGGAATGATAGCGTGACTAATTTCAATTCAGAGTTATCAGAGAAACTAGATGAAATGGAACGCATAAAAGTAGAAAGTAATTATTTACGTGGAACAATTGCAGAAGGATTAGTAGACCCTGTAACAGGTGCAATTGCAGAAGAAGACACTAAACTACTTAAGTTCCATGGTAGTTACATGCAAGATGATAGAGATTTAAGAGATGAGCGACGTAAACAAAAATTAGAGCCGGCATTTAGTTTTATGATTCGAGTACGTGTACCGGGAGGCACTGCTTCAGCAGATCAGTGGATCGCAATGGATGACATTGCAGATGCTTATGCCAATGGCACAATCAAACTAACAACACGCCAAGCGTTTCAATTTCACGGTATATTAAAGCGCGACTTAAAATTTTCTATGCAAAGCATAAATTCAGCGTTAATGGATTCTTTGGCTGCCTGCGGTGACGTGAATCGTAACGTTATGTGTAATCCGAATCCTTATCAATCTGGGGTGCATAGCGAAGTCAATGATATTGCCAATGACATTAGTAATCAGTTGTCGCCACAAACTGGTGCATATCATGAAATTTGGCTAGATGGCGAAAAAGTGTTAAGCACGAGCGAAGAGGTTGAACCGATGTATGGTAAAACGTATTTACCACGTAAATTCAAGATTGGTATTTCAGTGCCACCTTCCAATGACGTTGATGTGTACTCACAAGATATTGGATTAATTGCTATTACAGATAATGATGATAACTTAACTGGTTTTAATGTAACAGTTGGTGGAGGTATGGGTATGAAACATGGCGAACCTAGTACCTATCCACAACTAGGAAAGTTAATAGGCTATTTTGATAAAGCACAAGCAGTAGAGGTCGCGGAAACAATACTTACAATTCAACGTGACTATGGTAATAGATCTAATCGTGCCAATGCTAGATTTAAATATACAGTAGATCGCTTAGGCGTCGATTGGATTCTTAAAGAATTAAATAAACGTTTAGGTTGGGATTTGGAATCACCACGAGAGTTTCATTTTGATCATAATGGCGATCGTTACGGTTGGACAGAAGGTAGTGGCAAATGGCATTTCACATTGTTTGTGCAAAATGGCCGCGTCAAAGATACTACAGATTACAAATTAAAAACTGCATTGCGTAAAATTGCAGAAATTCATACAGGTGATTTCCGCTTATCACCGAACCAAAACTTAATTATTGCGAATGTCAGTGCTGAAGAAAAAGAAAATATTCAACAAATTATTGATGAGTACGGTATTACAGACGGTGAAAATTATACAGGTTTGCGTCGTAATTCCATGGCATGTGTCGCTTTCCCAACATGTGGATTGGCGATGGCTGAATCTGAACGTTATTTACCTTCATTATTGAATAAAATAGAGGAATTATTGGATGAAGCGGGCGTGAAAGAAGAAGAAATTACAATTCGTATGACAGGTTGTCCAAACGGTTGTGCAAGACCAGCATTAGCAGAAATCGCCTTTATCGGTAAAGCGCCAGGTAAATACAATTTATATCTTGGAGGTGGCTTTACGGGCGATCGTTTAAACAAATTATTTAAAGAAAATATTGGTGAAGACGAGATATTAGAAACATTGAAACCAATATTTATACATTATGGTAAAGAACGCGAAGAAGGCGAACGTTTTGGAGATTTTGTTATCCGTGCAGGTTATGTAGAAGCTGTAACAGATGGACAAAAATTCCATAGTTAATATATATCAAAAATGAGGTGGCAGAATGGGCAAGGTATATTTAGTTGGAGCAGGACCTGGAGACCCAGATTTAATAACGGTCAAAGGGGCAAAAGCAATAGAACAAGCAGATGTGATTTTATATGATCGACTCGTCAATAAGGCGTTACTAGATTATGCAGCTGATGGTGCGAGGTTTGTATATTGTGGAAAGCATCCTAATCATCATTCGATGCCTCAAGAAGATATTAATGCCTTACTTGTTGCTTTAGCGCAAAAAGGTAATACAGTCACTAGATTAAAAGGTGGAGATCCTTTCATCTTTGGTCGAGGTGGTGAAGAAGCAGAAGCACTTGCAGCAGAAGGATTAGCATTTGAAGTAGTACCAGGTATTACTTCAGGTGTGGCTGCACCTGCTTATGCTGGTATTCCTGTAACACATCGTGATTATAGTTCTTCTGTGGCTTTTGTCACTGCAGTTACAAAAGATGATGTAGACAATGATGAATATTGGCATAGTTTAGCACGTGGACCAGAAACGTTGTGCATTTATATGGGAGTGAAAAAATTACCAGAAATTAGTCAGCGTTTAATTAATCACGGTAGATCGAAAGAAACACCAGTTGCGTTAGTACATTATGGTACGACAGAACAACAACAAACTGTGACTGGAACACTAGACGATATCGTGGAACGTGCGAAAGCAATTAAAAATCCGGCGATGATTATTGTAGGTGAAGTTGTTAACTTACGAGACAAAATTAGTTGGTTTGAGCAAGAGCAAACACCTGCACAATTATTAGCTGCAACAAACCAATAAGCATTGGAGGTAGAGACCCATGCAAGGTGTGTTATATGTAAGCCATGGTAGTAGAGTGCCTGAAGCTACTCAAGAAGCCATAGAATTTATTACAGATGTTCAACAACAAGTTGATATATCACTACAGACAATATGCTTTTTAGAGTTAGCAGAACCTACGATTGCGGAAGGCGTGGAAACACTTGTCAAACAAGGTGCCACAACAATTGCAGTAATACCAGTATTGTTACTAAGTGCAGGGCATTATTTTAAAGATATACCTCAAGCAATAACTACAATACAACAACAATATCCGCATGTTTCATTTACATACGGTCAACCTTTAGGTGTTCAAAGTAGATTAACACAAATATTACAGACGCGTATTAATGAAACAGCAATACCTATCAACGAAGATGCGCAAATTCTAGTAGTGGGTAGGGGAAGTTACAATCCTCAAACGCAAGTTGATATTACTGCCATTGCACAAGAATTACAAACAATGTTGCCCGTTAACAATATTGAAGTATGCTACTTAGCAGCTTGTCAGCCTTCGTTTGAAGATGCATTAACAGAGGCATTAGTGTCAGAATATTCGCAAATTTTTATCGTGCCGTATATTTGGTTTACTGGTATTTTAGAACGTCACATAGCGCAAACGGTTGAAACTACAAAACGTTCCAGTGACATTATTTTATGTGATCACTTAGGGCATCATCCGGCAATCAAAGAAGCATTGAAAGATAGAGTACTAGAAGCAGTATCGCAAGCGTAAGTCAGGAGTGAGGCTATGGCATATATGCCGATATTATTAGATTTAATAAATAAATCAATAGTCATAATTGGTGGAGGTGCCATTGCCGAACGCAGAGTTAACAAGTTGATGCAGTTTGATGCATATATCACGGTAATGAGTCCAACACTAACTGCGAAATTACAAGAATTGTATGAACAACAGCAGATTCAATGGCTAGCACAAGAATATAATAAACATCACTTACCACCTGCTGCATTAGTTGTCGTAGCAACGAATAATAAAAAAGTAAATCAATTGGTTAAACAAGAACTCCCGCCACAAACGTTATTAAACATGGCTAGTGATGGTGAACAAGGTGATGTAGTATTTCCTGGGATATTAAAACGAGGAAAATTGTCGATGAGTGTATCGACTTTAGGCGCGAGTCCTAAATTAACTGCTGCTATTTTAGCAGAATTACAACAACAATTCCCGCCAGATTATGAACAATATGTAGACTTTTTATATCACTGTCGGCAACAAATAAAACAATCCAATATGTCACATGCAGAACAGCAAAAATTATTAGCCGCAGTACTAGATGACAAGTATCAAGACCAAAAATTACAACAACAAATGCTGTCCTGGCTAGCACAAAACATATAACACGAAAGGAAGGTATTGCTATTGAAAAAACTATTAATATTTGCACTTGCAGGGTTCTTTGCACAAATGATTGATGGGTCATTAGGTATGGGGTTTGGGGCAACATCTTCCTCCATTTTACTAGCAGCAGGTGCTGCACCAGCAATTGTTTCAGCAACAATTCACTTTTCTGAAATTGCAACTACGGCAGCTTCAGGTGTATCACATTATAAATTTAAAAATGTTGATAAACGCATGGCTATTAAATTAGCAATACCAGGTGCCATTGCGGCATTTATTGGCTCAGCAGTGTTAAGTAATATCCACAGTGAATTAATCAAACCCTTTATTTCACTTTTTTTATTGACGATGGGGTTATTTATTATTTATCAGTTTGTCTTTAAAAAGCAACATAAACAACAACTCAAAGAAGGAAAGTTTTCTAAATGGCAAATCATACCTCAAGGTATAGTGGCAGGATTTTTAGACACAATTGGTGGTGGCGGTTGGGGACCAGTTAATACGCCTTTATTATTGTCACGAAATAAGGTCGAGCCTCGATATGTTATTGGTACAGTATCTGCGAGCGAATTTTTTATCACCTTATCCGCTTCGCTGGGTTTTATTATATTTCTAGGCTGGGAACAAATCAGTCTTGGCTTAGTTATTGCCTTAGCAGTTGGTGGTGCCATTGCAGCCCCATTTGCAGCATGGATCGTGAAGGTAATGCCAGTGTATATATTAGCAGTATGTGTCGGAGGTATTATTATTTTTACTAATATTAGTACTTTCTTAGGTTCATTTGTAGATAATGCGACAGTTGTTATCAGTGTCAAAATAGCAGTAGTCATCCTGTGGTTTATTTTATTAATTTATACATTATATCAAAATAAACAATTACCATCTGTCATTACGAAAAAACAAACGAACAACTAACATAAATGAAATAAATATAAGGAGCTGAATAAAATGACTTTATCAACAGAACTTTTGGAAAATACTATTAAACCACACGGTGGCGAATTGGTTAATAGACAAGCAGTAGGTGCACAGCGTGAACAACTTATTGAAGTGGCACCACAATTAGCGTCATTAACATTAAACCCTTGGAGTTTATCAGATTTAGAATTAATTGCGATTGGTGGTTTTAGCCCATTGACTGGATTTATGGGGGAAAAAGATTACCATAGTGTTGTAGAAAATTTACATTTAAGTAATGGTTTAGTATGGAGTATCCCTATTACTTTACCTGTTACTGAAGCACAAGCAGATGAGCTATCTATCGGAGATAAAGTAGCATTATACGGAGAAGATAAGCAATTGTATGGTGTGCTCACATTAGAAGAAAAATTCACCTATGACAAAGAAAATGAAGCACAAAAAGTTTATGGCACAACAGAAACAGCTCATCCAGGTGTCCAAAAAGTTTATGAAAAAGGGAACGTATACTTAGCTGGCCCGATAGAGTTAGTAAACCGACCGAAACATGATGAATTTGATGAATTCCATCTAGACCCAAGCGAAACACGTCAATTATTTTATGATTTAGGTTGGAAGACTGTAGTAGGTTTCCAAACACGTAACCCAGTGCATCGCGCACATGAATATATTCAAAAAATTGCATTAGAATCTGTAGATGGGTTGTTACTTAATCCATTAGTTGGTGAAACTAAATCTGATGATATTCCAGCAGACGTTCGCATGGAAAGTTACCAAGTAATTTTGAAACATTATTACCCTGGAGAACGCAACAGATTAGTTATTTATCCGGCTGCTATGAGATATGCAGGACCAAGAGAAGCAATACTACATGCAACAGTGCGTAAAAACTATGGATGTACACACTTTATTGTCGGACGTGACCATGCAGGTGTCGGTGATTATTATGGTACGTATGAAGCGCAAGAATTAATTAGTGAATACGAAACTGAGTTAGGTATTCAAATATTCAAATTTGAACATGCTTTTTATTGCACAAAGTGTGACAACATGGCGACAGCAAAAACTTGCCCACATGACAAGACAGCACATGTACATTTAAGTGGTACGAAAGTACGTGAAAAATTACGTAATGGCGAACAGTTACCAAAAGAATTCTCACGTCCAGAAGTAGCAGAGGTATTAATCAAAGGTTTACAAGTTACAGAAGCTTAAAAAGGAGACAGGAACATGACGACATCAACAAATATTACATGGCACGATTCAGAAGTTACTAAAGCACAGCGCCAGCAACGCAATCGCCATAAAAGTGCAGTGATTTGGTTTACTGGATTATCAGGTTCTGGTAAGTCTACAGTATCAGTAGCATTAGAAAAAGCACTTTTCGAACAACAAGTACAAACTTATCGACTTGATGGTGACAATATTCGACATGGTTTAAATAACAACTTAGGGTTCAGTCCAGAGGATCGTACTGAAAATATTCGTCGTATCGGTGAAGTAGGTAAACTTATGGTCGACGCTGGCGTATTAACGACAACAGCATTTATTTCTCCTTATGCAGCGGATCGTAATGTAGTACGTGACACTTTAGCGCAAGGTGAGTTCATAGAAGTCTATACAAAATGTAGTTTAGAAGGTTGTGAATCTCGAGACCCTAAAGGTTTATATAAAAAAGCACGTGCAGGAGAAATCCAAGGCTTTACTGGTATCAATGCACCATATGAAGCACCAACAAATCCAGAAATTGAAATTGATACAGAAGCCTTATCTGTAGATGAAGCGGTTGCTAAAATAGTAGCTTATTTAACAAAACATCAATACATTTAAAATAGTAGCAAGACAAATAGGAGAATGGGACAGCGTTGATTCATCCTAGTCTCTTTTCATATTCTCAGTAGATGACTGAACTGAAAATACGCTGCAAATTAAGCTTTTTCAATTTTAGTCATCTTTGTCGGAGTGGTCGACGAAATCTTTGTAATAAAATTAGATTTCTGCCCCACTCCTATTTTTATGTATTTTGGTAGCTATAGGGCATTGATGTTCGCACCATGAAGTATAGATACTTGTAAAATTTATTTTATAGTAAATTTATATGGTGGTTATTTTGAATGTTTGCTTAATAATGAGTTAAATAATAAAATTATATAAGTGGGATAGATGAAAAACATATGTGTAGAGTGAAAATAACACATATGCTAATAAAAAGTATGGTAATAGTAACAATATAATAAGCGGGCGATATTCAAGGGACTAATAGTAGTTAAATTGTAACAGATAGATTAATCATACGAGAGGTGATGTTCCTTTGCATATCAATGATCAAAACAGTCCATTAACAGAAACCGAAGCGCAACAACTTACTGAAATAATAGCAAAATTAACTCCTGAACAGCGCGCATGGGTTGGACAATATTTAGTAGAAAATAGTAATAATACAACGATTCCAAGTAGTAACGAAGCTACAGAATCTTCACATATAACGAATAGTCCAGATGAAGCAGATAAACCGCGTAGTATTACTATATTATATGGTACTGAAACGGGTAATGCACAAACTGTGGCCGAGACATTAAATGAAAGATTAGTGGAAAATGGTTTTACAGTGACTATATCGGAAATGGACGATTACAAGTTTGATACGTTAGCACAATCCGAAGACTTGTTCTTGATTTCGTCAACTCATGGTGAAGGGGAACCACCCATAAGTGCGATTTCATTTTATGAATTTTTATATAGTGAACAAGCTCCAAATTTGGCAGACGTACGTTATTCAGTTTTAGCACTTGGCGATGAGTCATTTGAATTCTTTTGCCAAGCAGGTAAAGATTTCGATGAGCGTGTTGCTGAATTAGGTGCGACTCGCCTTGTTGAACGTGTGGATTGCGACTTTGACTATGAAGAATCTGCCGAATCATGGATGCAACAAGTATTGTCTGCAGTAGGTGACCAAGACGACAATCGCGTTGCTGCTACAGACAGTACAGAATCTGTACTGTCTATGAAAGAGCGTAAATATTCAAAATCCAATCCATACTATGCAGAAGTGTTAGAGAACATCAACTTAAATGGTGAAGGTTCGAATAAAGAAGTTAGACACATCGAATTATTGTTAGATAATTATGGAGAAGGATTTGAACCTGGCGATAGTTTAGATATCTTTCCAGCAAATGATGACCAACTTGTCATGCAACTCATTGCTATGTTGGGTTGGGATCCATATGAAGATATCATTTTAGATAATGGGGATGCAGTATCTGTAGTAGATGCGTTGACACACCATTTTGAAATCACTAAATTAACGCCAACATTACTGAAAAACATGGCAGTTTTAATAAATGATGATGAGTTGAATAACTTAGTTTTAAATGATATATGGGTTAAAGATTATATTTATGGTAGAGATCTTATCGACTTATTTAGTGAATATTATCCACCAGCTGTTAGCCCCGATATTGTAATAGAAAATTTACGGAAATTGCCACCACGTACTTATTCTATAGCAAGCAGTTATAAAGCAAATCCTAATGAAGTGCATATTACCGTAAAAGCTGTAAGATATGAATCTTACGGTCGTGCACGAAATGGTGTATGTTCTACGCAATTAGCAGATCGTGTGAAACCCGGTGAAAGCGTGAGAATGTGCTTGAAGAAAAATCCAAGTTTTAAATTCCCATTTGATGAAGATACAAAAGTTATTATGATTGGTCCTGGTACTGGAGTAGCCCCATTCCGCAGTTTCTTAGAAGAACGAGAAGATTTGAATTTAAAAGGAAATACATGGTTATTCTTTGGAGATCAAAAACGTGCTACAGACTTTTTATATGAAGCTGATTGGCAAGCATGGTTAGCAAATGGTACGTTAGCGAAATTAGATTTAGCTTTTTCTAGAGACACTGCTTCAAAATTATATGTGCAAGATAAAATTAAAGAAAATAGTGAATTATTTTATCAATGGTTAGAATCAGGTGCAGCTATTTATATTTGTGGTGATGAAACTTATATGGCCAAAGCAGTTCATGAAGCAATAAGAGAAGTGATAGCAACTGAAAGTAAGTGCAATGAAGAAGAAGCAGAAGCGTATTTAACACAATTAAAAGTAGACAGACGATATCAACGTGATGTGTACTAAAGTACTTAAGCCTCGAAATAGTCGATTTCGAGGCTTATTGTATAAGTTTTTTAAGTAAATAGTAGTCATATAGTTAGTAAACTATATAATTATTTACAAGTGTATTTTATACAGAAATTTGAGCGTTAACTGCATTGTTCATTATATTTCATCATGTTATTTCTAACGACGATCATAGCGACATTAATAAAACAGGCAAGTATGCCAATCAATATGACATAGTTAGAACCTAATGTAGCTATGAATAAACCAGCAATAAAAGTGCCAACAGTAGTACCTAAATTAACAGAAGATAAAAAAGATACCATTAGATAAATCTGGAGTCTCTGTTGCAAGTGTATAAGTTTTAAAGTTATCATTAAATGGACAATTGGAAGATAAGGAGGGTGTTACTACATGAAAAAGGTCTCTATCAAAGATGTAGCTAAAGAAGCAGGTGTATCTTTAACAACAGTATCGCAAGTATTAAACGACAAGCGTGATCGCTTTACTACTGATACTATCGAAAAAGTACTTGCTGCTAAACAAAAGCTAGGTTACTTGCCAAATAAAAATGCGCAACAATTAAGAGGCAGTAAAACTAAATTAATAGGTGTGTTATTACCGAATTTGGCTAACCCATTTTTCTCTACGATGATGCAATCGATGGATGCAAACAAAGAAGCTGATGTAGATTTGTTCTTTTTGACAGCGCCTGAAGAAGATATTGAAGCAGGTATCATGCATTTAGTAGAACGTGGGATGGATGGTTTGATTATTGCGCAAATGATTAAAAACCCTGAACGTTTAAATAATTATTTAACTACGCATAGAATACCATATGTAGTATTAGACCAAAGTGATGACCATGGCTTTACAGACATTGTACGTACGCATGAAACAGGTGGTGGAGAGTTAGCAGCACGTCATTTGATTGAGTTAGGTCATAAGCAGCTTACAATCGTCCAACCTGCTCATCTAACGAGTAATATGAACTTGCGTATGGAAGGCTTTAAACACTATTGCCAATCACATAATGTGGCAACACCTAAAGTGATTGAAAGCACTTTATCGAAAGCAGGAGGATATGCAGCCGTCGACGATATTATTGCATCACATTCTACGGCAGTGTTTGCAACGAATGATGAAATGGCTATTGGTATTATTAGAGGCTTGGCTGATAAAGGATGGCAAGTGCCTCAAGATGTATCGATTGTAGGCTTTGATGATATCGATATTGCTCAATACATGACACCTGCACTGACTACGGTTGCACAACCGATAGAAACAATCGGAGAAGTGGCTTTGCAATTAATTATGGACAAGTTAGACAGCACATTAACTCACCGTGACCAACAATCTATAGTCTTGCCGAGTGAACTTATAGTAAGAGCGACTACGGCACGTGCCAACTTGGATAACAGTTAAGATAAACACGTATTTATACATAATTAACGCTATTACAAATGAGGTTAAAGGAAATTACATAAAATGTGGTCGTAAATTGAATAATGTAATTGTGCAATAACCTAGTCGTCTATAACGACTAGGTTATTTTTATTACTACAAATTAAATGTTTTTGTGAGCAAAAAACAGTGCGCAAACATTTAGTTTAAGACCCTGTGTGACAACAAAAATAAGCACGATGTAACGTAAAGTCAACATGGTAAAATTGAAAAATATTAATGAAAGCGTATACAAAAAATAAAAATAGTGGTATTATAAATCTAGTAAAACGTTTTACTAAATCGTTTTACCTACTAATAAATACACATAATTAAAATATAGAGGTGTTATATGGATATTGTAGCGTTATTAGTCGGGTTAGGTCCGTTACTAGGTTGGGGATTGTTTCCAACCATTGCATCATTATATGGAGGTAAACCGGTAAATCAAATTTTTGGGGCAACTGTTGGTACATTAATTTTTGCAGCAGTATTTGCATTAATTCAAGGCAGGGCATTGCCTACAGGAATGGATTTAGTATTTTCTTTAATTTCAGGTGCTGGTTGGGCTTTCGGACAAATTATTACTTTTAAAGCCTTTGCGTTAATAGGATCATCAAAAGCAATGCCAATTACTACAGCTTTCCAATTATTGGGAGCATCATTATGGGGCGTGTTTGCATTAGGTGACTGGCCCGGTGTAACGAATAAAATTATTGGTTTTGGTGCATTAATTGTTATTTTGATAGGTGCGCGAATGACAGTATGGAAAGAACAACAAGAATCACAATATAGTAAGAATTTAAAACGCGCAGTGATTTTACTGTTAATTGGTGAAGTTGGATATTGGGCATATTCTGCTGCGCCACAAGCAACAGATATTGGAGGCATGCAAGCCTTCTTGCCACAAGCTATGGGAATGGTCGTTGTTGCAGTAATTTATGCATTGATGAATTTAAAACAACAAAATGCATTTACAGAAAGTGTCAGTTGGAAACAAATTATTTCAGGGTTCTTCTTCGCTTTTGCGGCATTAACATATCTCATTTCTGCCCAACCAGATATGAATGGATTGGCTACAGGATTTGTCTTGTCACAAACCTCTGTTGTTTTAGCAACTTTGACAGGTATATATTTCTTAAAACAGAAGAAAACACCAAAAGAATTAGTAATTACTATTATAGGCTTAATATTAATTCTAGCTGCAGCAACTGTCACAGTATTCATAAAATAGTATAATCATAGGGAGAGAATATAATGAAAAAAAATCGAGTATTAAATAGTCATGTGTCACATGCAATAGCAACATTAGGTCATTTTGATTTAATTACAATAAATGATGCGGGCATGCCGATTCCGAATGATGATCGTCGTATCGATTTAGCGATAGAAAAAGAATTACCGACATTTATTGCTATGTTGAGTAATATGTTAAGTGAAGTTAAAGTACAAAAGGTTTATTTGGCCGAAGAAATTAAAACAGCGAATCCAGATCAATTAGTAGCAATAAAAGAGTTGTTAGACGAAGATGTAACAATTGAATTTATTCCACATGATGAAATGAAACAAAATTTAACACATACTTTAACAAAAGCCAATATTCGTACAGGAGAAATAACACCATTTTCTAATATTGCTTTGGAATGTAATGTAACATTTTAATAGGGATTAAGTTTGAACAGTAAAGGAGAAAACACTATGACGAATAAAGTAGTAATTATCGGTTCTACAAATGTAGATAAAATTATCAATGTAGCACGATTTGCTAAACCTGGTGAAACATTACATGTAGATAATGCGCAAAAAATATATGGTGGGGGCAAAGGTGCGAACCAAGCATTAGCGACAGCACGTTCTAATGCACAAACTACATTCATCTCAAAAATTGGCAGTGATGGAGATGCTAATTTCATGTTAGAAGATTTCCAAGCTGCACAAATGAATACAGATTATATTATTACAACGGATGAAGCAGAAACAGGACAAGCATTTATTACTATAGATGAATCTGGTCAAAATACAATTCTTGTTTATGGTGGCGCCAACATGACTTTGAATGAACAAGATGTAGAGCAAGCTGAAGCGGCTATTGCTAACGCTGACTATATTATTGCGCAATTAGAAGTACCGGTGCCAGCTATTATTAAAGCATTTACGATTGCACGTCAACATGACGTAACAACAATCTTAAATCCAGCGCCTGCAAGTGAATTATCTAAAGCACTCTTGCAATTAACAGATATTATTATTCCTAATGAATCAGAAGCAGAATTATTAAGTGGTATTCCAGTGACTGATCGTGATTCAATGCATAAAAATGCTGATTATTTCTTATCATTAGGTATGCAAGTAGTATTAATTACATTAGGTGAGCAAGGTACTTATTATGCTACAAAAGAGGATGCTAATTTAATTCCAGCAGTTAAAGTACATGCTGTAGATACTACTGCAGCAGGGGATACTTTTATTGGTGCATTTGCAAGCCGATTGAATATGGAAAACTTTAATATTGAAGAAGCTATTACTTATGCTAATAAAGCGGCCTCTATTGCAGTACAGACAGAAGGAGCTCAAAAATCTATTCCTGAGGAAGTTACTGTGTTAGAGCAATAATAATTAAATAAATAAAGTCCGAGGTAATATGCCTCGGACTTTTTTATTATGAAATTTAACGATTTAATTTTGTAACAATACGTTCGATGGTTTGAGGTGTTGTCTGACAACACCCTCCAATAATAGCTACATTTTGTTGTGCCCAGCTCGTAACACAATCCAAAATTGCTTGTTCATTACTGTCAGAAGACCAAGTTTTCGACTCAGCATCATAATGTGCGCCACCATTAGGATATAAGGCGATAGTTTGCGGTAATGACAATAATCCTCTAGCTATAGTGTTATTAATTCCAGTAACAGTAGAACAATTAATGCCAAATATAGGTAATATAGGGTCGTAATCTTGTAAGTAATCTCGCAACGTTTCGAAAGCTGTTCCGTCTGATAAATTACCGGCATCATCCACTGTTACAGATAACCAAAATGTCTGTTTTTGATTATAAAGAGGGATGATTGCTGTCACAATGGCTTGGATTTCTGCAAAGCTTGGTATAGTTTCGAAAACAAAATCATGCACGCCTTGTGCAATTAGGCTGTCGATGCGCTGACGATGAAAGTCGACATAATCTGACCTAGAGATATTATAAGTGCCAGTATACTCAGAGCCATCGCTCAAATAAGCACCATAAGGACCTAAGCTACCTACAATAACTTGTTCTGCTGTAGTTGCTTGTTTAACTTGATAAACAGCATCAGCGATTAATGCATCGATAGCGGCATCACTCAAACCTATAGATGAAAATGTAGCATAACTAGCTTGATAAGTACTTGTCAGCAATATATCCGCACCTGCTTGTGTAAAATCAGCATGGGCTTGTTGGATTTTTGCTGGATCATTTTTTAATATTTCACTCGACCACAGTGAGGTGTTTAAGTTACAACCATATGATTCTAACGTAGTTGCTAGACCACCATCTAAGATTAATGGGCGTTTTAGTAATAATTTATCTTTTAGTCTCATAGATTTGTCGACTCCTTACGGTTGTATTTAAAGTAATAGTAAAGTAGTGCTAGTACAGCAAATGGTATACCGAAATACAATGCTGGCGCTTGATTACTATCAAAAATCATTCCAATACATGAAATGAAACAAAGAATAAAGGCAATGATAGGGACACTTTGATGTATTTTAAGTGAAGGTTCAAGGCGTTTAGCATTAAAGTAAGAAATACAAATACTCATCCAGACAATAACGACTGCCAACCCGGCTATTGAGACTAAAACGACATACAGTGTATCAGCGACATAAACACTAGATAATAATGACAGTAAGCCACCGAGCATACTAAAAAGTATAGCGCGAATAGGTAATTTAGCTCGGTTTAAGACTCCAAACCATTGCGGGAACATGCCCTCATTCGCTAAGCTCCAAATCATTCTACTAGCTGCATATAACCCTGAATTAGCAGCAGACAATAATGCTGTAATAATAACGATATTCATAATATCACCAGCAAATGGAATACCAATACGTTGAAAAATCACAACAAAAGGACTTTCTAATGATTTTCCTTGGTAACTAGGAATCAAAATTGAGATGACTACCATTGTGCCTATGAAGAAAATAATAAGACGCCATAGTGTTGCACGAATGGCTTTAGGAATAACTTGTGCTGGAGCTTCAGTTTCTCCAGCAGCAATACCTATTAATTCTGTACCACTGAAAGCATAATTAACAGCTAACATAGTTAAAAATACAGCACCTAAACCATTAGGGAAGGTTGGATGTGTATAACGCTCTATTATAGTAGTGTTACCTTCGTAACCGTCATAGTTAATCAAACCAATAATTACAGCAATACCTAAAATAATAAACGCAATGATAGCTATAACCTTAACTAAAGAAAAGTAAAATTCCACTTCGGCATAAAAGCGTGTAGAAATGATATTAAACACTAATACTAGAATAATGGCAATCGTAGAAAAAATATAAACGGGAATATCGGGTAACCATTTTTGCATTAATAGACCGACAGCAGTAAATTCTGAACCTAAAGCTACTGTCCAAGTTAGCCAATAAAACCAAGCTACAATGTAACCTACAGCTGGGTGGATATAACGACTCGCATAAACATGAAAACCTCCGGTAACGGGGTGTTTAATTGCTAGTTGTCCCAAGCACAACATAACTAGATATACGAGTACAGCACCAATTATATAGGAGAGAACTGTACCTAATGGTCCTGCTTGTTGCAAAGTATAACCTGAACTTAAAAATAATCCTGTACCAATTACGCCACCAAAACTAAGTAACATTAAATGTCGTTGTTTCATGGTGCGTTTAAAACTATCGTGTTGTTGCATAACAGTGCTCCTCACATCGTAACTTAATTAAAAAACGTAATTTTAAATATAATCATCAATTGTATTGTTTTCTGAAAATTTAGTCAATCGCTTTTTGAAAATATTTTTTAAGAAAATAAATTTATTAAGTATATAAAACAATTAAGTTTTTTGAATAATACAGTATGGGTTGCTACTGTTTAGACGGACAATAGAAATAGGAGTTGTAGTGAATAGAATAGATATATGGTGCAAAACTAATTTTAGCCTATGTTTATAAAAAAGTTAGGTAGTACTAAAGTATGATTGTGCTAAAACTTGCATTTTGTTTTACTAAAGTATAGCAAATGTACTGAGGTGAGCATATGAAGCAAGTCATTTTGAAAATTTGGGAGAAGGTGAAGTATTTAGATTTTAGTTTAATCCTGTGTTATATCTTATTGGGCTTAGTAGGTGTTGTAATGGTTTATAGTGCGAGTATGGTTGCAGCATCTAAAGGAACATTAACTAATGGATTACCAATTAAAGCCAATCATTTTATGACCAGACAATTAATCTTTTTCGTATTAGGTTTAGGCATTGTGCTATTTTTTAGTTTGTTTTTAAATTTAAATGCGTTCAAACGGAGTGGGACTCAACAATTCATCGTATTAGCAACGTTAGCACTATTATTAATTACAGTGTTGGTTGGTAAAGAAATAAATGGTTCTCGCAATTGGATTAATTTAGGATTTTTTAGTTTACAATCCTCAGAGTTTTTAAAACTAACTTCTATTTTTTATCTTTCTTACATTATTGATCGACGCTTATCATTAAAAATAGATTATAGCGTAAAGCAATTAATTCCTCCATTAGCACTGTTAGGAATTGGACTATTTTTAGTATTATTACAAGGCGATTTAGGTGGAACGCTTTTAACCGTAGCAATTATTGCTTGTATATTGTTGTATTCTGATATCAAAAATAAAATAAAGCTACAAATATTGGGCGTAACGTTAGTTCCTATGTTGTTATACATAATTTACACATTAATCTTTGATGTTAAAAATGTTTACCGTTTAAGGCGTTTACAAGTCGTTATTGATCCCTTCAAATATGAAAATAGTGATGGTTATCAACTTACCACTGCTTTAACTTCTATTGCCAATGGAGGGCTGACGGGACGTGGTTTGGGTAATGGCATTTCTAAACTAGGTTATTTACCTGAGCCACATACAGATTTTATTTTTACAGTTATTTCCGAGGAAATGGGATTGTTAGGAGTGGTCTGTGTATTAATTATTTATGCTGTTATTTTGGTGAAAGGACTTATTTATGCCAATAAAACAACAGATCATTTTTATAAATTAGTCTGTATAGGTATTGTGAGTTACATCTTTGTTCAAGTGTTTATCAATTTAGCAGGTGTCTCAGGGATGATTCCATTAACTGGTGTAACACTGCCAATGCTAAGTTATGGTGGTTCATCCATGTTAAGTATCAGTTTAGCAATTGGCACATTAATGGCAGTTGCCAGAAAAATAAATGCAGGAGGCGCTTAAATTGAAAAACTTTTATTCCATGCTTTCGTTGTGTGCATTACTAATTTTATTACTGATGTGCATTATTACTGGAGTAAGTGACATGATTGATCGTTACGCACATCAACTTGCACTGCACTTACTACCGAATCCATTTTTCAAACAAGGGCTTAGTATTTTGTCCGATATCTTAGCGCCAGTGCATTGTTTGATTTTAGTATTATTAATTTTAACAGGTCTGTACTTTTATCGATGCAAAACATTTTGGTTATATGGTTTTTGGTGTTTTAGTGTGTTTCTTATTGGTACCGTTATGAAATATGCTATTGCTCGACCTCGACCATCAGTTGCTTTTGATGGGTATAGCTTTCCGAGTATGCACGTATTAAGCGTAAGTATTTTAGTAAGTTTAATCATATTAATTACGCATCATAAAGGGGTTAAAGTTATTGGTATTGTGTTAGTTTGTGCAATGATACTGTCACGTGTTTATGTTAATGCGCATTATCTTACTGATACTGTAGGAAGCTTGTTAGTCATAGCTATTATGTTAATATCATTAGCTATGACAGAAACGGAGGAATACCGTCATGAATATAACCAAGAGAAGTAAAATAATAATGATATTATTGATATTATTAATCGTCATAAGTAGTTTTATAATATATAAAATAATTCATTTTAATAATGCGATTCAAGATTCACAACATAGTAAACAAACTGTAGCGACACAGCACAAAATTAAAGCACAAAAACCAATTTCAATAGCCATTTTTGGTGTGGATTCTGATGCTACTCGCGCAAAAACACATACGGGTCAACGTACAGATACTATAGTAATAGCATCTATAAATCCACAGAATGAGAAGACTGAACTAATCTCCGTGCCAAGAGATACATATAGTGAAATACCAGGTATAGAAGGTCATGAAAAAATGGCACACGCTTATGCATATGGTGGGCCTAAATTAGCAATGGAAAGTTTGCGTCAAAATTTAAATGTGCCAATAGATGGATATATGACAGTCGATATGGATGGTTTCCAACAACTCATTGATCTTTGTGATGGTGTAACAGTTACTAGTAATGCAACTTTTAATTACAATGGTTCTAATTTTAAGGAAGGTAAGAAAGTTACATTATCCGGTGATAAAGCATTAGATTACGTACGTAGTCGTAAGGAAACAGGTGCTGGCGGAGATGAAGGACGTACTGCAAGACAGAGACAAGTTATTGAAGCATTAGGTAAAAAATTAAACCAGTCCAACAGTTTGATAACGTTGAACCGTATACTGAAAGTGACAGAAAATAATGTACAAACAAATTTAAGCTTAGGAGATTTAAAATCATTGTATAGTAACTATAAACCTGCACTTAAAAATATGCATAAAGCAACAATAGATGGTGAAAACTTAATTGAAGATGATGGAATTTGGTATTTTGAAGCAAATGAAGATGATAAAAGTGTTAAAATTAATAATTATAAAAATAATTTAAAATAAATTAATGCTATACATATTGAAAGGGTGTAACTATGGCGATTATCATATTGCTTTTAATTGGAGTCGTATCCTCAATTATTGGATCACTGATTGGTGTAGGTGGTGGCATTATTATTGTGCCTACATTAGTATTTATCGGGGCTAATTCTGATATATTATCAGGTATTACAACACAAACCGCAATCGGTATATCTTCATTAACTTTAGTATTTACAGGGTTATTTTCCATTTTAAGATATCGTGCGAGTGGTAAAAACTCAATTGATTTTAAACACGGAATAATGTTTTCAATCGGCATTATTCCGGGCTCATTATTTGGCGCATATTTAAGTCGCTTTTTAAATGATGTTTACTTTAACATCATATTTGGCGCATTTTTACTAATTATTTCTATCATTTTAATTATTAAGGATCGTTTAGCAGCAAAAACTGAAGATAAAGAGAAAAATGTACATATACCATTAGCGATTGGTTTTTCTTTCTTTGTTGGTATAACAGCTGGTTTGTTTGGCATAGGTGGTGGAGTTTTAATGACACCGTTAATGATTATCGTCTTTAATTTCACACCACATGTTGCTGTGGCTACGAGTATGATTATTATATTCACTTCCAGTTTATCTAGTTCCGTAGGTCATATTGTCCAAGGGCATGTGTTGTGGGGGTATGGTATCATTTTAATTCTTGCGAGTTTCGTAGGTACGCGAATTGGAGTTAAAATCAATCAAAGTATAGATGCTGCTAAATTATCCAATTTATTAAAAATAGTGTTAATTCTTATGAGTATTTATCTTATTTTTAAAGGTGTGAATGCTTTATAATAACTGAAATATTAAGTTAATTAACACTTTGCTATATGTGTTGTATAGACAACGTATAATGAATCTTGATAGTTGCTTTCTGAACCGAATATATTTATTATACTGATTATGTGAAAAATAAGTAGTTGAGCTACGCATAATTAGAAAGAAGGAAAGTATAGTGACAAAAATGAATGATTTTAAAGATATTTTGGCAGCTCGTAAATCTGTGAAACTCTTTGATGAACAATATAAAATTCCCCATGAAGAAATGGAAGATATGATTCGCCAAGCAACGCTGGCACCATCTTCAGTAAATATGCAACCTTGGCGTTTTATGGTTGTTGAAAGTGACGAAGGAAAAGCTAAGTTACGTCCTTTAATTAAATTTAATACAAACCAAAATGATACATCTTCTGCGATGGTAGTTATTTTTGGAGATATGGCATGTCATGAAAATGGCGAATTTATTTATAGTCAAGCCGTAGAAAATAACTATATGCCGTTGGAAGTTAAAAACCAATTGTTACCTACTATAACTGAGTTTTATAATAGCATTTCAACACAACAAATGAATGACATCGTTAAAATTGATAGTAGTCTTGCTGCGATGCAATTTATGTTGGTCGCTAAAGCACATGGTTATGATACAAACCCAATAGGCGGTTTTGAAGCGGATCAAATCGCAGAAGCGTTAGGCTTAGATGCAACTCGCTATGTGCCAGTTGTAATTATTGCCGTTGGTAAAGGTGTTAAAGAAGCTCATGCTTCATATAGAATGCCTGTAGACAAAGTTATGCAATATGTTTAAAGGACTTAATTTGATCTTACAAAAAGCACTTCCACTATAGTGGGGAGTGCTTTTTATTATGTAAATATTATTTTAATATTGCGACTTTATTTTCTTGGGAAAATAAGGTTTTACAGTATCTCTAAATCAGTTATAATTTAAAGCTGTGTGTTAAAAATGAATTAAAGGAGGCTGAAAAATAGTATGAATGAGCATTTAAAAAATATTATCTTTATTGCTTTAGGCGCTTTTTTAGCAGCAGTAGGTATCAATGCATTTGTCATTCCAACAAATTTAGGTGAAGGTGGTTCAATTGGTATTTCATTGATTTTGAAATATACGTTGTCTATTTCTCCGGCATTATCTACTCTAATAATTAATATCTTTTTAATTATCATCGGTTGGAAATATTTAAGTAGAGTAAGTGCGATTTATACTATTTTTACGATTACTTTTATTTCTTTATTTTTAACGTTGACTGAACGGATAAATTTAGGTATTGATTCCACATTTATTGCAGTGATTTTTGGTGGTGTTCTTATTGGGATTGGCACAGGTCTGATTTTAAATACAGGAGGTACATTAGGTGGTACATCGGTTATCGCAATGATTATTTATAAGTATTTTAATGTGAAACCTGCCAAAGGATTATTAATATTAGATATCATTGTTGTAGTGTCTGCATTGGTAGCAATTAGTTTTCAAAATGTGTTGTTTACAATTGTGATGCTTTTCATGGTAGAAAAAGCAATGTCTTTCGTCTTAGAAGGTTTCAATCCACAAAAGGCTGTAACTATCATTTCGCATCAGCATAAAGCGATTAGTGAAAGTATTTATCAAGCTACTGGAAGAGGCGCGACGCTATTAAATGGTAAAGGGCAATATTCGCAAAAAGATATGGAGGTCATCTATGTGGTGATTTCTCAAAATCAATTAACACCATTAAAACAAATTATTAATGATATTGATCAAGATGCCTTTGTTGTTGTACATGATGTTCGAGATGTATTTGGTAATGGCTTCTTAAGATTTAATAACTAAAAAGTAACTGGTTTTGTTGGCAGTTTTTGTGCACGCTTTCCGCGGGCACAGCTCAGCCTGTAGTCTTCGCTTGTGCTATTTCCGCAGGAGTCGACATAAAGCCCTGTCAATATTTGGCCTAAAAGACCATTGGTATTTAATAAAATTAACTAATAGATATAAAAACAAACCTTAGGGGCTCTCTCCTAAGGTTTGTCTGCGTTTGTTATGCGTTTTGTAAACGATCTAATGTGATATCAATGAGTGATTTTGCTGCTACGAGTAAACAATCTTCATTGACTTCAAATTTAGGGTGGTGATTCATATAAGGTGTGTCTACATTATATGGTTTACTACCTATGAAATAAAAGGTACCTGGTATTTGTTGTAAATAATAAGCAAAATCTTCTGAACCTGTAACTTGTGGTATTTCTATGAGGTGTTGGAAGTAATCGCCTTTGCTTTGTGCTAAGACATTAGCAGCGTTGTCAGTTTGAGTTGAATGATTATATAATACTGGATAACCAAATTGATAATCAAGGTCATACGTAATATCAAAGCCTAGTGCAACACTTTGAGCGATCTTGTCAATTTCTTGATAGATAAACTGCTCTAAGTCGTCATTTAAATAACGGGCTGTCCCTTTGATTGTCACTGTATCTTGAATAACATTGGCAGTACCAGGTGCGTCAAACGCGCCAATAGTTACTACACCAGTCTCTAATGGGTCTATTCTACGAGAAACGATTGTTTGAATAGCATTGACAAACTGTGTTCCTGCAATTAAAGCATCATGTGTTTTATGAGGGCTTGCTGCATGACCACCTAAACCTTTAATTGTTAAAGTGAATGTAGAACTACCAGCGAATGCATTGTTTTTATTATATGCAATGGTATCAGGCTCTACGGCTGGAACAATATGAATGCCGTATATTTCATCAACATCAGCTAAAGCGCCAGAAGCCAAAATTTGCTGAGCACCACCAGGTGGTAGTTCTTCGGCATGTTGATGGATAATTTTTACAGTGCCTGAAAGGTCTTCTTTGACCTCAATGAGTGCATTAGCTACGCCTAATAAATAAGCAGTATGTGCATCATGACCACATGCATGCATTACGCCTTCATTCTGTGATTTAAAAGGCACTTCTGTTTCTTCGCTAATCGGTAATGCATCAAAATCTGCACGTAAAGCAATTGTTTTACCAGGTTTGTCTCCTTTGATTTCAACCACAATCGCATGTGCATCTGATATAGGCTGTGTGAGTGATACATCCTTATTGTGATAAAAGTTTTTGATATACTCTGCGGTATTACTCTCTTGAAATGATAATTCAGGATGTTGATGTAAATGTCGACGTATCTGAATCATTTCTTGTTCTTGATCTTCCACTAAATGGAATAACTTGTCTTTCAAATTCATAAACATACACGCTTCTTTCACTTTTGAATAACTGCACAATCAATAATTTAATAGTTTGTTATTTAATTATGCATGATATAAATATTAAATTAAATCTTTTATTATTTCAATTATGAAAACAAATGTATTTTTTAATAGTTTGAATTTAATGGGGGATTTATCTCAGTTAAATGTAAAAAACAGACGTACCTCTCATTCAATTATTGGGTACGTCTGTGTTCTAATATATTATTGATATGAAGATATTTAGTTAAGGTGACCATAGTGTTGATGAATTTCAGCACTAATTTCTGAATATAATTGGTGTAACGGCTGTCCAGTTTCATGCGCAATACGGCGCATGTCACTAAATTCAGGCTTTATTTTTATTGTTTTGGACCCAAGCTTAGCAATTTTAATAGTTATATCCCCGTATTGTGTTGACAGCGTGTCGAAATCACGTTCGAGTACACGTCTTTGGACAGTACTGCTTCGTACGCCCAGTGTTGTAGTATGTAGCAAAAGGTAGTCTTCGAAAAAAGGCTTGTTTGCTAGTTCGCATATTACGGTTAAGGCGATAGCAGGGCGATTTTTCTTCATAGAAATTGGCGTGTAATATACGTCTAATGCACCTTTTGCTAATACACTATCTAAAAAATCTCCTAATGTTTCGCCTGTCATATCATCAATTTGGCATTCTAACACTTGCACTGTATCTTGTTGTGCAGCTGATGCTGTGAATTGAACAAGCCTTAACACATTTGGAAAGTCAAAATCTTTTGTACCTGCGCCATAGGCTATATTTGTTGGTGTGATAGCTGGCATAGGACCGAAATGACTAGCTAAACTTTTAACTATAGCTGCTCCAGTAGGTGTAGTTAATTCACTTTCAACGTCAAAATTTGCCAGTGGTATACCTGTTAAAATTTCGAGTGTCGCTGGTGCTGGGACAGGATAGATACCATGAGCAATGTGTATTCTACCATGACCTGTTGGAATGGCTGAGCAATAAATAGAGTCTATATTTAAGTTTTCTAATGCCAAGCAACAACCAATAATATCGATGATAGAATCCATTGCACCGACTTCATGAAAATGTACTTCTTCAACTGACATGCCATGGATTTTAGCTTCTGCTTGTGCAATTTCAGTAAAGATTTGTGTACTACGTGTTTTGACACGTTCAGGTAATGTACTTTCTGTTATAAGTTTATAAATATCAGCAGCTTTACGATGGTGGTGTACTTCGGTAAAGTCGATAGTTAAAGTTTGGGCATTGATACCTTGTTTGACTTGTTTGGTAAAGCTTAAATCAAATGTATCAATAGGTAACTTCTGCAATTCAGCAGTAATATATTCAGGATCTGCACCTAAATCTACTAAAGCAGCTAAAAACATATCACCGGCAATACCAGCATGGCAATCAATATAAATTGCTTGTGTCATACTAAAACTCCTCTTTTAATCTTTTTCGAGCATCTTTATAAGTTGGGCAGCATTATAGCCACCACCAAAACCATTATCGATATTTAAAACACTTGTGCCTGGTGCACAGCCATTGAGCATAGCTAAAAGTGTAGTTACCCCTGATAGGTTTGCACCGTAACCAACACTGGTCGGGATTGCATAGACTGGATGGTCTACTAAACCTGATACGACGCTACTTAAGGCGCCTTCCATACCTGCTACGACAACGGATACTGAACTATTACGAATGTCTTCGATACTTTCAAATAGACGATGTATACCTGAAACACCAACATCATAAAAACGCTTAACTGCAATGCCCATGACTTCTGCAGTGAGTGCAGCTTCTTCTGCGACTGGCAAGTCAGAAGTGCCAGCACAGATAATAGCAGCATAATGCGTAGAAGGAGTGATAGTTTCAATGGGTGTACATATAATATTAGCCTGTGCGTGATATGATAATTCTGGATGACGTGCTAATACATACTGTGCTTTGCTTTCAGATACACGTGTAGCTAATATCGTTTGGTCGTTGGACTTTAAACTGTGTATAATATCATCAATTTGTTCAGCACTTTTTCCATCGCCGTAAATAACTTCGGGAAAACCTTGACGTTGTGAACGATGTAGGTCTATTTTAGCGAAGCCCAAATTATCAAATTGTTTAAGCTGACTTTTAGCATCGTTAATCGATAATTGCTTCGATTGTACTTGTTGTAAAATTGCATCTAGATCGTTTGTCTTATCGGTCATGTTCTAACGCAGCCTTTCATAACTTAATGTGATGCAGAGGAATTTAAAACTTCATTCATACTACCTACACGATAACCGTCCATGTCGATTGTTACATAGTCAAAACCTAATTCTTTTAACTGTAAACTAATAGCTTGACGGTGTTGTACTAAAGTCGCAATATCTGCGTCAGCAACTTCAATACGTGCGATATTGTTATGGTAACGTACACGTACATGATTGATATTTAAATTTAAAATGATTTTTTCTGCTTCATTCACTTTAGTTATTTTGTCCATAGTTAAAGTTTCTCCATAAGGTATGCGTGATGCTAAACTACATAATGCTGGTTTATTCCACACTGGGAGGTCAGCTTGTTTGCTTAATGTTCTGACTTCATACTTGTAGAGTTCAACTTCTTGTAAGACACTGCGAACGGAGAAATCATCACGTGCTTGTAGTCCAGGACGATAATCATCTAGGTCATCCATAATCATACCGTCTAACACATAAGAACAATGATATTTATGTTTAAGGTCGTCTAATTGTGCATACAATAAACGTTTGCTGTAATACCAACTTTGTGGAGTATTGTTGACAATATTTGCGTCTTGTAATTCTTCAATTTCTGTTTCAATTACGTGCGCACCTAATTGTTGTGCTAGCTCTGTAGCTTGTGTGAATTCTTCATGGCGGAAAAGTTCTGACTTCACGATTACACCAATAACATTATCTGATCCTAAAACTTCAATCGCTTTATGCAATACTAATGTGCTATCGACCCCACCTGAAAAAGCGACTATAACACGTTTCATTGATTGTAAGACTGTTGTTAGTTGTTTGTTTTTTTCTTCTAATGTTAGCATTTTTAATCCTCCTCTTTTATGATTCAACGTAAGGTATCGTAAGTGGACCTTGTGGCATGACACCGATAGTTAAAGGTTTGCCTTTTTCTCTTGCTAATGACTCCAAGGTTTTCTCAATATTATCAGTAGGTTTCAACATGGAATCTAGTAACTGTTGGTCTGTCAATTTTGAATAAACATAAACGTTAGCGAATGTTTGAATGCTAGCTTGTTTTTGGACTTGCCATTGATCCATTTCTTGAAATTGAGGATCATGTATTAAATCTAAAATACCTTGAGGTGTTTCAGCTAATTTGAAAATTTCAGCAAATTTACCATGATCTGGAAAGCCATCAGCACATTCGGATACCATAATAATGCTGCCGCCTTCTTTAACTACTTTATGAGCAGCACTCATACCTTTTACGGTTTGATACAAGTTTTGGTCAAGTGGATAACCTGAGTTAGAAGCTATGACAACATCAAAACGTTCATCACATTTAAACATGGCGTGCTTTTTGACGTAGTCACAGCCACGATCATGTGCTTCATATAATTCACCTGCAAAGACTTTAGTAATAGCTTTATCTTTGTTGAGCGCTACATTCAGCATAAAGTCTGGCTTACACATTGCATTGATTTCACGTGTCATATCTTGAACAGGGTTGTCATCCATATTGCCCCACGTAGAACGAATATCACCTATCATTTGAGCATTGTGAAAGGTCATTATCGTTTCGATGCCAGCAATGCCAGGCATCATACCTTTTGGACCACCTGAAAATCCGGCGAAAAAATGCGGTTCGATAAAACCAGTGACAATTTTAAAATCAGCTGCTACATAATCTTTGTTTAAATAAACATCACAGCCGTATTTACTATGACCAACTTTGGTCAGACTGTCATAGTCATGGCAATGGTTATGTACTATACGTATGTTTGCTACAATATCTTCACCTAACATTTGGACCAGCTCTTCTCTTGTTTGGTCTCTATGTGTACCTGTTCCATTAATAATGACGAAATTTTCTTTAGGAACATGACTTAATGCGCGCAACAAACATGGTACTAAAATGTGATTAGGCGTAGGTCGTGTAATGTCACTAATCACAATAGCTACTGTATCTGTTGCTTTAACCATAGTATGTAGTGGTGGTGAGGCAATGGGTTGCGTTAAAGCGTCCATAATTGACTCAACATCATTATCTAGTGGTGGTATAGTGCTAGGTTCAATAAGAGTACTGTGATCTGGTACATCGATCTCTACGTCAGATTTACCATATAGAACTTTTGTCTTCACATTCATCACTCCAGTAATGTAGTTGTTAAAAATGTAAGTGTTTACATTATAGTACTAATTGCACTAATTTTAAAACTTTAGTATTTCTCATAATTTGATATTGCAAGAAAAACAAAATATAAATAGCAGCGATTTTGAAACGTGCTGACGCCCGGGGAAGTAGTATGAGTGAGAAACTACAGGCTCAAACTATGCCCTAGGCAAGCATGCACGTTCAAAATAGTATTAACCATTAGTGAAAATATGAGTTTCTGTTCTCTCTATACTAGATTAAAGCGGATACATTAAATTTCGAAATTATCATTGAAACCATGAGAATGTTACATTATACTTGTTGAGATTGATTATATTGAAGTGAGTTATGTCAAAGTGAATGAATTGGTATAACAGTTTGTATAAAGGGAGCTAGGCTTGTGGAATTTTCTAAAGAAGAATGGCAAAAAGTGCAAAGTTCAACAAATATAGAGTTAGATGATATTAACTTAGAAGAAATACTTAGTTTCAACGATTATGCAACAAAACAGGAAATTAAATCCTTGTATTTTCCTCTAATAGATTTATTGTCAGAAAAAGCACAGCGCCATATGGATTATATTAGTTATGTACATAATAAATTACTTAATAAACACCACAAAACACCATTTATTATTGGGGTTTCTGGTGGAGTGGCTGCTGGGAAGAGTACGATAGCGCGATTATTATTGGAATTATTAAAAAAAGAAAATCCAACGTGGAAGGTAGATCTGATTACGACAGATGGTTATATTTTACCTAAGCAACAACTGTTAGAGCAAAATATAATGTCAAAAAAAGGTTTTCCAGAAAGCTATGAAACTAAAACACTCATCCAACACTTAAAAGCTATTAAAGCTGGGGAAAAAGTTGCAACTTATACGTATTCCCATTTAACGTATGATCGGTTAGTCGAGCAATTTCATTATATTCATCAACCGGATATTTTAATTATTGAAGGAGTGAATATATTTCAAGTTCATAGCCAAGCATCAGAGCTTGTAACTGATTATATAGATTATAAAATTTATCTTGATGTCGCTTTAGAAGTAATGAAAAAGTGGTATATCGAACGGTTCTTAAAACTACAGCAAAGTGCTTTCCAAAAACCAGAATCACATTTTTATCAATATAAAGATTTAACGGAAACAGAAGCAATAGCAATTGCTAAACAATTGTGGACAAATGTAAATGAACCTAATATTTTGCGTAATATCTATCCTACTAAAAATAGAGCTGATTTAGTGTTACACAAAGCTGAAAATCATACGATTACGCGCTTAACTTACAATAAATTTTAGTTACTATTTTGACTTATAGCAAAGTGCACGCATTACGTGAACATATTAAATTTAAATTGCTATTGGTTCATACAAGTAAGCAGACTTGAACGCCTTTTTAAAAAGGTAGTCAATTCTGCTTACTTTTTCTTTTCGTGCATTTATGACACAATATTAACTATCTGTCATATTTTATATAACGTGCTAGATAAATATAAAAGTGCGTTAAATAGTTATGCTATACTAAATGTGTATGAGAAAATTAGGTAATACTAGGAGATCGTCAGATATGAATAAGCCCAAATATCAAGTAATAGCCGATGAAATTAAAGGCAAAATTCTCGATAAGAGTTATCACGTGGGTATGTTGTTACCGACGGAAAAACAATTTCAAGATAATTATCAAGTTAGCCGTTATACAATTCGACAAGCAATGGATATCCTTGTGGCAGAAGGCTATATAAAAAAAAGAAAAGGTGCTGGCTCATATGTGAGCTATAGTTTTTTAAATGCGCAGCAAACAACAGGAACTAAAAAAATTGGTGTTATTGTGACGTACTTATCCGACTATATTTTTCCCAGTATTATAAGAGGTATTGAACACGTGTTACGTTATAATGGTTATTCTTTAATATTAGCGAGTACAAATAATAACCATGATGAAGAGCGCAAATGCTTAGAAATGATGTTAAATCAAGGCGTGACAGGATTAATTATCGAACCGACGAAAAGTAATGTTTATAACCCTAATCTATCTTATTATTCTATGTTCAAACAACGGGATATACCAATACTTATGATTAATGCTACGTATGATGAGCTAAACTTACCGTATATTGCAATTGATGATATTAAGTCAGGCTATTTAGCAACACAATATTTAATTGATCATGGTCATGAAGATATCGCATTAATTACTAAGATTGATGATAATCAAGGAAAATTACGAATGAAAGGTTATTTTAATGCCTTCGAACATAATAATATTATTTTCAAGGGTGAGCATATTTACACTTATGATACTGAAAATAAACGCCAAGTAGTAGAACAGATAGTCCAACACATTCAACAACAAAAAATATCAGTTTCTGCAGTTGTCTGTTATAACGATGAAATCGCGTATCAAATCATTCAACGTTTAAGACAACTTGGATTTAGTATACCGAATGATATTTCGGTTGTTGGGGAAGACAATTCTGTATTGAGTAGTTTAAGCGATATGAATTTAACAACCACATCACATCCGCAAGAGTTGTTAGGAGAAAAGGCAGCTAACTGGATGATAGAGACTATTGACACAGATAAAATACAGCCAGAAGAACGTATCGACACATATATTATAGAACGTAATTCAGTTAAAAAAATAAATTAAGCCCCCAAATCAACAGCCGCGTTGGTTTGGGGTTTTAATTAGCTGATATTTGTACGGACAAAAATATAATTATATTGACATGTACGGACAAATGTTTTATATTTATCTTGAAAACGGTTACAGTAATGGGGTGTTGAAATGAGAGTAAGTACGCAAGAATTAAAGCAAGAAGATATATCGATTGGTATTGAATTAGGATCGACTAGAATTAAAACTGTAGCAATAGATAGTCACTTGCAAGTAGTAGCATCAGGTAATTTTGATTGGGAAAATCAATTGAAAGATGGTTACTGGACTTATTCGCTTAACGATGTATGGGTTGGGTTACAACAAAGCTATCAAATGATGGCAAAAGAGTTAAAAAGCACATATGATATTACGTTGAAGCGAGTTAAATCTATAGGCATCAGTGCAATGATGCATGGTTATTTAGCTTTTAACGAACAAGAAGATATCCTTGTACCATTTAGAACTTGGCGTAATGGTAATACTACTGCAGCAGCAAAGGAATTAAGTAATGCATTTAACTTTAATATTCCTGAACGTTGGAGTATTGCTCATATTTATCAAGCGATGTTGTCAGCAGAACCACATACACATCAACTAGATTATGTGACAACTTTAGCAGGATATGTTCATTGGTATTTAACAGGAGAAAAGGTCATAGGTATTGGTGATGCATCAGGAATGTTTCCAGTAGATCCACAAGAAAAAGCTTATAGACAAGATTTATTAGAAATTGCGAATAAGCTATTTGCAAGTCATGGCTACACACAACAATTAGAACAACTGTTGCCAGAAATACGATTAGCCGGCGAACAAGGTGGAACATTAACTGACATAGGTGCCAAATTACTAGATCCAACAGGTGAACTTGAAGGTGGTTGTATCTTATGTCCACCTGAAGGAGATGCTGGCACAGGTATGGTTGCTACAAATGCAGTAACAGTTAATACTGGCAACATCTCAGCAGGTACAAGTTCTTTTGCGATGATAGTGTTAGAACAAAGTTTGCAAGCAATGTATCCAGAAATTGATATTGTAACGACGCCAGCAGGTGATGAAGTTGCTATGATTCATACAAATAATTGCACATCAGATATCAATGATTGGATGCGACTGTTTAACGAAGTCTTACAGACTTTAGGTATCGATATTTCACATGAACAGTTGTACGGACAACTTTTTGAAGCATCATTAGCTAGTGATGATGATGTTGGTGGTCTATTATCTTACAACTATATTTCTGGTGAGAATATTACTGATGTTGCAACTGGATATCCTTTATTCTTACGGGAACCAACAAATAATTTTAATTTAGCTAATTTTATGAAAATGCATTTATATAGTGCTTTTAGCACATTGAAAATAGGAATGGATTTGTTGCAAACGCAAGAATCAGTCACTGTAAATAAGTTAATTGCACATGGTGGTATTTTTAAAACGAAAAAGATAGCTCAACAAGTATTAGCATCGGCTGTAAACAATGATATTACAGTTATGGATACGGCGAGTGAAGGTGGTGCATGGGGCATTAGTATTTTAGCTTATTATAGTGCAGTACAAGAGCCAATATCATTGGAAGCATTTTTAAATGACTATGTATTTGAAGATGCAAGTGAAGTGACAATGACGCCTTCACCACAAGGGGTTGTTAATTTTAATAACTATGTAGCAAAAGTAAAACAAGCATTACCGATTGAACAAGGTATTGATAAATACTTAGGAGGCGAAGCAGATGCTCGAACAATTAAAAGCTGAAGTTTATCAAGCAAATCTAGAATTACCTAAGCGTGGATTAATTAAATATACATGGGGAAACGTCAGTGCATTCGATGCTGAAACACAATTATTTGTTATTAAACCAAGTGGTGTAGATTACGCAACGATGCAACCAGCTGATATGGTGGTTTGTAATTTACAGGGTGAAGTTGTAGAAGGCAGCTTGAGACCTTCATCAGATATGCCTACACATGCAGTGTTATATCAACAATTTGGAGATATCGGCAGTGTGGTACACACACATTCACCGTGGGCTACTACATGGTCACAATCTGGATTAGATGTACCTGCTATGGGAACGACGCACGCTGATACATTTTATGGTTCCATCCCATGTGCACGATTTTTAAACTCCGATGAAATCAACAATGATTATGAATTGGAAACTGGAAATGTCATCGTTGAAACGTTTAAGAATCAAGGTATTAATCCACATGATGTACCTGCAGTATTATTACATGGACATGCACCATTTGTCTGGGGAGAAGATTGTGAGCATGCAGTAATGAATGCAGTTGTGTTAGAAGAAGTATGTAAAATGAATATCTTTACACGACAATTAAACCCATTTGCGGAAGCGCTTCCTCAAGAAATATTAGACAAACATTTTGAGCGCAAACATGGGGCGAATGCTTATTATGGGCAAAATTAAGGAGGAATAATAATGGCAGAGAATAAAAAATTTTGGTTTGTGGTAGGATCACAAGCTTTATACGGTGAAGAGGCATTAGACCAAGTTAAGAGCAACGCACAAGATATAGCAAATGAATTGAATAATAAAGCAGACTTGCCGTTTGAAATTGAATTACAACCACAGTTAGCAACTTCTGCAGATGTAATTACTCAAATTATGAAAGAAGCTAATTACCGAAATGATATTTTAGGTGTTATTACATGGATGCACACATTTTCACCAGCAAAAATGTGGATTAGAGGTACACAATTATTACAAAAACCTTTACTGCATTTAGCGACGCAATATCGTAATGATATAGATTGGCAACATATCGATATGGATTATATGAATTTACATCAATCAGCACATGGCGATAGAGAATATGGCTTTATCAATCGTCGTTTAAATAAGCAAAATGAAATTATTTTTGGTGATTGGCAGAACACCGAAATTCAAAGCCAATTAAAGGCATGGATGCATGTGGCATATGCTTATAATGAAAGCTTTGGTCTGAAAGTAGCACGATTTGGTGATAATATGCGTAATGTTGCTGTTACAGAAGGCGATAAGATAGAAGCACAAATTCAATATGGCTGGACTGTAGATTATTATGGAATTGGTGATTTAGTTAGCTATGTTAACGAAGTTAAAGAAGAAGAAATAACTCAATTATTTGAAGTATATCAACAACAATATGATTTTGACTATCGTAATTATAGTGAAGACGATTTTAATGCATCTGTTATTGAACAAATCAAATATGAGATTGCGATAAAACGATTTTTAGATGATGGCGGTTATAGCGCGTTTACGTCAAATTTTGAAGATTTACATGGCATGAAACAGTTGCCTGGCTTAGCGGTACAGCGTTTGAACGAACAAGGTTATGGATTTGCAGGTGAAGGTGATTGGAAAACGGCTGCACTAGATAGATTATTGAAAATCGCTGCACAAAATGAAGCGACAGGGTTTATGGAAGACTACACATATGATTTAAGAAAAGATCAAGCACATATTTTAGGGTCACATATGTTAGAAGTAGATCCTACACTGGCAGCTACTAAACCTAAAATTGTAGTTAACCCTTTAGGAATTGGTGACAAAAACGATCCAGCGCGATTAGTTTTTGATGGTAAAGCAGGTGATGGTGTAGTAGTCACGATGGTTGATTTAGGAACACATTATAAGTTTATTGTGAATGATATTACCGCCAAACAGTTAGATGAACCTGCCCCACATTTACCAGTTGCACGAGTGTTGTGGGAAGTGAAACCGTCGTTAACAACTGGTGTGAAAAGATGGCTTGAAGAAGGTGGCGGGCATCATACGGTTTTATCTTTAGCGTTAACTAAAACACAAATTTTAATGCTATTAAAAATGTTTAATGCTGAATATACGATAATAGATTAATTTCACTTATTACGCATAGCACTTGGCTTATTAAAAAAGAAGGTGAATGGGATGAAAGTACAAAGTAAAGTATCAAATCAATTTATTTATTTTTTCGGTGCATTTGGGGGTATTCTGTTTGGTTATGATATTGGTGTTATGACCGGAGCATTGCCATTTTTACGTGAAGATTGGGGCATTAATAGTGGGTTTATTATTGGCCTTATAACATCTTCAGTCATGTTAGGAGCAATATTTGGTGGTATTTTAGCAGGACGTTTATCAGATAAATTAGGCAGACGGAAAATGATTTTACTGTCAGCAATCGTGTTTATTATAGGGTCAATTTTATCAGGTATTGCACCTCATAATGGCAACTATTTCTTGACGATTTCACGTGTCATATTAGGTTTAGCTGTAGGGGCAGCATCTGCATTGGTGCCAGCTTATATGTCTGAAATGGCACCTGCCAAATATCGTGGTCGCTTGTCCGGTATGAACCAAACGATGATCGTTTCAGGTATGTTATTATCTTATATTGTTGATTATTTTTTACGTGGATTACCAATTGAATTAGGATGGAGACTAATGTTAGGTATTGCGGCATTACCAGCTGTTATATTATTTATAGGTGTGTTACGATTACCAGAATCTCCACGCTTTTTAATTAAAAATAATAAATTTGAAGAAGCTAAAACTGTATTGAGTAATTTACGTCATAATCAAAATATCGATGTAGAACTACGAGAAATTCAAGATACAATTGCTAAAGAGCAAAAAACACAAGTTAATAATACATTAGCAACTTTATTTACTGGGAAATATAAATATTTAGTAGTAGCAGGGTTAGGTGTCGCTGCCTTCCAACAATTCCAAGGTGCCAATGCTATATTTTATTACATTCCGTTGATTGTGGAACAGGCAACTGGTAATTCAGCGAGTAATGCTTTAATGTGGCCAATCATTCAAGGTGTCATTTTAGTTTTAGGCTCATTATTATTTATCGCAATTGCGGATAAATTTAACCGTCGTACTTTACTCATGTTGGGCGGTACAGTTATGGGGTTATCATTTATTTTACCAGCTGTGATTCATATGATTGCACCTAATACTAATCCAATTTTAATTGTGGTCTTTTTAAGTATTTATGTAGCATTTTATTCATTTACATGGGCTCCATTAACTTGGGTTATTGTCGGTGAAATTTTCCCACTAACTATTAGAGGATTTGCATCTGGTGCAGCTTCATCATTAAACTGGATCGGATCATTCTTAGTAGGTTTGTTATTCCCAATAATGACAGCTTATTTCTCACAACAAATTGTCTTTGCTATTTTCGGAGTAATTTGTATCTTAGGTGTACTATTTGTGAAAAAATGTGTGCCTGAGTCACGTGGTCGTACTTTAGAAGAAATTGAAGCAATTGGAGAACAACAAAGTGTAAAACAAACAACTGCACATGTAGAAAAAATATAATTAACATTATATTGGAATAATTTAACTAAAGAAGTAGCGTCAATTTCTATTGAGATGATATAGAAATTGACGTTTTTTGTGTATTTATAAAATTTTGTAGCATTACAGAAAGCAATATTTTTGTGCAGTAAGGTTAATAATTTTACTAAGTGATAAATAAGATATATTAATAACTCGAGCGCTTTGTTATAACTTATTACTGGTTAAATCTATTATCAAAAAATAGAATTTTCTGTAAATATTATACATTTTAGTTGTCTTTTTACCATTAATATGACATACTCTTATTCATTAGTATGACATATTAAACAATTAGAGGTGATATAGTATGACAAAATTAGTATATGCTTTTGATGAAGGACAAAAATCAATGAAAGATTTGTTAGGTGGTAAAGGGGCCAATTTAGCAGAGATGAAACGCTTAGGTTTACCTGTACCTGATGGATTTACGATTACGACTCAAGCTTGCATTGAATATCTTGAGCACGGAAGTAAGTTATCTGAGGAAGTGGTAGCACAACTACAAACACAACTTGACTTATTTTCACAACGTACGAGTAAATCATTTTCATCAGATGAACAATTGTTACTTGTATCTGTGAGAAGTGGCGCCAAAATATCAATGCCTGGTATGATGGATACTATTTTGAACTTAGGATTAAATGATGACAATGTAAAAAAATTAGCGCGCAAAACCAATGATGAACGTTTTGCTTATGATTGTTACCGTCGACTGTTACAAATGTTCGGTGAAGTGGTCTATAATGTGCCAATGACAGCATTTGATGCATACTTTGATAAATATAAAACGGACCATGGCTATGACAATGATGCAGATATACCAGCTGAAGGTTTGAAAGAAATTTGCGAACACTACAAATCATTATATGTTGAAAAAGTTTATAAACCATTTCCTCAAGAACCAACAGTGCAATTAACAGAGGCTATCGAAGCTGTTTTTAAATCGTGGGACAATGATCGTGCACGTGTTTACAGACAGTTAAATGACATACCGTACGAAATAGGGACAGCAGTCAATATTCAAGAAATGGTCTTTGGTAATAGTGGGGAACGTAGTGGTACTGGGGTGGCATTCACACGTAATCCAGTAACGGGTGAAGCGAAATTGTTTGGAGAGTATTTATTAAATGCACAAGGCGAAGATGTGGTGGCAGGCATACGTACTCCTAAAGATATTGCTTCATTAGAAGAACAAATGCCTCATGTACACCAACAATTTGTCAGCGTGTCACAACAGTTAGAACAACATTATCGAGATATGCAAGATATAGAATTTACAATCGAAAATGAGCAACTTTATATTTTACAAACACGCAATGGTAAACGAACGGCAAATGCTGCGGTAAATATTGCCGTCGACTTGGTCAATGAACAAGTGATAACAAAACAAGAAGCGCTGACTAAAGTTGAAGTGAAATCAATTGAGCAACTACTTCATCCAAATTTTGATGATGAAGCTTTAACAAAGGCAACTGTTATTTCAACAGTAGGATTGCCAGCCAGTCCTGGGGCTGCGAGTGGGAAGGTTGTCTTCTCGGCTGAAGAAGCAAAAGAACAACATGAACAAGGTGAAAAGGTTATTTTAATGCGACCAGAAACATCACCAGAAGATATTGAAGGTATGGTTGCCAGTGAAGCAATTGTGACAACGCATGGCGGTATGACTTCACACGCAGCAGTAGTTGCTAGAGGTATGGGCAAATGTTGTGTTACAGGCTGTGCAGATTTAGAAATTAATACAACGGAAAAAGTTGTTACATACCCTGGTGGTACACTAGCTGAAGGGGATATTATTTCAGTTGATGGTGCCAAAGGTGATATTTATGTAGGAAAAATAGCAACGATTACTGCTGAACACAGTGAAGCATTTGAACAATACATGACTTGGGCACAAGATATTGCACGTTTATCAGTACGTATGAATGCGGAAACGGTACCTGATATTATTGCGGGCTATCAATTTGGCGCTACAGGTATTGGTTTAGTGCGGACGGAGCATATGTTCTTTGCACCAGAACGATTAATTGAAATGCGTCGTTTTATTTTAGCGCATACACAAGAACAACGTATTACAGCTTTAAATACAATTGGTGGTTATCAAACGGAAGATTTTGAACAAATATTAAGACAATCTGGTGAAAAACCTACGATTATTCGACTACTAGACCCACCATTACATGAATTTTTACCACGTTCTGAGTCGGAAAAAGCGCAAGTGGCTGAACAGCTTGGTGTCACTGTGACAACACTTGATAAACATATTGAAAGCTTAAATGAAGTAAACCCGATGTTAGGACATAGAGGGAGTCGTTTAGCTATCACTTACCCAGAATTATATGTGATGCAAGCTGAGGCAATAATGAAAAGTGTAATACGCCTAAAAGAGGAAGGTATCGATACAAATCCAGAAATTATGATTCCGTTAGTGTCAACTGTTGAAGAATTTACTACATTGAAAACATTGATTACAGAACGTATTGAAGCATTAGCACAAGAAACAGGACAGGATTTACATTACTTGATTGGCACAATGATAGAAACACCAAGAGCATGTCTAATTGCAGCTGAGTTGGCAACAGTATCTGACTTCTTTAGTTTTGGGACGAATGATTTAACACAATTGACTTTTGGTTTTTCACGTGACGATTCAGGTAAGTTTATAAATGCTTATAGCAATCAAGGTATATTAGAACAAGATCCTTTCCAAACTATAGATAAATCTGGTGTAGGAGAATTAATTAAATTGGCTTCAGTGCAAGCAAAACAAGCGAATCCTAATATAAAAATTGGTGTGTGCGGAGAACTTGGGGGAGATGAGAAATCTATTCACTATTTCAATGATTTAGAAATTGATTATGTTTCTTGTTCACCATATAGAGTACCGGGAGCTATTTTAGCAACAGCACAAAGCGAAGTAGAAAGCGGGCGATTGAGTGTCAAATAATGTTCAAACAGCACAACTAAGTATTTTTGTCATTTCTGATTCTATTGGTGAGACAGCGCAACGTATGGTTCATGCTACATTATCACAATTTCCTGAATTGAACCAAGTCGCGATTAAAAAGTTTCCATTTATTCAAAGTAAAGAAGAGCTTATGAATATTTTAGAGTTGGCAGTTGCAGAACATGCAATCGTCATTACGACGCTGGTCAATCCTGAATTTAATGCACTCGGTAAACAATATACACAAGCACATCAATTACAATATATTGATTACATGACAGACTTAATTGATATGATTCAACAACGGACTGAGAGTCAACCGATTTTGGAAAGTGGCGCACTTCGCAAACTGGATGAACAATATTTTAAACGAATTGAAGCTATTGAATATTCAGTGAAATATGATGATGGAAAACACTTTACAGATATAGGTGAAGCGGATGCATTGATTTTAGGTGTGTCACGGACGTCTAAAACACCACTTAGTATGTATTTAGCGAATAAAGGATATAAAATAGCTAACATTCCGCTAGTGCCAGAGGTCGCTATTCCAGATGAAGTATTTAAAAATAAAAAATTAAAAGTATTTGGCTTAACTGCTAGTCCCAATTATATTATGAATATTCGTAATGAACGAGTAAGAGTGCTTGGTTTGAGTGGTCCTACGAATTATAATAGCGTTGAACGCATTAAAGAAGAATTGGCATATGCTGAAGAAATATTTCATAAGTTAAATGCTGAAGTCATTAATACGGAATATCGTTCAATTGAAGAATCAGCATTTCATATTGAGCAATATTTAACATAAAAGGCGAAAAACAGTTGTAGTCACAAAAATTGCTACAACTGTTTTTTTTTTGCGTGATCTATAATGTTGTGTTTAGATAATAAAGGGTAATAACAATGATATAGCTTAGAGATGGCGAGGTGTTAGCAATGCAAATCATATTAGATCCAGGTATTAGTCCTATTTATAAAGGAATATTACTATTTTTCTTTGTGATTAATTTAGGATTAGCTTTTATTATTATATTTTTAGATCGTGACCGGCGTGACGCTACTGCTACGTGGGCATGGCTGTTATTATTATTTGTAATGCCAATTTTTGGTTTTATAATGTATATATTCTTAGGCAGAATGGTGAAGCAAAAACGAGCACTAAGTATTAGTGAAGGTAAATTAATTGAAGATGATAAACAACGAGTGAATCAACAACTTGAAGATGCAACAGATTATGTGGTTGATACGGAGCATCAAATTACTAAAAAACATTCTGATATTGTGCATACATTATTAACACGAGAACAATCATTTCTTAGTAATAATAATAAAGTTGATATATTTACTGATGGACGTAAGTTATTTGAACAAATGAAAGAAGATTTAAGAAATGCACAAACATACATTCATATGGAATATTATATTTTAAAGTTAGATGGTATTGGTAATGAAATCCTTGAAATATTGGAACAAAAAGCGAGTGAAGGATTAGAAGTTAAATTATTGTACGATGCAGTTGGTTCAAAGTCATTACATAAATCGCGATTTAAGCAATTTCAGCAAAACGGTGGACAAGTAGAGGCTTTCTTTAAAGCGGTAATTATACCTGTGAACTTTAGAATAAATAATCGAAATCACCGGAAAATATTAGTCATAGATGGTCACAAAGGTTATGTTGGTGGTTTTAATATCGGCGATGAGTACTTAGGCAAAGACGAAAAAATTGGTTATTGGAGAGATACGCATATAAGAATCCAAGGTGATGGTGTTGATGCGTTGCAACTAAGTTTTATAGAAGATTGGAATTCACAATCACGACATGAGCAATTGGATTATAGTGATAAATATTTTCCTGACAATGCACAGACTGAAGGCAATGTGGTGATGCAACTCGCGCTAAGTGGTCCGAATGATAATTGGCATCAAATAGAGTTTGGTTATTTAAGAATGATTATGAGTGCGAAAAAATCAATTTATATCCACACCCCGTATTTTGTTCCAGATCGAGGTTACATTAACGCTTTACGGATAGCTGCTAAATCAGGTGTAGAAGTCCATATGATTATACCGAATAAACCGGATCAACCATTAGTTCATTGGGCAACTTTAGCAAGTGTTGCATTATTAATAGAAGATGGTGTCAATGTCTATACGTATGAGAATGGTTTTATTCATTCGAAAATGCTCTTGATAGATGAAGAAGTAGCGAGTGTAGGTTCTGCAAATATGGATGTACGTAGTTTCGAATTAAATTTCGAAGTGAATGCATTTATATATGATGAAACCATTACACAACAATTAAGAGCAGCTTTTAACGAAGATTTAAAAGTATCACAAAAATTAACGCAAGAACGCTATGAACAACGTTCAGGTTGGGTTAAGTTCAAACAATCAATTGCTAAATTAGCTTCGCCAATATTATAAAAATGCTAAGTATTAAACCTGAAAGCTGCAATTAATAATAGTTAAAGTTAATAGTACAGAAGAGATCCAGATGATAGAATCAACGTTTAGTCAATTGGTTACTGTCTCGTGGGTCTTTTTATTGTACGATAACAATTGTCGTAAGCGTAAAAATCGCTACAATGATAAGTAAGTCGGATAAGGAGGATACATATGCAAGAAAGTTCAGTGAATTACATTTATCGCCAACTGTATAATGACTTGAAGGATGATATTTTGGCATATAAATATGAAAGCCATGAAAAATTACCATCTAAAAGAGCAATGGCACAACACGCTAATATTAGTGTAAATAGTGTGAAAGCAGCATATGAGCAATTATTGGAAGAAGGCTATATTTATACCCAAGAGCGCAAAGGTTATTACATCGAACCTTTAGAACAATTAATTGTGAAACCACAAACTCAAATTCAATTGGAAGATTACTATAGAGAAGCAGCACCACAATATCAATATTCTTTTTCACATATGAGTACTAATATCGAAAACTTTCCGATGGAGACATGGTTAAAGTTACAAAAACAAGTGTTTAGACAATTTACGTCACGACTGTCTTCGATACCTGAGTTTAAAGGGCCTATGGAACTAAGACAAACTATTGCTAAATTGGTATCTTATAAACGTGGCATTCATTGTCATCCAGAACAAATTATTATTGGGTCTGGGACGAATGTACTACTCAAACAGTTGTTAGATGTAATGGAAGAAGATAGTAAAATTGCTGTAGAAAATCCTGGTTATTCCAGATTTAGAGATTTACTCAATCAATCACAAAAAGTAACCATTCCTGTATCGTTAGATAATAAAGGTATCTCAATAAAAGCTTTAAAAGCATTAAATCCCAATTTAGTCATTGTCACGCCGTCACACCAATTTCCCATGGGGACAATTATGCCGATTTCAAGACGTATCGATTTATTGAACTGGATGACACAAACGAATGGTTATATAGTAGAAGATGATTATGATAGTGAATTTAAGTATAATACTGACAATATCCCTTCTTTGTATAGTTTTGATAAAAGTGGACGGGTTATCTATTTAGGGACATTTTCAAAAACGTTGATGCCCGGCTTACGCTTAAGTTATATGATTTTACCAACATCGTTAGTCAAACGCTTTGAAACTACGAATCATAATGTAATTCCAGATTTTTCAATGCTGAACGCATTAACATTATACATGTTGATTAAAGATGGACATTATGAACGCTATATTAAAAAAATGCACCATATTTATGAAGAAAAAAGAATAAAGTTAATTAAGGCATTAAAAAAAGAATTTAAAGATAAAATTACTATTAAGGATACGAAAGCAGGCTTACATTTCATTGTTGAAGTGAAGACGAATTATAGTTACACGGAAATAGAAAGCCGTGCACGAGCATATCAAGTTGAATTATATACAATTAATAGGTTTGCGGTGGAACCTGTGACAGAAACAACAGCAAGCAAAACGCTGATTATCGGTTTTGCCAATATAGAATTAGCTACATTGAGTAAGGCGGTATCAACATTAAAAGACATTCTTATTGCTTAACTGGTACCATTCAATTTAGTTATCTGGTCCTTTACATCATACCAAGAATATTTTAAATTTTTAGAAAATAGATAAATTTCCAAAGGGGATATCCATCTGTTTGAGCAGTATAGCTTTAACGATAAGTATCGAAAAGATACTTCAGCAAAAATGTAACCGCTTTTTTATGGTTCATATTACAAACTGAAAACGGGGGTCTATGTATGACTAAAAATTTAACAGATTATCAAGCGCTAAGAGAAACATATGTGGCAAGAGGAGTAGGCAATGGTAACCTACACGTAGCAGATTATGCTAAAGGTGCAACTATTACTGATATTGAAGGTAATGAGTTTATTGATTTTGCGGGTGCTATCGGTACATTAAATGTAGGACATTCACATCCAGAAATTACAGCACATTTAAAAAATCAATTAGATAAATTTATTCATCCAGGTTTTAATGTCATTATGTATGAAAGTTATTTAAAATTGGCGGAAAAACTGCCACACATTACACCGGGTAATTTTGCTAAAAAATCAGTACTATTGAACTCTGGTGCGGAAGCGGTAGAAAATGCTGTGAAAATTGCTAGAAAATATACAGGTAGACAAGCAGTGGTTTCATTTGTAAGAGGATTTCACGGTCGTACAAACTTAACAATGTCAATGACTAGTAAGGTACGTCCATATAAACTTGGCTTCGGACCTTTTGCACCTGAAGTTTACCAAGCACCTTATCCTAACGTAGCAGAAAAAGCTGATAATGTATCGCAAGAAGATTTTGAAGCACAAGCTATTGCACGATTAGAAGACTTCTTTATTGAAACTGTAGATCCTGAAGAAGTAGCTTGCGTCGTTATGGAACCAGTACAAGGTGAAGGTGGTTTTATTATTCCGCCAAAATCATTTGTACAAGCAGTGAAAAAAATTTGTGAAGCGCATGGTATTATTTTTGTAGCTGATGAAATCCAAACTGGTTTTGCACGTACGGGTAAATTATTTGCCATTGAACATTTTGATGTTGAGCCAGACTTAATGACTGTATCTAAATCTTTAGCAGCAGGTTTTCCTTTAAGCGGTGTCGTTGGTAAGGCTGAAATTGTCGATAGTGCAAACCCTGGAGAAATTGGTGGTACCTATGCAGGGAATCCATTGGCATGTGAAGCGGCGTTAAAAGTTATTGAAATCATTGAACAAGAACAGTTAAACGAAAAAGCAGAAACAATAGGACAAGCTATCGAAGATAAATTGAACGCTTTAAGTGCGACACATAATTTTATACAACATACACGTAGGTTAGGAGCAATGGTTGCTTTCGAAGTTATCGATCCTCAAACTGGTAAACCAGATAAAGCATTGACTGCTAACATTGTAAAAGTTGCTAATGAACAAGGCTTGTTATTGTTGTCTGCTGGTATTAAAGGTAACGTCATACGCTTCCTAACGCCGTTAGTGATTACAGATGAAGAACTTACACGAGGCTTTGATATTTTAACGGCAGCATTAAACGAAGTAACTTCAACACAACAAGTATAATATAAGTAAGACAGTATTGTGGCTTAAACGTATTGACAATTATCTGTTTCAATATCGAGCTTTACTGTTGAAATAATAAAGGGGGTCATTGTGATGACAAAATTAGAAGTAATTAATCCAGCAACAGAAGAAGTAATATCTACTTTAGATTATACGCCTGAAGTTGAAATCAATGCTCAAATAGATCGTGCTCAAGAGGCATTTCAATCGTGGAAAGTCATAGATGCACATGAACGTGCAGCAACATTATATAAATGGGCGGAACTCATTGATAATAACATTGATGAATTAGCAGAGCTTATCACATTAGAAGGTGGCAAGCCGTATGCAGAAGCTAAAGGTGAAGTAACTTACGCCAATTCGTATGTGAAATGGTATGCCGAAGAAGCAAAGCGTGTATATGGCCGCACAATACCTGCCAATACGCCAGATAAAAAGATACTCGTAGATAAATTTCCTATTGGTGTAGTAGGAGCTATTACACCATGGAATTTCCCTGCTGCTATGATTACACGTAAAATTGCGCCTGCAGTAGCGGCGGGTTGTACAATTGTATGTAAACCAGCTGTTCAAACACCCCTAACGACAATTAAGTTAATTGAATTAGCACATGAAGCTGGTTTTCCAGAAGATGTCATTTCTTATGTCATTGCATCAGGTAGAGATGCAGGTGAGTTATTCACGAGTCATGAAGCCATTCGTAAAATAACATTTACCGGCTCTACACCAGTCGGCAAAAAATTAATTCAACAAGCGTCAGAATCGGTGAAAAATGCAACTATGGAATTAGGTGGTCTGGCACCATTTATTATTCATAGTGATGCAGATGTAGATGCAGCAGTTGAAGGTACGATTGCTTCTAAATTTAGAAATGCAGGACAAACTTGTATTTGTGCTAACCGTATTTACGTTCATCAATCAATTGTAGATGAATTTACTGAAAAATTAACTGCTAAAGTGCATGAACTTAAAGTAGGTAATGGCATGGATGAAGGTGTGCAAGTTGGACCGTTAATTAATAACGATGCAGTTGCTAAAGTTTTAGATCAAGTGACAGACGCCTCAACAAAAGGTGCATCGATTTCACGTTCTCTTGATGACATGACAGCTTTAGGTGGTAATTTCTTACGACCAGTTGTGATAGCTCATGCGACTCAAGAAATGAAAGTAATGAACGAGGAAACATTTGGCCCATTAGCACCAGTTATGGCTTACGATGATATTGATGAAGTCATTCGCATCGCAAATGATACGCCATTTGGCCTAGCTGCATACTTCTTTACGAATGATTATCGCACAGGATTAAAATTCTATAATGAATTAGAATATGGCGTTATTGGTTGGAATGACGGCGCGCCATCTGCAGCCCATGCACCATTTGGTGGTGTCAAAGAAAGTGGTTATGGTCGAGAAGGCGCATCTGAAGGTATAGAACCATATTTAGAAACTAAATATTTATCTATCAAACAATAGTTTTGCACATTAACAAGCGTGTCAAACTATCACGTCGACACGCTTGTTGTAATATATGATGATACAGAATTTAAAATAAGGGGTACGATATATGAAATCTCAGTTTAATAAAACAATGAATGTCGTAGATGTACTGTTTCTAGCTATAGGTGCAATGCTTGGTTGGGGATGGGTTGTACTGTCAGGCGAATGGGTTTCTACGGCTGGTTTTGTCGGTAGTATTATAGCATTTGTCATCGGTGGCATTCTGGTTATTGTAATAGGTTTGACATATGCTGAATTAGCCTCAGCGATACCTGAAACAGGTGGAGGATTTGTCTTTGTTAAAAAGGCTTTTGCTCCTGGTATTGCTTTTATTTCAGGGTGGTCTGTGCTATTTGGCTATGTATCAGTTATTACGTTTGAAGCGGTCGCTTTACCTACAGTTATAGACTATGTTATTCCATTTCAACATCAAGGATTACTGTGGAATGTTGCAGGCTGGGATGTGTACTTAACATGGGTACTCATCGGTTCGCTCGGTAGTATTATTTTAACTTCACTTAATTATTTTGGAGTGAAACCTGCAGCGGTATTGCAGACTGTTTTTACTATATTTATTGTAGCGGTAGGCTTGTTATTAGTAGGTGGTGCAGGCTTTAATGGCGATTTTAGTCAATTAAAACCATTTGAAAATGGTGCTGGTGGTACGTTGTCAGTATTAATGATGATTCCATTTTTATTCGTAGGTTTTGATGTTATTCCGCAAATTGCTGAAGAAGTAAAAGCACCAGCCAAAAAGATAGGAAGCATTTTAGTAGTTTCAATCATTGCTTCAGTTATTTTTTATTTGTTAATTGTTTTTGGTGTAGCGACAGGATTAACACCGAAAGAATTGGCAACGAGTAGTTTAGCTACTGCAGATGCTATGGTAAATCTATTTGGAAGCGGTGGATTTGGTGTGTTACTTGTATTAGGTGGTGTTGCTGGTATCATCACGAGTTGGAACGCATTTATTATTGGTGGTAGCCGTATTTTATATGCTATGGCTAAAAATGGTATGATTTCTGAGTGGTTTGCTTATATTCACCCTAAATATAAAACACCTACGCACGGCATCCTATTTCTAGGTGTCTTAGCATTTGTAGCTCCCTTATTAGGTCGTCCAGCATTACAATGGATCGTCAATGCTGGTGGAATTGGGGTCGTGTTAGGTTACTTACTTGTAGCAATTTCTTTTGTGAAACTAAGAAAGTCTCAACCAGATTTAGTAAGACCGTATCGTATTAAAAATGGTATAGCGATAGGTGTGACTGCGATTGTATTAAGTATTGGTTTTATCTTAATATATATGCCAGGTATGCCATCCTCGTTATCATGGCCATCAGAATGGTTGATTGTGTTAGCGTGGTATGTCATTGCTGCGGTGTTATATTTCACGCAGAAAAGAAAAAATTCAGTTATTACTTATCAAGCTGAAAAAACAAATTAATATATCAACATACGAGTTAAAGTGAAACTCGCTAATAAAAAAGACTAATCCTTTTTCAAGGTTAGTCTCGTACTGTCAACAAAGTTACTGGCTTTGTTGGCAGTTTTTTTGTGCGCGCTTTCCGCGGGCACTGCCTTAGCCTGTAGTCTTCGGCGAGTGCTATTCCCGCAGGAGTCGGCCCAAAGCACTGCCAATACTATAGAAAAGTCTTTAGGAGAACTAATATTTAAAGTCTGTTTACCGTCAATAAAACAAAAGGGTACAGGTCAAATTTCTGGCTTTGTTGGCAGTTTTTTTGTGCACGCTTTCCGCAGGCACTGCCTCAGCCTGTAGTCTTTGGAGAGTGCTATTCCCGCAGGAGTCGGCCCAAAGCACTGTCAATAATATAGAAAAGTCTTTAGGAGAACTAATATTTAAAGTCTGTTTACCGTCAATAAAACAAAAGGGTACAGACCAAATTTCTGGCTTTGTTGGCAGTTTTTTTGTGCACGCTTTCCGCAGGCACTGCCTCAGCCTGTAGTCTTTGGCGAGTGCTATTCCCGAAGGAGTCGGCCCAAAGCACTGCTAATATGATAATAAAAATATTACTTATACAAAGGCTATGTAGCATCAAATTAACGAGCCAAAGAATTCAAGAAATAGAAATAAATGTAGTTATCGTTTGTACTTGGCTATAGCTTTTAGATAAAGTACTTCATTTTAGAATTTTAAGTAAAAACTATACGTGCTTTTTAAGATGCAGAGGGATTAAAAATGTTTTCAAATATACCAGCTGATTTGTGCTACTATTAATCTAAAAAAAGACTAATCCTTTTTCAAGATTAGTCTTTTTTGAGTCTTTATAGAAATGACCTGATAATAATATTACCTAGGAAATATAGCGACGGATTTAGGCATTTTTATTTACTGAAGCATCGTAAATCGATTCAATCGTTTCGCCTAAAATACGGTCGAATTCTTCGTCACTTTGATTTACATTTAAGTCACTAATTAAAGCACGTGAGAAGCTGGCAATTAATCCGTCATTGGCTTTAAGTAAATTGTTAGCTTCATCTCTACTATAACCACCAGATAATGCAACGACACGTACTACATTTTGATGATTAATTAATGTTTGATATTGATTTGGATTAGTAGGAATCGTTAATTTCAGCATGACTAACTGGTCATCATTTAACTTGTTTAATTCAGTTAAAATAGAGTCAGCTAAATATGCTTCGATATCAGCTTTATTTTCTGCGTTTATGTTTACTTCTGGTTCGATAATTGGTACTAAACCAGCAGCGATAATTTGTTTAGCGACGTCAAATTGTTGTTTAACGACTAAATCAATGCCGTCTTTATTTAATTCGAGAATGTTAGAACGCATCTTAGTTCCAAAAATGTTGCGTTCGTTTGCGCGACTTAATAAGCTATCTAGTTCTGGCATTGGTTTCATTAATTGAACACCATCTTTTTGTTCGTCTAACCCTTTATCGACTTTTAAGAATGGTACAATGCCTTTATCAGCTAGGTAATTACCTGTATATTTGCCATCAACGGTACGATCCATTGTTTGTTCGAATAAAATTGCTCCGACAATTTTGTCTGAAGTAAATGCAGGTGAAGCTACAATGCGCGTACGCATATCATGAACTAAATTGAACATTTCATCTTCACTATTGTATTGATCTTCAGTTACGCCATAGTCTTTAAGTGCTTTTGGTGTACTACCGCCACTTTGGTCTAACGCCGCAATAAAACCTTTTCCAGTTTTGATTTTTTCAAGTTGTTCTGTATTCATTACTTTCACTCCTTATATTTTATTCTCTTCTAGTATGATAAAAAATTTCGAATAACGCAATTGTTATACTATACAGTTGTAAAAGAAAGCCCACGTTTAAAAAATTATAGTTATTTACGATGTAGTGTTCGACAAGCATAGTTTCGCTATTTATTTACGCACGCTTAGCATAAAGACAGGTGCTGGATTGTAAAAGGCATCTTGATGCTGATAAACACGTCCATGTACGGAAGTATCTGCAGTAATGTCTTCGTAACCTAACTCAAGTAATAATTGAAAGTCATAAGTAGGTCTAGGTTGTTTATTAATTGTTAAATTTTGTTTGATGGTCTCACTTTCTGTTAACATATCATCTCCGAGTTTTGCATGGGCATGGTCATTCGTGAAATCTTGATAAGATGTGAAGCTATCTTGGCCATAATTAGCATCGATATTGATTAAAATACCATCCTGTTTTAAGACACGCAGCCATTCTTGATATGCTGCTTTTGGATGTGGTAGTAACCACGTCACATTGCGTGCAATGACTACATCAAATGTTTGATTATCAAAGTTTAAAGATTCTGCATCCATAATTTGAAAATCTATAGTTTGTTGAAAACGAGCTGCGTTCTGTTGCGCAGAGTGAACCATCTCAGGAGATAAGTCAATACCGTTAACAGTTGCACCTTGTTGTGCGCATAAAATAGCTAAAAAGCCAGCGCCTGTACCAATATCTAAAATACGCATATTTGGATGAATCGTAATATAACGTGAAATTTCAGTTAACCATGATGTTGCATGGTCACTTTCCAATTCAGCTTGTTTATCTTCACTAAAAGTGGTGGCACGTTTATTCCAATAATCAATAATTTGTGTTTTGTTCGTTTGTGTCATATAACAACCTCATTAATATAAAATTTTAAGCTATGTAATGTGTAAAAGACGATTCTATTATAACAAATTGAAGTGTTCCAATGTTGATTGCTAACATGCATAAGCATATTTAGTTGCATTTTAGTAATGAATCATGAACTATAGAAAGTAAGCGCGTTACAAATTGTATTACTGTAACGATAAAATAAAACAAGGGTAGGAGATGCTGTCATGAAAATAGGGACAATTGGTACTGGTTTTATAGTCGATCGCTTTTTGTCAGCGATTGGTGAAATTGAAGACGTTAGTTGCGTTGCTATGTACACACGTAATTACGATAATGCTAAGGTGTTAGCGGACACTTACGGTATTGATACGATACATACAAATATAGATGCTTTTTTTAATGATAATACTATAGATGTAATATATATTGCTTCACCTAATAGTTTGCATTATAAGTATGCAAGTGAAGCACTCAAACATGGTAAACATGTTATTTGTGAAAAACCATTAACATCAACAGTAAAAGAAGCAGAAGCACTTATCCAATTAGCACGTGACCAAAAACTAATGCTGTTTGAAGCCATAACGACGATACATTTACCCAACTATCAACTAGCAAAAGCGCAGTTACATAAATTAGGACATATTAAAATGATTCAATGTAATTACGGAAAATATTCAAGTAGATATGATGCCTTGTTACGTGGAGAGTCACCGAATGTTTTTAATCCTAAATTTTCTGGAGGGGCGCTAGCGGATATTAATATTTATAACTTACACTTTGTGCTCAGCCTCTTCGGAGAACCTCGAGACGTGCAATATATGGCAAATAAACATGCCAATGGTATTGATACTTCTGGTATATTAACCCTGCAATATGATGATTTTCTTGCCACGTGTGTTGGTTCTAAAGATACGAATGGTATAGATTTCATACAGATTCAAGGTGAAGAAGGATTTATGCATATAGAGAATGGTGCAAACGCTTTTGATAAAGTGACATTGCATCTTAAAGATGGTCAGTATGAGTTAAATAATCAACTCACAGACAATTTGCTATATTATGAGACTGTAAATTTTAAAGAGATTTATGATCAAGGCGATTATAAACAGTGCTATGACTTGTTAACACATTCACTAGCAGTGATGAGAACATTTGAGCAAGCGAGACAGACTGCTGGTATTGCTTTTGCGTCTGACCAACAATAGTATATTAGTACAAAAAAGCTGGAACATAGGCCTTGTTCCAGCTTTTTTGTATTGTCGGTAATCATAAACTGAATGGTCAACAATGTGACATAATAAAGTTAGAGTTTAAAAATACTTAAAAAATATGATTTACGCGTGGGTTTGAACCGTAATCATTTACCTGCTTATCTCCCGGTAGTAAAGAAAAAATCAATATCAAAATGGATACGACTAAGGAGAAAATACTAATAGGGAAAGTGATGATGATTGCAAACGTCCCTGTTGGTGCAATATAGCTCAGTAACTGCGTATACAGTAATGTAATACCAAACAATGTTGGTAATAACATTGTTCTTCCAGAATCATGTAACCTACGTGTTGACACAGCATAATCTGGAACAAAAAAGATTAAAGCGAGTAGTGTGTTTACTATTGAAATACTTTGTTCAGAAAAGCTTAAAACAGTAGCACAAAAAATATTAATCACAGCTGTAAAAATAACATGATTTAATAATATTGGATACCACAGTGCTTTACGTCTAGAACGCCCCTTAAAGTTTAAAGCATTGCGCCAATATTCAGCATAATAAGTCCACATAACATTCCCTCGTTTCATAGATAAAACAATTTTTATAATATCAATACTACTTAAAACGTGTGCCCTTGACAATAACTATTCACTTATTGAAATAAAAATTATTGAATTTAGCAATTTTTACGAGTAATAAATAATGTTACCAAGCAAAATACGCAATATTTACTTTTCAAAAATAATAAAATACAGCGATAAATAAGGACATATGATATTTTGCAGAAGAAATAAAATCAGCTAGAAAATGAGGTTGATATGTCAAATTGAGTTTATGCAGTGCATGCAAAAAATAGCGTGTATTTTAATTTTTTAAAATGGATATTTATACTATAAAAACGAATAAAAATTCACAATTATACTATCGTAAGATTTGTTCATTTCGTTAAATTCAAATTTAACACTATGATTGTGGCGATTTTTATGAGAAAGAAAAATATGTAATATATATATTTATTCATCGTGAAAGATTCTGAAAACTGTATGCAATTTGCATTATTATATATTTTTAGTTAACCTCATGTTTGTGAATTAAATCTTATGCATTTGTTTTCGCGCTAGCGTAATGAAATGTTTGGAATATGAAAATCAATTTGATTGGGGGACCCATTTTTGGATAAAGAAAAAGAACGTAGAAGTAAGGTTATGGATTGGACAACCTTCATAGGTGCTTTTGCTATTTTATTAATTTGTGTTATTCCTATGATGGTTTTTCCAAAAGCAAGCGAAGTTTTTATTACTCAATTAAATGATATAGTGACTACCAATTTAGGTGTCGCATACATAGTTATCGGTTTGGCAGTATTAATTTTTGTACTGTACATTGCATTTGGTAAGTATGGAAATGTCACTTTGGGTCGTGCGAATGACCGACCTGAGTTTAATACATTTAGTTGGGCAGCAATGTTGTTTTGTGCTGGAATCGCTTCTGATATTTTATATTGGGGATTAATAGAATGGGTTTATTATTTCCAAGTTCCACCGCATGGGGCAAAAGGTAAGTCAGCGGAAGCTTTAGAATATGCCACAATGTATGGCATGTTCCATTGGGGACCAATTGCATGGGCATCATTTGTATTGCCAGCATTAGCTATTGGTTATTTGATTTTTGTGAAAAACAAGCCAGTTTATAAAATTAGTCAAACGATGAGACCAATTTTAAAAGGTCACACGGATGGATTTATTGCTAAAATTATTGACGTATTATTTATACTTGGTTTAGTTGGTGGAACGGCGACGTCATTAGCATTAGGTGTGCCAATGGTTTCAGCCGGTTTGGAAAATCTTTTTGGCGTTGACGGTAATAGTATGATTACCAAAAGTATAGTTTTATTAGGTGTTACTGCTATTTTTGCTTATAGTTCATACTCGGGTTTGAAAAAAGGTATTAAAGTTCTCAGCGATGCCAATGTGATATTAGCATTTGTTTTACTAGCATTTGTACTCATTGTCGGGCCAACATTGTATATTTTAGAAAATACAGTGACAAGTGCCGGTAATATGTTTAAAAACTTTTTCCAAATGGCGACTTGGTTAGAACCAGAAGCGAGTATACCTGGTCATAAAGATACGAAATTCCCTGAGTCATGGACAGTATTCTATTGGGGTTGGTGGTTCGTTTATGCGCCATTTATCGGCTTATTTATTGCTCGTATCTCACGTGGCCGTACACTGAAAGAAGTTGTTTTAGGAACGATAATATATGGCACATTCGGTTGTATGTTGTTCTTTGGTATCTTTGGAAACTATGCAGTATATTTACAAGTTTCAGGTACTTTTGATGTTGTAAGTCATATCAATTCGATGGGACCAGAAGCAACCATAATTTCAATTTTAGATCATTTGCCGTTAGGTAAGGTTGTCATTGTATTATTCTGTATCTCAGCTATTTTATTCTTAGCAACGACATTTGATTCAGGCGCATATATCTTAGCTGCTGCATCACAAAATATGGTTATTGGAGAGCCAATCAAAGCCAATCGTCTATTTTGGGCTTTTGCATTATGTTTACTACCATTTTCATTAATGTTAGTAGGTGGTGAGGAAGCGATGACCGTACTTAAAACGGCCACCGTAGTTTCCAGTGTGCCACTGCTAGTCATATTTGTGATGATGATGTACTCGTTTATTCAAACGTTAAATAAAGATCGATTGAAATTACAACGTCGTGCTGATAAATATAAAGAGATAGAACGTCGTTCATTGCGCATTACACAAATTGGTGAGAAAAAGCAAGATGATAACTTATAAATAACAGAAGCGCAAAAGTATTAGTTATAGCGCTAAGCTGTCGACAATGTCACTGACCTTGTCGGCAGTTTTTTTGTGCACTTTCTGCGGTCACTGCCTCAGCCTGTAGTCTTCGGCGTGTGCTGTTCCCACAGAAGTCGGCCCCCGGCAATGATGACTAGTATTGAAAAAAGCTTGGTTTGAAGCGCATTTGCAATGCAGTCAGCTACTGCCAATATAACAAAAGACTAGGACAATCAATATTGTCCTAGTCTCTTGTCTACGTTATTTAATTTCTTTTTGTTCTGGAATTGGGAAATATTCAAAAATTTCACCTGATTCAATAGCGTCACTTAAATTTGCCAGCCATTCATAGTAAGGTAACGTGTCGATAAGTTGCTGTTTAATTGTTTCAGCTTCTGTTTTAGTATCAGCGTCAACCTGTTCATCATTGATGAGCTTATCTAAAAGTTCAACCGCCTCATAAACACCGTCTCTATTAATTTCAATCTCTCGATTCCATTTATGAGGGAAGAAGTTACTGAAGAAATTGAAAAAGTTTTTTTCTGCAATAAAGTGTTGCTTTCTACTACCACGCGTGAATTTTTGTTTCACGATATCGTATTCTTGTAAACGTTTGACACCGGCACTCATACTAGGTTTACTCATTTGAAGTTGTTGACGCATTTCGTCTAAAGTCATGCTTTCTTCAAATAACATCGTGCCATACAAATTTCCGACGCTCCGATTAATACCATACAAGTCCATAGTTGCACCGATTGCATTGATAACAATATCTTTAGCTTGGTCTACTAACACTTCAGGTTGTTCTTTATTCACCATAAGGTGCACCTCCAAATCCATTCATAATATTATTAATAAAATAAGACGCGTTGATACCAATATTACCATAATACTACATGATATTTTGATGTATAGCGTCGATTTTAATAATTAAATGCGTTTGACACACTTTCAATTACTATGCTAACATAAGTTTGTAAAATTCGTTAAATAAAAATTTAACAAAGTTAACGGAGGTATTTTGATGGAACTTGTAAACAATTTATCTCGTCGTCAATATATTGATGGTGAGTGGGTAGATAGTGCAAATAATGAAACACGTAAAATTATCAATCCATATAATCAAGAAACAATTATAGAAGTTGCAGAAGGCACAGCCGAAGATGCTGAACGCGCAATTTTGGCAGCGAGAGAATCGGTTGAATTAGGTGAATGGACTCAAGAAACAAGTGAAGTCAGAGCACAGAAAGTAAGAGCAATTGCAGATGCAATCAAAGCGAATAAAGAAGAATTAGCAAGACTAGAAACATTAGATACTGGTAAGACTTTGGAAGAATCATATGCTGATATGGACGATATCCATAATGTCTTTATGTATTTTGCAGGTTTAGGCGATAAAGACGGAGGTGAATTAATCGATTCACCAATTCCAAACTCAACAAGTAAAGTTGTAAAAGAGCCTGTAGGAGTGGTGACACAAATTACACCATGGAATTATCCTTTATTACAAGCTTCATGGAAAATTGCACCAGCATTAGTAGCTGGTTGTTCCTTAGTTATGAAGCCAAGTGAAATTACGCCTTTAACAACGATTCGAGTATTCGAATTAATGGAAGAAATAGGTTTCCCTAAAGGGGTTATCAACTTAGTCTTAGGTAAAGGATCTGAAGTAGGAGAACCGTTATCTTCTCATCCAGAAGTAGACTTAGTTTCTTTCACAGGTGGAATTCAAACTGGTAAACACATTATGAAGCAAGCAGCGGACCATGTGACAAATATCGCCCTAGAATTAGGTGGTAAAAACCCTAACGTCATCTTTGACGATGCTGATTTTGATTTAGCAGTGGATCAAGCTTTAAATGGTGGTTATTTCCACGCAGGACAAGTATGTTCCGCAGGTTCTAGAATTATTGTGCATAACGATATCAAAGATAAATTTGAAGCAGCACTAATCGAACGTGTAAAAAATATCAAATTAGGTAATGGCTTTGATGAAACAACAGAAATGGGACCAGTCATTTCTGCAGAACATAGAACGAAAATTGAAAACTACATGGAAATTGCAAAAGACGAGAACGCAACGATTGCGATTGGTGGTAAACGTCCAGAGCGTGAAGATTTACAAGACGGTTTCTTCTTTGAACCAACTGTAATTACAAATTGTGATACTTCAATGCGCATCGTGCAGGAAGAAGTCTTTGGTCCAGTAGTAACAATTGAAGGCTTTGATACAGAATCAGAAGCGATTCAATTAGCTAACGATTCTATTTATGGCTTAGCTGGTGGCGTCTTTACGAATGATGTAGGTAAAGCAGAACGCGTTGCGAGTAAGTTGAAAATGGGTACGGTATGGATTAATGATTTCCATCCATATTTTGCACAAGCACCTTGGGGTGGCTACAAACAATCAGGTATTGGTAGAGAGTTAGGTAAAGCAGGACTAGCAGAATATCAAGAAGAAAAACATATATTACGTAATACAAATCCAGAACCAGTGAATTGGTTTGGTAAATAAGAACACAATTAAGACAAACTTAGGAGGTTTTTACACACATGAAACAATCTTATGATTATATAATTATTGGTGGCGGTAGTGCTGGATCAGTACTAGGCGCACGTTTAAGTGAAGATAAATCGAAAAATGTATTAGTGTTAGAAGCAGGACGTAGTGACTATTTTTGGGATTTATTAATTCAAATGCCAGCAGCGTTAATGTATCCAGCAGGTAATAAACTATATGACTGGATTTATGAAACAAATGCAGAACCATTTATGGATGGTCGTAAAGTAGGACATGCCCGAGGTAAAGTGTTAGGCGGTTCAAGTTCTATTAACGGTATGATTTATCAACGCGGTAATCCACTTGATTATGAAAAGTGGGCAGAACCAGAAGGTATGGAAGGCTGGGACTTTGCACACGTCTTACCATATTTCAAACGATTAGAAAATACATTTGGTGCAACAAAAGACGATCAATATCGTGGTCATCATGGTCCGATAAAATTAAGACGTGGACCAGCAGATAACCCATTATTCCAATCATTTTTCGAAGCTGGTGTAGAAGCGGGCTATAATAAGACACCAGATGTGAATGGTTACCGTCAAGAAGGTTTTGGACCTTTCGATAGTAACGTAAGTAATGGCCGTCGTGTGTCAGCTTCAAGAGCATACTTACACCCTGCAATGCGTCGTAAAAACTTAGATGTGTTAACACGTGCATTTGTTACGAAAATTAACTTTGAAAGTAATAATAAAGTTTCTGGCGTTACCTTTAAACGTAATGGCAAAGAACAAACGATAAATGCAAAAGAAGTTATTTTATCAGGTGGTGCCATCAATACCCCACAATTATTACAATTATCTGGAATTGGTGATGCAGAGTTCTTAAAATCTATGGATATTGAACCTCGTATTGATTTACCAGGTGTAGGCGAAAACTTTGAAGACCATTTAGAAGTTTACGTACAACATAAGAGTAAGGAACCAATTTCATTACAACCAAGTTTAAATAAACTAAAAATGCCTTGGATTGGTATGCAATGGTTATTTGCACGTAAAGGTGCAGCAGCATCTAACCACTTTGAAGGTGGCGGCTTTGTACGTTCGAATGACGAAGTAGATTATCCAAACTTAATGTTCCACTTCTTACCAATAGCTGTAAGATACGATGGTCAAAAAGCACCAGTTGCACATGGCTATCAAGTACACGTAGGACCAATGTACTCTAACTCACGTGGTCATTTAAAAATTAAATCAAAAGACCCATTTGAAAAACCAAACTTTGTCTTTAACTATTTATCTACAGAAGAAGATAAACGTGAATGGGTAGAAGCTATTCAAGTTGCGCGTAATATTTTAAAACAGTCAGCTATGGATAAATATAATGGTGGTGAAATTTCACCAGGACCAGAAGTGCAAACACCTGAAGAAATTATTGACTGGGTTAAACGTGATGGCGAAACAGCATTACACCCTTCATGTAGTGCGAAGATGGGTCCGGCATCAGATCCAATGTCAGTAGTTGATCCAGAGACAATGAAAGTACATGGTATGGAAAACTTACGTGTTGTGGATGCTTCAGCAATGCCACGTACAACAAATGGTAATATCCATGCACCAGTATTAATGATGGCAGAAAAAGCAGCAGACATAATTCGTGGTAAAGAATTATTAGCACCTGAGTATGTTGACTACTATCAACACGGTGTTAGTGACAAAGATGCTGGAACAATTAAATAATAGCGTCAAAGCTGTAAAATAATTGTAGAGTAAAAGAACTTGGAACGTGTTTAATGTTCCAAGTTCTTTTTGTATATCTATAGTAAGTGACGATGTAAAATGTTAATTTAAATAGTTTTATGCTTTATAACTTTACATGTTGTTGATAGGCATGAAGTAATTTATAAGTTGTACGAATTGTAGGTATTGCTAAATTGTGTTTAATTCCCTTATGAAAGATAAAACCTTGTATGGCTTCTACTTCTATAGGACGTGAGTGTAAATAGTCATAATACATACTTGTACCCATTTCATCAGGATAACCATTATAAATAGAAAAGATGTCATCAACAATAGTTTGAGGTAACTGAATGCCTTCAGCTTTAGCAACTTGTACACCTTCAAGTAATAAGTCACGACATAATTGTTTAGCCTCTTCAGTTTGTAATACTTTGGCAGGTGTTTGTGTTAACGCAGTAACTGTATTAATACCCAAATTAACAAGCAATTTATACCAAATTTTAGTAGTGATATCGTCTTCTAAAACTAAAGTGAGTTGTGTATGTTGAAGTTGTCGTGCAAGTGCTTGTGTATGTGAATCTTTTTGAATATGAAGTATTTCATCTCGATAGTGCAACACGTTATCGTGCTGCTTTTGGCCACTAATATAGACTACTGCTTGATAGATATGCGGTAGCTGTAAACTATCTGTATTGACGTAACCATTTTGCGCTAAAATTACAAGTGTATTAGAGGAGCAAATCCGTTGTATATGAGGCATTACAGAATCTAATTGATACGTTTTGACAGCAACAAATACAACATCAACCTTACCTTTAGCTTCGGTTAATGGTGTGACATTTAGCGGTTGTGCTACATTATTATCTCCCGGGTAATAATTGATCGTCTTATGTTGACGTCCTAATAAACTTACAGTAGAAAAAGATTTTTTGAGTTCATAAGCGATAGTACAACCTACAGCACCTGGTCCAATTACAGCAAATTTTGTCATATCTTACTACTTCCTTTTTGGGTATGATTTTTATATACTATTGCTAATATTATAACAAATGGGGTTAAATGATGGTTAAAACTATAAGTGATTTATTAACAATGAAACAAAATAAGGAAAAGATATCTATGCTCACTGCCTATGACTATCCAAGTGCCAAACAAGTAGAAGCAGCGCATATTGATACGATATTAGTCGGTGATTCTTTAGGTATGACAGTGCTTGGTTATGACAGTACAGTTCAAGTTACTTTAGACGATATGATACATCATAGTAAAGCTGTGAAGCGAGGCGCACCGAATACGTTTATCGTTGTTGATATGCCTTTTGGGACGGTGGGCAGTAATCCAGACCAAGATATAGCTAATGCAGTTCGTTTATATCAACAAAGTGGGGCACATGCGATTAAAGCTGAAGGTGCACATATTGAATCATTTATTATACGTTGTAAAGCATTAGGCATCCCAGTCGTACCCCATCTTGGGTTAACACCACAAAGTGTCGGTATTATGGGTTATAAAATGCAAGGTGCTTCGACTGAAGCAGCACAACAGTTAGTAGCTGATGCACAACGCATGGAACAAGCTGGCGCAATTATGCTTGTGTTAGAAGCTGTGCCTAGTGACTTAGCACGTAAAATTAGTAAGACTTTGACTATTCCGGTGATCGGTATTGGTGCAGGTGTTGGTACAGATGGGCAAGTATTGGTCTATCACGATGTTTTAAATTATGGTGTAGACCGACATGCTAAATTCGTCAAACAATATGGTGATTTTGCTATAGGTGTTGAAGCATTGCAACAATACCATACAGAAGTGAAAAAGCATGAATTTCCATCAGTTGAACATACGTACAAAAAGAAAGTTTGGGACGAGGAGTAGAACAATGACACAAGTTATTTCAAATATTCAAGAGATGCAATCGTTAATGCTACAATTAAGAAAATCAAATAAATCTATAGGTTTTGTACCTACAATGGGTGCACTACATGATGGTCATTTAACCATGATGCAACAATCTGTGAGAGAGCAAGATATCACTGTTGCGAGTGTATTTGTAAATCCTTTACAGTTTGGGCCTGATGAAGATTTTGATGCATATCCAAGGCAAATTGAACAAGATGTCAGTTTAGTAGAGACTGTAGGTGTGGATTATGTGTTTTATCCATCAGTTGATGATATGTATCCAGCTGAATTAGGTGTAGCGTTAAAAGTAGGTAGACTTGCTACAGTGTTAGAAGGTGCACAACGACCAGGTCATTTTGATGGTGTCGTTACAGTGGTAAATAAATTATTTAATATTATTCAACCAGATGTTGCTTACTTCGGCAAAAAAGATGCCCAACAATTAGCTATTGTTGAAAAAATGGTAGCAGACTTTAATCATAATATTCGTATTGTAGGTGTTGGTATTATTAGGGAAGCAGATGGTTTAGCTAAAAGTTCACGCAATATTTATCTTACTACTCAAGAACGTGAAGAAGCAGTACATTTATACAAAAGTTTGTGCTATGCTAAGCAATTATATGATGAAGGTGAACGTCGCAGTGACGTGCTCATAAAAGGTGTGACACAATGTTTGACCTCTCATACGAGTGGTAATGTAGAAGAAGTTGCTGTATACAGTTATCCAGAATTAAAGGAACAAAAGTACATATCAGGACGTATTTTTATTTCTTTAGCAGTGAAATTTTCTACAGCACGCTTGATCGATAATATTATAATAGGAGAGGTATCTTAATGATTAGAACAATGATGAATGCTAAAATTCACAGAGCCAGAGTGACAGAATCTAATTTGAATTATGTAGGCAGCATTACGATTGATAAAGATATACTAGAAACTGTGGATATTTTACCTAATGAAAAAGTAGCGATTGTAAATAATAATAACGGTGCGCGTTTTGAAACGTATGTTATTGAAGGTGAACGAGGTAGTGGCAAGATTTGTTTGAATGGTGCTGCGTCACGTTTGGTTGAAGTGGATGATATTGTAATTATTATGACCTATGTTGCTCTGAATGAAGAAGAACTCCAGTCACATGTTCCTAAAGTAGCTGTGATGAATGAATATAATCAAATAACTCAAATGTTGCATGAAAAAGAGAGTCAAACGATTCTAGAATAATATAATAAAAGTAATCATATTAAACAAACTTATGTTTTTATGATTACTTTTTTTAATTCATTATTATAATCACACATATATAAGGGGATAATAAAATGAAGAAATATAGACTAACGTTCAGTTTAGTGATTATTTTATTTTTGTGTGTTGGTTATACAACGTTAAATGAACTGAAATATTTGGACAAACATACCTCTGTTGTGGCAGTAGGTGACAACTTAATCCATCCTGTAGTTTATAATGATGCGAGTCAACAAGATGGTACGTTTGATTTTAGTGAAATGTATAAACCAGTAGAACAGTATATTCAATCAGCAGATATAGCGTATATTAATCAAGAATCTCCTATGGGTGGAGATGATAAAGCATTTTCAGGTTTTAAACGTTTTAATACACCAAGCCAGTTAGCACAAAATGTAGTAGCAAGTGGTTTTAATCTTATTAATGGGGCTAATAATCATGCTTTAGATCAAGGAGTAGCTGGATTGGAACATCAAATTGATTTATGGAAGCGTCATCGTACAATGTACACTGGTACATTTAAGTCGTCCGAAGATCGTAATAATATTCCAATTAAAAAAGTTAAAGGTATTAAAGTTGCTATGCTGAGTTATACATATGGTACGAATGGTCTAAAGCGTAAAGCGCCTTATCATATTAATTATTTCGATGAAGCGGTGATTAAACGTGATATTGCTAAAGCGCGTAAATTAAGTGATGTAATTATTGTATCCGCGCATTGGGGCAAAGAAGGCAAAAGTAAGCCTAGTAACAAGCAACGGTATTATGCACAATTGTTTGCAGATGAAGGTGTTGATGTTGTTTTAGGTATGCATCCTCACGTTATACAACCAATGGAATGGGTTGAAGGAAAGCATGGTCAGCGTACTTTGGTAGCCTATTCACTGGGAAATTTTCTTAATGGCCAAGAAACAGGTGACGAGAAAAATATCCTTGGTGGAAGTGTGAATTTTGATATTAACAAAAGTCCTAACGGGGTGTCGATTGAGGATGTACGGTGGAAATCATTAGTCATTCATAATGAAATTGTAGACCCTGGCAATAGCGATAGCAGATATAATTTTGCTGTATATCCGTTACATCGATATCCAACTAAGTTAGCAGATAAACATTCTGTACAGTTTAAAGAAGATAGTGATATGTCTGTAGCGCATTTACAACAACATACACGTTCGATTATAGATGAACAGTTTTTAACTCCAACAAGTTATTGACAGTATAAAGGTGAGCGAGAGGTGTCTAGGAATCATTTCAGTGGATGTAGTGAAAACCGATTTTGTTAGCAGTTTTTGTGCACGCTTTCCGCGGGCACTGCTTCAACCTGTAGTCTTCAGCTAGTGCTATTCCCGCAGGAGTCGGCTCAAATTACTGCTAATATATAGAAAAATCTTTTGGAGTACTAATGTTTAAGGTCTGTTTACTGACAATAAAACAAGAGGATACAGACAAAGTTTTCGGTTTTATTGGCAGATTTTTTGTACAGACTTCCGTAGGCGTTGCCTTAGGCTAGTGTCTTTGGCTAGTGGGCTTTCTTCTGTAATTGGCCAAAAAACTTTCAATATTAAACGAACCTTAGGTGAAAGTAGCCTAAGGTTCGTTTATGTTTAAAGCAAGAGATTGAGACGACAAAATTTTTAATAACACTAGGTCTTTGTAGCGCTTCCTATGTGTGTTGTAAGTTAGTGTGTAACTTTTTTAGCTAAATCAGTAATATATAAGAAAAAGTCATCATGATCAACATGAGTAACAACGTCTACTTCTCGACCGTTAGTTTCATCTTGGTAAATTTTACCTTGGCTAGGACCATCAGTGATAACAGCGGCTTTCACAGTGTATTGATGTACTAATTCAGGTTTACCAATATAAGCAGTTGTTAATACATCCCATAAAAAGTAAGTAGAGTTTGTTTGGAAATGTGTTAGTGGTGGAACTGCTGCGTAACTAACTCCTAAGAAATCAACCCCGATATGATGACGTTCGTCGGCCCATTGTTGTCGAATAGCAGGTGTTAACGGTACTTGATTGGTACTTTCAAGCGCAACCATATCAATTGAAATAGTAGTATTAAATACTGCAGCTACAGCCTCAGGGTCCCAAAAAGCATTCCATTCGGCACTGCCATCATGTTCCGGCTCTTCAACATTACCTTTTGATAAGAATGTGCCTCCCATCCATACTAAACGTGCAATATTGTGTTCTATAGTTGGATTTACTGCTAAAGCTTTAGCTAAATCAGTTAATGGTCCAGTAAATAATAAGGTTACAGGCTCAGAAGATTGACTTACTTTGTCAATAATATCTTGATAGGCGTCGGTATCAAGTATTGTAGACTGTGAAGCGGTAGGTTCATTTAAAATAGGTAAAGCATCCATAAAAAAGGCATGCATACGCCAATCTTTAGGGAATGGGTTTTTGCCACGTTCTTTAGAAGCGGCAACATCTATCTGTGTAGTTGAAAAGCGATTGATAATTTTTTGGGATGCACTCGTTGCAGGTTCTACATAACTATCTGCGCCAATTGCACTTACACCAATAAGATTAATGTTTTCCATTTGTAATAATAAGAATAATGAAATTAAATCATCCACGCCACCGTCATGATTAAAATAAAGTTGTTTCATATGTTTGCACCTCCAAGTTAAATATAACTACTTTATTATACCACGCTAAAAAAAAGTGAATTAAGTTGCTTAACCCTTTAATGAACTTATTTATGATTAGTGTTTTAGCAACTTAGTATTAACTTTAAGTGCATAAATAACGAAAGATATTTTAATTTAGCAAAAGTGTGTAAAATTAAAATTTCTAATTTGGTGTTTATATTTATCTGAATAGGTTATTTGTAAAGGTAGATACAAATAAGGGGTGTTTTTGTGTGAAATTCAAAAAGGAAAACGTGAATCACGTTGATTCAAGTAAAGCCAAAAAAACAGTCGTTGCCACGGGGATTGGTAATGCAATAGAGTGGTTTGACTTTGGTTTGTATGCCCAGTTGGCAGTCATACTTAGTGCAAACTTTTTTGGTAATTTACCTCAAGAAATGCAAATCATTTCAACTTTTGCAGTATTTGCATTTGCTTTTATAGTAAGACCAATAGGTGGTATTTTCTTCAGCCACCTTGGAGATAAATATGGTAGAAAAATTGTATTATCTACTACAATTTTATTAATGGCCGCATCTACGTTGATGTTAGGTCTGTTACCAACACAAGATCAAATAGGCATTTGGGCACCTATTATGTTACTTGTAGTTAGAATGATACAATCCTTTTCAACAGGAGGAGAGTATGCAGGCGCCATGACTTTTATTGCTGAGTCTTCACCTGATAGTACTCGCGGTAAATTAGGAAGTGGCTTAGAAATCGGTACATTGGCAGGTAATATTTTGGCAGCAATATTGGCTGGTACAATGTATGCTTTATTATCAGACCAACAAATGGCTGATTGGGGTTGGAGAATACCGTTTATTATTGCAGCTCCACTAGGTATTGTCGGTATTATTCTGCGTAGTAGTTTGGATGAGAGTCCGGCATATGAATCTACGTTAGAAGAACAAGAAGAATTAGAATATTCTTATTTAGATATCTTCAAATATTATTGGAAAGACGTTATTGTGTGCTTTACTGGTGTAGCATTTTTAAATGTTGCTAACTACATGGTGCTGTCATACATGCCATCATTTTTAAATACCACAATTAATCTAGGTGGTACGATGGGATCTATATTAAGTACGATAACCATGGCACTTATGATACCGGCAGTCTTTTTCTTTGGTTGGTATAGTGATAAAGTGGGCAATAAACGTACAACGATGTTTGGACTTGCAGGATTTAGCTTATTTTCAATTTTGGCATTTTGGCTAATGACTATACCATCCATTCCAGTTGTAATTATAGGTCTCTTTATTATTGCACTGTTTATGTCAACGTTTGAAGGTGTTATGCCTTCACTGTTACCAAGTATGTTCCATACTAAAGTAAGATTGCGAACATTATCATTGGTATATAATATTGGTGCTGCTATTTTTGGTGGCCTAACGCCATTCATTTTATCAACTTTAGTGGAAACAACTGGCCAACAAATTGCACCATCTTATTACTTAGTAGCTATTAATGTTATTGGTTTATTAATCTTTGGCTTTATGTTCAAGTCAACGTCAAATAAATCATTACGTGGTGCATATCCGAATGTAGAAAGTCAGTCAGAGTATGAAGAAGTGATTAAAAATCCTAAAGATGCATTGTGGTGGACAGAAGAAGATAAGCCTCAGTAATGGCTTAGCATATTAAAAAGTAGATAAATATGGGGTAGCAGAGTAATCTTTTGAAAATAAGATTGCTCTGCTCTTCTTTTTTATGCTTATTCGTAGCGTGTAGAATTTTACGGCAGCGTATTTGTGTTACATTAAATCGTACAAAATAAAGGCTAATTTCATGAGAAAAAATGCATATATCACTCGCAAAGTGTAAAAAATATTATTATAGAGAAAAATGTACCAAATTTATAATTTATATGATTATGTAAACGGTTAAATGTTTTTATAAAGGGCTGTATGAGTCAAAGTATTGTTCAGTGGAAAGCATAGAAATTATAAAATTTATGAATAAATAAGTTACATAAGCAAGTGCCGATTTATTGACTGTACGTATAGCATAAACGAAGTTAATTCAAAAAAACGATTATGCATCAATTAGCTATATAACGTATTTTTATACAATTAATGTTATATATTGTTAGCTGTTTGACTGGTTTTTAAATAAGTGTATAATAATCGACTATACAATAAAATGTATATTGTGTATAACAAGAATAAAGATGAGTATAAAAGACAAAAAATGTTATAGGAGTTTGTATGGAAAAACAGAATAAGAGTAATAAGATTAATTTAGCGCAACTCGTACTACTAGGCTTAGGATCACTTATTGGTTCTGGTTGGTTATTTGGTGCGTGGGAAGCATCTTCTATTGCTGGACCAGCAGCAATTATTTCATGGATTATCGGTTTTGCGGTTATTGGATCAATCGCGTATAACTATATTGAAATTGGAACAATGTTCCCTCAATCCGGTGGTATGAGTAACTATGCATAATATACACATGGTTCTTTGCTTGGTTTTATTGCAGCTTGGGCCAATTGGGTATCCCTTGTAACAATTATCCCGATTGAAGCAGTCTCTGCAGTACAGTATATGAGTTCATGGCCTTGGGATTGGGCTAAGTTTATGGGCAATTTAATGGAAGGAGGCTCAATAAGTAATATTGGCTTATTGGCTGTCTTCGTTATTATCATCATATTTTCATTATTAAATTATTGGTCTGTTAAATTATTAACCTCATTCACTAGTCTGATTTCGGTGTTTAAATTAGGTGTTCCATTATTAACAATTATCATGTTAATGATTTCTGGCTTCGATACTGGCAATTATGGGCACTCAGTTGGTACATTTATGCCTTATGGCAGTGCGCCAATATTTGCAGCTACAACAGCTTCTGGAATTATTTTCTCATTTAATGCATTTCAAACTATCATTAATATGGGTTCTGAGATAGAGAAACCAGAAAAGAATATTGCTAGAGGAATTGCCATTTCATTAACATTAAGTGCAGTGCTTTACATAGTGTTGCAAAGTACCTTTATTACATCAATGCCAAGCGATATGCTCCACGGCAATGGTTGGGCAGGTATTAATTTCAACTCACCATTTGCTGATATGGCTATTTTACTTGGATTGAATTGGCTAGCTATTTTACTTTATATTGAAGCAGTGGTTTCACCATTTGGTACTGGTGTATCATTTGTGGCCGTTACAGGTCGTGTGTTACGTGCAATGGAAAAAAATGGACATATACCGAAATTCTTAGGACAGATGAATGAAAGGTACAAAATTCCACGAGTAGCAATTATTTTCAATGCTATCATAAGTATGATAATGGTTTCTTTATTCCGTGATTGGGCAGTGTTAGCGAGTGTTATTTCAACGGCTACACTAGTTGCGTATTTAACTGGACCTACGACGGTTATTTCATTACGTAAAATGGCGCCGCAAATGCATAGACCATTTAGAGCAAGTATGTTGAAATTTATGGCACCATTTTCGTTCGTTTTAGCTTCTTTAGCAATTTATTGGGCGATGTGGCCAACTACAGCTCAAGTGATTTTCATTATTATATTAGGCTTGCCAATTTATTTCTTTTATGAATACAAAATGAATTGGAAAAACACGAAAAAACAAATCGGTGGTAGTTTATGGATTATTGTGTATTTAATTACTTTAGCCTTCTTATCGTTTATAGGTAGTAAGGAATTTAAAGGATTAAACTTAATACATTATCCATATGATTTTGTAGTTATTATCATCGTAGCTTTAATCTTCTATAAATTAGGTACGACGAGTTACTTTGAAAGCATCTATTTTAAACGTGCAAAAAAAATTAATAAAAATATGACTGCACAATTAAAAGCAGAACAACAACTAGACTCAACAACCTCAAAGTAAATATTAATAGAAGTATGAAATAACTCATGCATAAATCCGGCAAATAGCATATGTTCATTTGTCGGATTTATTATTATCTTGAAACTTGCATAAATTGTGTATGTAAATTTGAATGTAATTTTACGTTAACAACAGTTGTAATAGTTTGAGAGTATGTTATACTTATTTTTTCAGAATATTAACAATTTTTAGAATTTCGTGTGTGGCACAACTTATTATACATTTGGATTTTGAAATATTAATTTAAAAGAATTGCTATGACTTTGTTTTTAATGAATGAATAAAGCATGAGCAATAGTTAACACGTAACTAGAATTTAATAATAGATGCAACGTTTATTAATAATTCAAAGCGTGTTTTATAACAGGAAATAAGCTGAAATTTAATTTGACTTATTAACAGTCGAGGTGTATGATAACGAATATTAATTCATTTTTAAGAATAAATATAAAGAGAGAGGGTTTTGATGAACGATTTAAAGAACGATGTAATTACACATACAGATAAGTATAGTTCGATCAATTATAGTCCAATGAATCTAGTTCTATCCAAAGGTAAAGGTGCGAAAGTTTGGGATATTGAAAACAATGAGTACATTGATTGTATTTCAGGATTTTCAGTTGTTAACCATGGGCACTGCCATCCCAAAATCATAAAAGCATTTCAAGAACAAAGCGAACAGATAACGATGGTCTCTCGTGCTTTATATAGCGACAATTTAGGTGTTTGGGAAGAAAAAATTTGTACATTAGCTAATAAAGATAAAGTATTACCCATGAATACAGGTGCTGAAGCAGTAGAAACTGCGATAAAAATTGCACGTAAGTGGGGCGAAGATGTTAAAGGTGTGCCAGAAGGACGCAGTGAGATTATTGCAATGAACGGTAATTTCCATGGCAGAACATTAGGGGCATTGTCTTTATCATCGCAAGAAAGTTATAAGCAAGGTTTTGGACCTTTATTAGATAACATGCATTACATTGATTTCGGTGATGTAACACAGCTAAAATCAGAAATTAATGAACATACATCTGCAATTATTTTAGAGCCTATTCAAGGAGAAGGTGGTGTGAATATTCCATCTGATAACTTTATTGCTCAAGTACGTGAACTTTGTGATGAACATAATATTTTATTTATTGCAGATGAAATTCAAGTTGGTCTAGGTCGTACAGGTAAAATGTTTGCAACGGAGTGGGAAGGTGTAACAGCTGATATATACTTGCTCGGTAAGTCATTGGGTGGAGGATTATACCCCATCTCGGCAGTATTAGCAGACGAGTCAGTCATGAATGTACTTACACCAGGTACACACGGTTCGACTTTTGGTGGTAATCCACTGGCATGTGCAGTGTCTACTGCAGCTTTAGATGTATTAATAGAAGAAAAACTTATCGAAAATTCAGCGACATTAGGTCAACAGTTACTGAACAATTTACAGTTGATTGATAGTGATGTAATCGTCGATGTGAGAGGTAGAGGATTGTTTATCGGGATCGAATTGACAGAAAATGCACAACCTTATTGTTTAGAGATGATTAAAAAAGGTGTGTTATGCAAAGAAACACAAGGTAATATTATTCGAATTTCGCCCCCATTAGTTATTGATGAGACAGAAATCACTAAAGTTATCGATGTAATTACTGAAGTATTACAAAAATAAATTAACTTAAAAGACGGAATATTCTGAAAGGACTGAACTAAATGATTGAAGTTGGTATAGTAGGCGGAAGTGGATACGGTGCGGTAGAACTTATTAGATTGCTCGCACATCATCCTAGTGTAAAAATTAAATATATTTTTTCACATTCTAAAGCAGGAGAACTCGTATCTGGAACTTTTCCTCACTTAAACCATTTACCCTATCGTTTTGAGTCTTTAGAAAATAATAATATTACATGTGATGTTGTGTTTTTTGCTACGCCATCAAATATAAGTAAACATTTAGCACCGAAATTTTTAGCACAAAACATTAAAGTCATTGATTTATCAGGTGATTTTAGATTAAAAGATAGAGCGGTGTATGAACAATTTTATGGAGAAACAGCAGCACCGCAATCAGCTTTGGATTCAGCTCAATACAGTATTGCAGAATGGTCGACTATTGACGCTTCTAATACACAATTGATTGCCAATCCTGGTTGTTTCCCTACAGCTACTTTATTAGCATTACACCCATTAGTAGATAGCCAAATAATTCATAATAATTCTATTATTATAGATGCTAAAACAGGTGTTTCCGGTGCTGGAAGGTCACTTGCCCAACATGTGCACTATTCAGAGATGAATGAAAATTTCAGTGCTTATGCTATAGGTAAACATAAACATAAGCCAGAAATTGAACAATATTTAACACAGCTTGCCGATGAAAAAATAGCGGTAACGTTTACCCCACATTTAGTACCGATGACACGCGGTATTTTATCAACGATTTATGTTCAATTAAAAGAACATACAACCACTGAATCCTTGCATGCACAATTTCAGCGTTATTACGCAGATGCGCCCTTTGTACGAATTAGAGACATAGGAGAATTTCCGAAAACGAAAGAGGTAGCAGGTAGTAATTTTTGTGATATTGGTGTGTACGTAAATGAAGAGAATAACCAAGCTATTATTGTGTCAGTCATTGATAATTTAGTAAAAGGTGCTAGTGGTCAAGCAATTCAAAATTTAAACAAACTTTTTGGCCTTGATTCAGCTACAGGATTGAATCAATTGCCAGTATATCCATAGATGGGAGAGATGGGATGGAAGACTATAGTAATGTACAAGTAAAAAGTAAATTAAATGTAGATTTTGAAGGTGATGTCAGCTCACCTCTAGGATTTATTGCTGGTGGCATGCACACAGGATTAAGAAAACATAACAATGATTTTGGATGGATTTTTTCTACTACAGAAGCACAAGCTGCTGGTGTTTATACTTTAAATCGATTTAAAGCTGCCCCTTTAATCGTGACACAAGAAAGCATAGCTCAAAATCAAACATTACAAGCCATCGTAGTTAATTCTGCTAATGCCAATGCCTGTACAGGTGAACAAGGGCTGAAAGATGCTAAAGATACGCAACAATGGGTGGCAGAACAATTGAAAATTTTACCGACCAATGTTGGAGTTGCTTCCACAGGCGTGATAGGTGAATTTTTACCTATGGATAAAATTTATCATGGAACACAGAATGTATTAAAAGAACAATATAATAATAGTGAGTATTTTAATGAAGCTATTTTAACTACAGATAAATGTACTAAAAATTTAGCTGTTCAAGTAGAAATTGATGGCACAACCGTTACTATTGGCGGAACAGCCAAAGGCTCAGGTATGATTCATCCTAACATGGCCACTATGTTAGGTTTTGTAACTACTGATGCTAATATTGATGGTGAAACATTAAGCCAAAGTTTAAAAATGACGATTGATGATTCTTTTAATATGATTACCGTTGATGGCGATACAAGTACAAATGATATGGTGCTTTGTATGGCTAATGGCCAAGCGAATCACGCTCCATTAACTACTGAACACCCAGATTGGCAAGAATTCCAAGAAGCAATGCATTATGTTTGCCAATATCTTGCAAAAGAAATTGCTAAAGATGGTGAAGGTGCAACGAAGTTAGTTACAGCCAAAGTAACTGGAGCCGTTGACGATATCGATGCACGTAAAATAGCTAAAAGTATCGTGTCATCTAATTTAGTAAAAACAGCAATACATGGTGAAGATGCCAACTTTGGACGTATTGTTGCAGCTATGGGTTATGCTTCTGATCAATTTGAACCAGATGACACTTATGTTTCATTGTGTGATACAGACGTTGTTCATCAAGGAATGTCAGTAGCCTTTGATGAAGTTACGATGAAAGCAAAGCTTGAGCAAGATGATATTGTCATTGAAGCTAAAGTAGGAGATGGTCATGGTAACGCTGTTGCTTACGGTTGTGATTTGACTTATGATTATGTGCGCATAAATGCGTCATATAGAACGTGAGGATGATGAAATGAGTTATATTGTAATTAAAATAGGCGGTAGTACATTAACGAATTTAGATGATTCAATTATCCAAGATATTTATAGGTTAAAACAACAAGGTTATCAGCCAATAATAGTACACGGTGGAGGACCTTTTATTAATACAGCTTTAGCTCATAATGATGTAGCACCTGAATTTAAAGATGGGTTACGCGTAACTTCTGAACAAGTATTAAGCATAACGAGTCAGACACTAATTGGGAAAGTGAATCCTGAATTAGTAAGTAAATTTAATGTACAAGGACAAGGTGCACTTGGACTTAATGGTATAGATGCCCAATTGTTTGATATTGAACCTTTACATCAACAATATGGCTTTGTTGGTGAACCGATCAATATTAATACTGCTGCATTGAATGTGCTAGCATCAGAATTTATTCCAGTTATTGCTTCAATAGGATTGAAACAAGGTACAAAACAACAGTACAACATTAATGCAGATACTTTAGCATATAAAATAGCCGAAGTTTTAGAAGCGCCAATTTATATTTTAAGCGACATTCCAGGGGTGCTTATTGACGAAAAAGTACAGGCGTCACTCAATGCTAAAGATATTCAAAAATATATTGAACAAAAAGAAATCTATGGTGGGATGATTCCAAAGGTTCAAGATGCTGTATTAGCAATTCAACACGGCTGTCAAAAAGTAGTTATTGCAGCAGGTTCGGAAACACACATTGTGGAAAAAGTGCACAAAGGTGATACCGTTGGAACCACTATACATTGATGTATTATTAATAGATAAAAGAGGTTGGGACAAATCAATATTGTCCCAACCTTTTTTATATTATGAAGTTTTAGAGTTATTATGGGCGACTCCAGTGGGAAAGCACTCGCCGAAGACTACAGAATAAGGCAGTGCCCGTGGAAAGCGCGCACAAAAAAACTGCCAACAAACCTGAAAACTTTGTCGACAGTCTGAAACAATCACTACGATTTAGTGAGAGTTTGTTTTGATATTATTTATTGTTGATTATAAGTTGTTAATAATTCGATATAAAAATCAATAAATGTTAAATATTTTTCTTTACTTACACATTCATCTAATTGATGTGGATTTTCACCAGGACCGAAAACTAACAATGGGAATGATTCATCTTTACTTCTTAATAAATTAGAAGCATCTGTAACAGCTACAGTTGGTTCAGCTTGTAAATCTGTAGCAAATATACGATCTCCGATATTTTTAGCTGTATCAATCAAACTATTTTTACCAGTAGTTAATACTGGGTCTAAATCGAGGTATAAATCACTGACCAAGTTAGCGCCTGATTCATTATGTTTTGCTAAAGTATTGTTGAATAATTGTTTAACTTGATTATTGTCATATTCTGGTATAGTTCGAATGTTAAACTCAGCTTCAGCAGATTCTGGGATAGAGTTTACTTGTACGCCACCTTTAATCAATGTATTACTTACAACAAGTCCACTTAATACTTCTTCTACTTGAGCTGCTTGTATGGCTTGTGGTAACTGTTGACTAAATTTAGAAATCATATTAGAAAAATCAAATGCTGTGCCTTTAACTTCTTTAGCTATTTGTGTTGATGTAGTATCGATATCTTGAATAAATTCAATTAATGGTTTAATAGCATTTTTACCTAAGATAGGTAAGGAACTATGTGCAGACACACCATGTGATGTAATACGATAATCCATAGAGCCTTTATGTGCATAAACTAACATGTTTTGACATGGTTCAGCGATGATTAAAGCTTCTACATCATCCATATAACCTTGTTCATATAAACTTTGAGAACCGAGTTGTTCCATTTCTTCACCCGAAGTCGCTAGAAATCTAATTTTCCCGTAGTTTAAAGTATTGCTATTGTTGATTTCTATTAGGGCAATGGCAAGTGCAGCTAAACCTGATTTCATATCTGCAGCACCACGACCATAAAGGAAACCATCATTTTCCGTCAATTGGAATGGTTCATAGCTCCATTGACTACGATCACCTTCGGAAACTACATCCATATGACCTGAAATACCAATAACAGGTCCTGTTTCACCGATTTCAGCAATTAAATTGGCACGACGTTCATCCACTTTTTCAATCGTTGATGTAATGCCGTGTTGTTGAAATAATTTTTGGAAGTATTCACATACTTCAATTTCATTATCATTAACTGTATTCATAGCTACAATATCAGATAATATTTGTACTTTTTCATCAGTTGAAAATGTACTCATGATATATCACTCCTTTGACAAACTATATAAATTATACAGCTATAACAATTGTTTGATAAGCAAAAAGACTTAATGAAAGATTTATTAATATAATTATACAAAATGAAAACGGATTAAAAGTTTTTACAACAGTTTATTATGAACCTCGATAAATGATGATTTGAAAATTTTAGTTGTAAGGGTGAAGTCCTTGTTAGCACTGATAGTCTAAATTGAATTAGACTCCGGGAGGTCTTAAATTCATTTTTAGCGCAACTATAATAGTAAAAAAGAAGTAACAAGTAGTGAAATTTAAGCAGTTGCCAAATAGTGGAGATTACTGTATTAATTTAGGTGACGACAATGTCAATTTACAAAAGAAAGGTTAGAGGTTACATGGAAAAAGTAGTACTCGGTGTAGATATCGGTACGAGTGCAGTTAAAACAATTGTGGTTAACCAACAAGGACAAGTGTTAGCCAGTGCCAATAAGCCAATTACAACGCTACACCCACAAGCAGGATTTAGTGAACAACACCCAGATGAATGGGTGCAAGCCACTAAAGATACATTGCAGACCATTAGTGAGATGGAAAGTATGAGAGTAGTACAAGTAGAAGGAATGTCGTTTTCAGGACAAATGCATGGTTTAGTCCTTGTCGATCAATATGGTGAAGCAATTAGACCAGCCATTTTATGGAATGATACACGAACGACTGAGCAGTGTGAAATTATCAAAAAACGCTTAGGACAATATGTGCTAGGTAATCCTGTGCTAGAAGGCTTTACTTTAACTAAAATGATGTGGGTAAAACAATATGAACCTAGCAATTGGGAACGAACTTATAAGTTTTTATTACCTAAAGACTATGTTCGTTTTAAATTAACTGGAGTATTGTCTATGGAAGTGTCTGATGCTTCAAGCACTTTATTATTAGACCCGAAAACGCAACAATGGTCATATGATACTGGAGCCTTGTTTGGCATAGATGCTCAGATCTTTCCGGATCTAACTTCAGCAGAATCATATGTAGGTAATGTAAAGCCGGATGTAGCAAAGTCTCTCGGTTTGAATACTAATATTCAAGTATTTGCAGGGGGTGGTGATAACGCCTGTGCTGCATTAGGTTCAGGTGTAGTTAAGCCTCATGATACGTTATGTAGTATTGGAACCTCTGGTGTAATTTTGACTTGTGAAGCGAATGCTGCAAGCTATGGTCAAAATATGCACTTATTTCAACATGCTTTACCGCATGTATCCTACATTATGGGGGTAACTTTAGCTGCAGGAGATAGTTTGGCATGGTTCCAAAAAACACTAGCACCAGAGCTTAGCTTTGATGATATTTTGTTACTAGCTCAACAATCATCTATAGGTGCTAACGGTTTATTATTTACACCATATCTTTCAGGCGAACGTACACCTCATGGTGATGCGTATATTAGGGGGAGTTGGATTGGACTTAGTAGTTTGCATACACGTAGTGACATGGCACGTGCAGTGATTGAGGGGATTAGCTATTCCTTGTATGAGTCAATATTATATTTACGAGAAAATGGCAAGTCTTTAACACATATTACTGCTACTGGAGGTGGAGCTAAAAGTGATTTTTGGTTGCAGTTACAAGCAGATATTTTTAATGCGTCTATGCGCAAATTAAGTCATGAAGAAGGTCCGAGTATGGGAGCAGCTATTATTGCAGCAACAGGTGTTAACTGGTTTGATAGTATGGAAGCATGTAGTCGTGTTTTTGTAACTTATGACAAAGAATTTCATCCTGATAGTGTCAATCATCAGCAGTATAAGCGATATTTTGATATTTATCGTCAAGTTTATACACAAAGCCAACCACTAACGGAACAATTACTAATGATAAGTGAAGCACGAGACAATGAAATAACGCATTAGGAGCAATAAGCAACGATAAATGGATTTGCATTTTATTAATGATTAGGTTAAATTAACAATAACAATGCATTGTTGAAATAGTAAGATTAAAATTATATAGATTAGAGACCACTGGAAGTGCCTTTGAAAAGGCTGAGACTAAAGTAGTGAACTTTGGGATTCCTGGAACCTGATCCAGTTGATACTGGCGTAGGAAAGTGGCGTTGATAACATGACTAACTTTTGTGATATAGACGTTATTTTTCTACCCAGAAAAATAACGTTTTTTTATTGAGGTGTCTTTTTTTGTTAGTTGCTATTACACAGTATAAACATTTAACACATGCTGATATCGTACATTATCAACGAGTGATGCCATATATAGACTATTTGATAGTGCGTACGCCTATGACATCTACTAAGTTAATTGCATGGATACAATTAGCTATAACGTATGGAATTTCTCGCTCTAAAATAGCTATACATAGCGATATTTATGTATTAGAACAATGTGGATTAAGCGCGATTCATTTCTCAGAACGAGCAAGAGAAATACAGACGATTAAGAAAAAGTTTCCTAATGTAGTGGTAAGTATGTCGACACACAATGTCGATAGTGCACAATTTGCCTTGCAACATCATGTTGATTATATATTGTTTGGCCATATATTTCCTACAAGCTCTAAACCAGGTCAAATCCCTAGAAAGAACAAAGAGATTCAAGCAGTTTTAGCATTACCGATACCAGTAGTAGCGCTCGGAGGTATTAATGAAAATACGGCTCAACAATTATCAACTGAGTTCTATGGTATAAGTGGTATTAACTTATTTCTCGAAGCTTCACAGTTAACATTAAAAACTTTGAGTGAGGTGTGGCGTAATCATGTATGATGTACTAATTATTGGCTCAGGTGTAATGGGGATGTCCATTGCACGTGCTTTGAATAGCGAAGCTTATCGTATAGCAGTTATAGATCGTGATATACCGGGAAAACATGCCTCTTATAAAGCAGGTGGTATGCTCGGTGCACAAAATGAATTTAATAGTGATAGTGCTTTATATCGTTTAGCGTTAAAGTCTCAGCAATATTTTGAACCATTAGCACATAGTATAGCTGAAGAGGTTGGTATCGATATTGAATATAGACAAAGTGGATTGTTGAAAATAGCGGCTGAAGCACAACATAGTCATCAAGTGCTAGAGCAATATGAATTTTTACAGCAACATAATCCGCAAGTGCGATTACTGACAAATAAAGACATACAACAATATAGAAACTATGATATTTCTTTTCCAACAAATACAGCATTTCATATTCCAGATGATCATCAAATCAATGCTAATCGTTATACAAAAGCATTATTAGCTTCATTACACAAACGTCATATAGAACGTATATTTTCTACAGAAGTCACCGACATCCAAGCAGGCCATGAAGGTTATAGTGTTTGTACTAATAAAGGTAAATTTGCAGCTCAAAAAGTAATCGTAGCTGGTGGAGCATGGAGTCATTATTTGTTGAATGGTCAGCTGAAAGCCCATGAACCTACTGGTGTCAAAGGTGAAGTGATGTTATTCGAATCACGGGATATACAATTAGCTACTACATTATTTTTTACTGATGGCTGTTATATAGTACCTAAAATGAAACAGCGTTATTTAATTGGTGCGACTAGTTATTTTAATGATTATTCCGTAAATGTTACTGCCGGAGGAATGCAGTGCTTGTTACACCAAGCACTAACATACGTGCCAGCATTGGGGAATGCTACTATTATAAAGCATTGGTCTGGTGTCAGACCGTATACCAATCAAGAAAAGCCGGTCATGGATGAGATACAACAGGGCTTATTTGTCATTACTGGACATTATCGCAATGGTATTTTGTTGTCTCCGGTAGTAGGTGAACTCATTGCGTTGTGGTTGAAAAGTGGTGTGAAACCTGAAATTTTAAATGATTTTAAATTAGGAGGTTGTACGAGTGGAAGTTATTATTAATGGCGATACATTTCATTTTGAACAAGAATTATCCATTGTTGCAATACTCAAGGAATTAGAAATAGATGAGAATAGAGTTGTCGTTGAACACAATCAACAATTAATACAACAAGCACAGTTTCACAATCAGATGGTGAAATCATCAGACCGATTAGAACTATTAGAATTCGTAGGAGGCGGTTAAATATGTTAGAAATAGGTCCATTTAAATTGAAGTCACGCTTATTATTAGGTACTGGGAAATTTGATAATGAACAAATACAGTCAGCAGCGATTACAGCTTCTGAAACTGAAGTATTAACGTTTGCAGTAAGAAGAATGAATTTATATGATAAGGAATTACCTAATCCATTAGCTAACGTAAATTTATCAAAATATATTACATTTCCTAACACTGCTGGTGCACATACTGCAGCCGAAGCAGTACGTATTGCTGAAATTGCCCAGCATGCAGGTGTTTGTGATATGATTAAAGTAGAAGTGATAGGGGATGATGACACATTATTACCGGATCCACTTGAAACATATGAAGCTTGTAAAATTTTATTGGATAAAGGTTATATTGTATGTCCTTATATCTCTAATGATGTAGTGTTAGCCAAACGATTAGTTGAGTTAGGGGTTCATGCAGTTATGCCTCTTGCTTCACCTATTGGTACGGGGAGAGGTATTAATAATCCTTTAAATTTACGTTATATTATTGAAAAAGTAACAGTGCCAGTAATTGTTGATGCTGGTATTGGTTCGGCAAAAGATGCATGCCATGCTATGGAACTTGGTGCAGATGCTATTTTGCTTAATACAGCTATTTCAAGTGCTACAGATCCGGTGAAAATGGCTGAAGCGATGCGTTATGGGATAGCAGCTGGTCGTTTAAGTTATGAAGCGGGACGTATTCCAATACGTTATACAGCGCAAGCTTCTAGTCCTACAGAAGGTATTGGCTTTTTATGATTCAACGTTATGAAAGACAACTGCGCTTTCCACAATTTGGTGAAACAGGGCAACGACAATTAATGGCGCTGCATGTGATGATAGTTGGTGTGGGTGCCTTAGGTAGTCATGTTGCGGAAATGTTGGCACGTATGGGGATTGGCAAGTTAACTATTATTGATATGGATATTGTAGAGTTGTCTAATTTACACCGTCAAACTTTGTATAATGAACAAGATGCTGAACAAGTGTTGCCAAAGGTTGTGGCACTTGAACGCCACTTACAGCGTATCAATAGCTCAGTTACTGTTGAGTCCTATGACTGTGAACTGACTACTACGAATATAGAAGGGATATTACAAGATACTAATCCACATGTTGTAATTGATGGTATGGACCACTTTCGTATTAGGTATCTGATTAATGAGGCATGTCATAAGCATCAAATACCATGGATTTATGGTGCCGCCGTAGGAAGTAAAGGGACGGTTTATGGTATTGATTTTCAAGGCCCGTGCTTAAAATGTTTATTAAATACTATCCCTGACACAGCAGAAAGTTGTGCCGTTAATGGTGTTTTACCAACTGTAGTGACACAGGTGGCGAGTTTGGAAGTGAGTGAATTAGTGCGCTATGCTGCTGGTGTTGGGTTTTCTGGTAAATTACTGACGGTAGATACATTTAAACTTAATCATCAAGGTATTAATGTTACAACATTGAGAGACCACAATTGTCCTGTTTGTAAAAACCAACAATATGAACTATTGAATAAACCAATGCAACAGCGTATTGAAGCGTTGTGTGGTAATACTTACTTGTTTAGGTTTGAAGCATCTGCTTTTAAAAATGCTCAGTATTTACCAGGTCAGTTTATTAAAGCAAATCCATTTGCCAAAATTTTCTCTTATGACCACGTGCAATGTACTTTATTTCAAGATGGTAGAATGAATGTCTATGGGTTGTCTGATGATAATGAGGCACAACAATTGTACAGTCAATTTGAAAAATCAATAAAGTAATTAATTTGATGGAAGTACTATCTGTATAAATATAGTGTTCTCAGACTGCCGACAAAGTTTTTAACTTTGTTGGCAGTATTTTTGTGCGTACTTTCTTCCAGAGTCGGGCACAAAGACCGACTATATAAATTAACAACAATGGTTTTTATGTTGTGATGATACTGGGAGGATATTGATTGTCTTAGTCTCTTTTTCATATGGGCAGTAGCTGACTGCATTGAAAATGCGCTTCAAACCGAGCTTTTTTTTAACGCTAGTCATCCTTGCCGGGGTGGGACGACAAAATCATTTTTTCAAAATCAGATTTCTGTCCCACTCTCTTTATAATGTCTAAATGGTATAGTTTTATGCTAAGTGAATAGTAAAACAAAGAGAAAGTGAAAATAAACGAAAATAAATGAAAATAAATTTGCATTATAAGAAAAAATGCAATAGAATTACACTAACAAATGAAAACGTTTTCTTTTAGGTTGTTTAATTTATAGTGAGAGTAACGAATGACGTTACTGGTGTGGAATTGCATAGTGCGTTCCAACACTACGTAAATGAATAATATACAATAAAGGGATGTGTTAGTATGAATAACAAATTGGCGAAGGTGGGAATGCCACCGACACTATTATGGGGGTATATCGGTGTATTAATTTTTATGATGGGTGATGGATTAGAGCTTGCATGGATTAGTCCATATTTAGTAGATCAAGGATTATCAGTTCATCAAACCGCGATATTAACGACATCATATGGTGTTACAATTGCTATTGGTTCTTGGCTATCTGGAGTGTTAGTAGAAAGTTTTGGTCCACGGAAAGTAATGCTGTTAGGAACAGGACTTTATATTATTGGTCATGCGATATTTGTAGGGTTTGCAATACCTGCATTAAATTATGAACTTATGATACCATCTTATGCAATTAGAGGGTTTGGTTATCCATTATTTGCATATTCATTTTTAGTTTGGGTAGCATATCGTTCACCACAAAAACGCTTAGGTGCTGCTGTAGGTTGGTTTTGGTTTGTATTTACAGGTGGGTTAAGTGTACTAGGTGCATACTATTCATCATTTGCAATTAACGTATTTGGTCACTTTGCTACATTATGGACAGCGATTATTTGGGTTTTAATTGGTACATTCTTAGCTGTTTTCGTGAATAAAGATGAATTTAATTTAGAAGAAAGAGAAGGCGGAGCAAAAGCACATATATCAGAAATGCTTGCAGGAATTACTATTCTAATAAGAGAACCGCGAGTTGCAGTAGCATGTATCGTGCGTATTATTAATCAAGCTGCACAGTATGCATTTCCACTATTTTTACCTATATATTTATCGACTAAAGGTATTGAAACGACGACATGGTTAAATATTTGGGGAACTATATTTGTCGCAAATATTATTTTTAATCTTATTTTTGGGGCATTAAGTGATAAGATTGGTTGGAAAAATACCATTTCCTATATCGGAGGAATTGGTTGTGCCATTTTCACATTAGGTTTATATTTTATACCGGAAATGTTCACAGGTAATGTCTTTATAGTTGGACTAGTTGGATTTTTATGGGGAATGTGTTTAGCCGGCTTTGTACCTATTTCAGCACTTGTACCATCTTTAGTTGGAGATGGTGATAAAGGACCTGCGATGGCTATTTTAAACTTAGGCGCAGGACTATGTGTATTTGTTGGACCTGGTTTAGTAGCATTATTTTACGATGCTATAGGTGTACAAGGTATGATGTATTTATTATTTGGATTATATGCTGCAAGTGCTATTATGACTCGCTTCCTCAAAACACCAGAAGAAAGATCCGGAGGCAAACAACTAAAAGAAGAAATATCTTAATGACAAGTTTGAGACATAGTAAATAAAACAATAACAGTGACGTGATTCCACAATAACTATTTAGGAATCACGTCACTTTTTTATGTGTACTATTTTTTAGCAAGATAATTGAAATGTAATGAATTAGAAAAAGTCTGATTAAAGATGTATATAAAAACGTGTAAATTAACTCTATTATGGTTGATGTCGTTATTTATAAAAGCTTTTATTACAGTATTTTGATGTTATTTACAATATTTTAAACTAGTAATGGATTAATTGTTATATTAAATATATGCAAATTTCAGTATATTTATACTTGATTTTTCACGCTATCCCGTTTAGTATTAAATATAATCTTAGGATATTGGAGAGTGATCTAGTTGGGGCGTACACAACAGAATTAAACAAATTGCAAAGTTTTAAAGGACAAAGTTTTTTAAAAACGTCAGATTTTACTGCGGATGAATTGTTAACTTTGATTGACTTTACAGGTGAATTGAAAGAAAAGAAAAACAGAGGTATCCCACACCCTTATTTAAAAGGAAAAAATTTGGCGTTATTATTTGAAAAACCTTCGACGCGAACACGTGCTGCTTTTAGTGTTGCTGCATGTGATTTAGGAGCAACTGCTGAATATTTTGGTCAAGGTGATATTCATTTAGGTGTTAAAGAATCTACTGAAGACACTGCTAAAGTATTAGGTAGAATGTATGATGGCATTGAATTTAGAGGTTATTATCAACAAGATGTTGAAACATTGGCTAACCATGCAGGAGTACCAGTGTGGAACGGTCTTACAAACGAATGGCATCCAACGCAAATGATAGCGGATTTCTTTACATTAAAAGAAACGTGGGGCACATTCGAAGACAAAACTTTAACTTACATTGGCGATGCACAGAATAATGTAGCTCAAGATTTATTAGTGACAGGTGCAATTTTAGGAATAAATGTTCACATTGCAGCACCTAAAACGTTGCAACCAGATATTAAAATACAAGAATTAGCGCAGTACCATGCTAATAAGTCAGGTAGCAAAATATTAATTACTGAGGATGTGCAACAAGCTGTTTTTCAAACGGATGCGATTTATACAGATGTGTGGTTTTCTATGGGCGATGACCAATCTGTATATCAGTCACGTATAGAACAATTATTGCCATATCAAGTAAACGAAAAAATGCTAACAACTACAATGAATCCAGATGTTATCGTATTGCATTGTTTACCTGCCTTTCACGATCTAAAAACAGAAGTAGGTCAAAAAATATATGAGCAATTTGGCATTTCCGAAATGGAAATTACTGACCAAGTATTTAGAGGCGATCATTCAGTTGTTTTTGACCAAGCCGAAAACAGGTTGCATTCTATTAAGTCAATTTTGTCTGTGACTTTAGGTGACATTTTTTAAGTAGTAACTCAATCTAATATTCAGTTAAATGTATAAAATATAGCGAAAGAGGCTGGGACAACATTGATTCGTCCTAGTCTCTTTTCATATTGGCAGTAGCTGACTGCATTGAAAATTCGCTTCAAACCGAGCTTTTTT
>NZ_JAFEQJ010000011.1:0-31837 GCF_016890655.1 Staphylococcus sp. GDY8P72P | reverse complement strand
GATTTCTGTCCCACTCCCTTATATAATCAACAACGTTTACCAGTGGATACTTTATTAACAGATGTCATAACATTGGATGATATTAATGAAGGTTTTGATCGTTTAGACCGTGGGGAAGCTGCACGTCTCGTAGTGAAAATGCCTACTTAAATCATAATTAAAGCTATAGCAGAATGAGTTAATTGAGTTCATGTTGAAAAACTATTTAAATTAAATGTTAACTTTATAAATTAAATGGTTAACATTTATGATATACTATTCTCATATTTAGGGGGGATAGTATGGAATTAGCACATAAAATATTAGCAGGTCAACACATAACTGCTGCTGAAGCTTATGAACTATACCAAGATGACGCAATAGATACAATGGATTTGGTTCATGAAGCATACAAATTACGTCAGCATTTTTATGGTAAGAAAGTGAAATTAAATATGATATTAAATGCCAAAAGTGGTATATGCCCAGAAGACTGTGGTTACTGCGGACAATCACGAGATATGAAACAAAAACAACGTTATGCGCTAGTGTCACAGGAAGAAATAGAACGAGGTGCAGAAGCTGCCAATAATCATCAAATTGGGACATACTGTATCGTAATGAGTGGTAGAGGGCCGAGTAATAAAGAAGTGGATCATATTGCACATACCGTTGAAAGTATTAAGGAAAAACATCCGCAATTAAAAATTTGTGCGTGTCTCGGCTTAGCAAATGAGGAACAAGCAGAACGTTTAAAAGCTGCGGGAGTTGATCGTTATAATCACAACTTAAATACTAGTGAGCATTATCACAGCGAAGTGGTCTCTACCCATACGTATGAACAACGTGTACAAACAGTCGAACTTATGAAGAAAAATCAAATTTCGCCATGTTCAGGTGTGATTTGTGGTATGGGGGAGAGCCATCAAGATCGTATTGATATGGCTTTTGCACTAAAACAAATCGATGCCGATAGTATTCCAATTAATTTTTTACATCCTATTAAAGGTACTAAATTTGGAGAAATGGATGAGTTAACCCCATTGAAATGTCTAAGAATTTTAGCGATGTTTCGTTTAATTAATCCAACTAAAGAAATTCGTATAGCTGGTGGTCGCGAGGTGAATTTAAAATCATTGCAACCTACAGCATTGTTAGTAGCTAATTCAATATTTGTAGGTGACTATTTAATAACAGGTGGACAACCTAATCAGCTTGATTTTGACATGATTCAAGATATGGGATTTGAAGTTGATTACGATACCAATATACCTACGACATCTTAAAATAAAGGAGCTAGCGGTGAGACCAAATAAGGTAATGATGTATTGCCAAGGTTGCAGCACCTCTAGCTCCGTTTAATTCGTGATAAGGAACAATTTCGAAATTAATGTCATTACTTTTATCATACAGATGTTTGTGATGGTTATATTCTTCTAGTATTTGCGATGTAATATCATTATTAAAAATAGGCCGTGTAAATAAATTTTGGTGCATCAATTAATAAGGTAAGGTTATTTAAGGTAATTGATACAGCTTGCATTGCTTCTTTTAATGACTTAGCAAAAATATTATAGAACTATATCAAACGATACAACAATCATAGTTTTTATTTTAAACGCACTATACAATGTGAGAATCATTTGATAGTGCGTTCTTATTGCGGAAATAACACCTCTCTAACATTTGCGTCTCACTGTGTTGCTGATATTAAGTCACAGGCAATTGTAAAATAAATGAATAAATGAATACTGAGTAGTTGACTAATTGTGGGTATGGGTCTAAACTATCTTTATTCCGATTAGAATAATAAGGATGGAGGTTTTGTGATGAAGAAGATTTTTTATGGTCTGGTTGCAGGAGTTATTGCAATGACGTTAACAGCTTGTGGCAATGAATCATCTGATAAGAAAAGTGATACGAAAACCGTAAGTGAGGATAAAACATTTGTCGTAGGTACAGAAGGAACATATGCACCTTTCTCATTTCACGATAAGAATGATAAATTAACTGGGTACGATATTGATGTGACAAAAGCAGTTGCAAAAGAAATGGGTTATAAAGTTAAATTTAAAGAAACACAATGGGACTCAATGTTTGCTGGTTTGGATTCAGGACGTTTTAATGTTATAGCAAACCAAGTAGGTATTAATAAAGAACGTAAAGAGAAGTATAAATTTTCTGAGCCATACACTTATTCACATGGTGTGTTGGTTGTAAATGAAAATAATAAAAAGATTAAATCTTTTGATGACGTTAAAGGTAAAAAGTTAGCACAAACATTTACATCAAATTATGGAAAATTAGCGAAATCTAAAGGTGCTGAAATTACGAAAGTAGATGGTTTTAACCAAGCTATGGATTTATTACAATCTAACCGTGTTGAAGGTACGTTTAATGATAATATTTCGTATTTAGACTATAAAAAACAAAAACCAAATGCAAAAGTGAAAGCAATCGAAGGAGATGCAGAAAAGAGTCAGTCTGCATTTACATTTAGTAAAAAAGAAGATGACAAAACAATCAAAGAAGTAAATAAAGCTGTTAAAAAATTAAAAGATAATGGCGAACTAGCGAAAATAAGTAAGAAATGGTTTGGCGAAGATGTTTCTAAACCTTAATGATGAACAACAACATGCATTAAACGCAGCAGGGCAAGCATTTTTACCTATGCTGGAAGGTCTTGTGAAATATTCGATTCCAATAACTTTAGTAACATTTGTATTGGGGTTAATCATTGCACTATTTACTGCATTGATGAGAATATCCACAAGTCGTGTGTTGAGAGGTATCGCACGCTTTTACATTTCAATTATTCGTGGAACGCCAATGATTGTACAATTATTTATTATCTTTTATGGAATTCCGGAATTAGGTCGGTTAATAACGAACAATTCAGAGAATCAATGGACTTTAGCACCTGTTGTAGCAGCAATTATAGGACTATCCTTAAATGTTGGTGCTTATGCCTCAGAAATAATTCGAGGGGGCATTATATCTATTCCTAAAGGCCAAACGGAAGCGGCATATTCTATAGGGATGAATTATAGACAGACAGTGCAACGTATTATTTTACCTCAAGCCATTCGTGTATCAGTACCAGCTTTAGGTAATACATTTTTAAGTTTAATCAAAGATACGTCTTTATTAGGATTTATCCTAGTTGCTGAAATGTTCAGGAAGGCTCAAGAAGTTGCATCTACAACATATGAATATTTAACTATTTATATTTTAGTTGCTATTTTGTACTGGGTTGTATGTTTTATCATTTCAATCGTACAAAACTACTATGAATCTTACCTAGAAAGAGGGTATCGTACATGATTGAATTGAATAATATTCACAAAGCTTTCGGGACTAAATCAGTCATCAAAGGTATTGATTTATCGGTAGAACAAGGAGAAGTGGTAACACTGATTGGACGTTCAGGTTCTGGTAAAACAACTTTACTACGAATGATCAATGCCTTAGAGTTACCATCTGAGGGAACAGTGTATGTCGATGGTATAACTTATAAAAATGACGATAAAAAATCACAAATTGCGGTACGCCAAAAGTCAGGTATGGTATTCCAAAGTTATAATTTATTTCCACATAAAACAGCAATTGAAAATGTCATGGAAGGTTTAGTGACTGTAAAAAAATTAAAAAAAGCAGAAGCGGAACAACAAGCGCTTGCGCTATTAGAAAAAGTGGGATTAACTGAAGTAAAAGACCAACGACCATTAGCATTATCTGGTGGGCAACAGCAACGTGTCGCAATCGCTCGTGCATTAGCGATGAATCCTAAAGTTATGTTGTTTGATGAACCAACTTCTGCGCTAGATCCTGAGCTCGTAAATGATGTCTTAAAAGTTATTAAGGATTTAGCGCAAGAAGGTATGACTATGGTGATTGTTACACATGAAATGCGTTTTGCTAAAGAAGTGTCTAATAAAATCGCCTTTATTCATGATGGAGTTATTGGGGAGCAAGGTGCACCAGATCAAATCATTAACCATCCACAAACAACACAATTACAAAGATTTTTAAATGTCATTAGAGATGTAGAGTAGAAAGTTCAATATTAAATAATGATTCTTAAGGGATAAGTATAGTAATCAAATGTTAACATTTGATTACTATCTTATTCCTTTTTTATTAGAATAATATTTAATTATAGATGTGTACTCTTTCGGATTAGATGACGAATGAGATTACACATCTACAGTTTTAAGAAAACGGTTACAATAAATATGTGAGGAGGCAATTGAATTGTTAAGTATGAGGCAACGTAAAATTGTAGATTATGTGGTGGCACAAGCATCTTTTATAGCAATTCATGATTTAGCATCACAATTAAAAGTGACGAATCGTACAATTCAATATGATTTAGAAATGATTGAAGCTTCAGCATCAGACTTAGACTTGAAGATTGAACGCAACAAGTCTAAAGGTGTAAAAATGACAAAAATGAATGTATCAAACGATTCATTAACGCATTCTGCTGTGCAACCAACACTTCATTATGACAAAAGTGAACGAATATTATACATTATTTTAAAATTATTTGAATCATCCGAACCTACATCCTCACAAACATTTGCGGCAATGGTCTCAGTGTCTAGAAGAACGATTGTCGAAGATTTAAAGGTAGTTCAAAATTGGGTGGAAAATAATGGATTATCACTCGTATATAAAAAGAATAAAGGTTTTGTCATTGAAGGGGAAGAACGCAACTTTCGAAAAGCATACGCGGCGCGGGTCCATGAATATTTTCAAACCCATACGCATTATATGGGGAATCAATTATTTTCTAATGATGAATTAAAACAAATTCGGTTAATAGTCATTTCTACATTGTCAGAAAATAATTATCATTTGGTTCAAAGTGCGATTGATGGATTGATTTATCATATCTTAATTGCCATTCATCGCACACGTAGTAAAGATGTCTTTGAAATACCAACAATAGAATATGACAAGTTAATACAAACTGAACAGTTTCGTATTGCTAGAGCATTGACCAACAAATTAGAGTCCGCATTTTTAGTTGAATTTCCACCTAGTGAATCTGCATTTATTACATTACATTTACTTGGGGCCAAAAGTGTCGCAGAAAATGATGTCTTTGAAGATGCTGATGAATTAGAAATATTAACGCATCAATTAGTCGAACTTATGAGTGGTGAACTAGGGGTTAATTTATTATCCGATAATAAATTACTCGATGGTTTAGTCGTTCATTTGCGACCTGCCATTCATAGGATGAAATTTAAATTGACTCATAAAAATCCTTTGAATGATGAAATTACTCAGCAATACGCGAATATTATTCAAGCTTTAAAACATCATGTCTGGTTGATTGAACAAGCATATAATATTGAATTTGAAGCGGATGAGTTGTCTTATATTACTATTCATTTTGCTTCCGCAATTGAGCGCTTATCATCAAGTACAAAGCCAGCAATTAAAGTAGTGTTGTTATGTGGTTCTGGTATCGGGACATCGCAATTATTAAAAAGTAAGCTTAAAAATATATATCCAGAGTTAGAGGTAATTGATGCATACTCAGTATACGAAATCGATGATTCAGAGTTACGCAATGAGCGTATAGATTATGTGATTTCGACAGTAGAGGTGACACAATTATCTGTTCCGATAGTTAGAGTTAGTCCATTTTTAACTCAAGAAGATCGCATGCAATTGAACGAAATTATTAATGCCTCAAGAGAAAAATATGTCAATGATGTCAAAATGTTAGGTCCTGATTTGCAGGATGTCTTACCTAAAGAGCACATCATCACTCATCAGCCAAAAGTAACTAGAAATGGTGCAATTCAACAAGCAGTAGACATATTAGTTGCCAAATCAATTGTAGATATAAATTACGGTCAAGATATTATCAATCAATTAGATGCGTTTGGTCCGTATATGGTTATTAGTCCACATATTGCGTTAATACATGCGCAACATAAACATGTACGCCAAGGTGTCGGATTTAGTATCGTCCACTTTGCAGAAGGTATTAAGTTTGACCATGAACAGTATGATCCGGTAAACGTAATTATTACGTTAGCCACCGAGCAACCGCAAATACATTTGAATGCCTTGCGACAACTAAGCGAATTAATTATGGATGAAACTACGAGAACACATTTATTACAAGGAGATAAGCCACAAATTATTGAAGCTATCAAGCAAATTAGTATTAAGGAGGATATTGCTAAATGGCCTTAGAGATTTTAACGTCAGATAAAGTGCAAATTAAAGATCATGTGGAGCATTGGTCTGAAGCTATAGATATTGCAGCACAACCATTGTTAAATCAACGCTATTTTGACCAACCTTATATTACGGCAATGATTAACAGTGTGGAATCATTAGGGCCCTATATTGTGATTGCGCCTGAAATTGCAATTGCGCATGCACGACCCGATTCACATGTGCATAAAGTTGGATTGAGTTTACTAAAACTTAATCAGCATATTAACTTTTCAGAAGAAGGACATTTTGCGTCGTTAGTTTTTGTACTAAGTGCTGTCGATAATACAGCACATTTAGAAATATTAAAACAATTAGCACAAATTTTAGGCGATAAGCAAACAGTCGAAGAATTACTATCAGCACAAAATAATACAGAGATTATTAATATATTAAAAGGAGAATGATGAAAATGAAAATTTTAGTAGTATGTGGTCATGGATTAGGTAGCAGCTTTATGGTGGAAATGAATGCACAAGAGGCTTTGAAAAATTTAAATGCACCTACAGATATTACTGTTGAGCATAGTGACGTTATGACTGCGAGCCCAGATATGGCCGAATTATTTATTTGTGGTCGTGACTTAGAAGAAAACACTAAAAATTTAGGTGACGTACTGGTTTTAGACAATATTTTAGATAAAGAAGAACTACAAACTAAATTAAATGATAAATTGCAAGAACTAGGTAAATTATAAACCATTGATTGGAGGGGATGTTATGCAAGCAATATTAGATTTTATTGTAGATGTATTAAGTCAACCTGCTATTCTTGTTGCAATGATTGCATTAATTGGTCTGATCGTACAAAAGAAATCAGCAGTTGATGTTACATCAGGAACAATTAAAACTGTATTAGGCTTTTTAGTGTTAAGTGCTGGAGCTAGTGTAGTCACACAATCATTAGAACCTTTTGGAAAAATATTCCAACATGCTTTTGGCGTGCAAGGGGTAGTACCAAATAATGAAGCAATTATCTCTATTGCGTTAGAAAAATATGGTACGACAGCAGCATTGATTATGGTGTTTGGAATGATTGTGAACATATTAATTGCACGCTTTACCAATTTGAAGTATATATTTTTAACTGGGCACCATACGTTTTATATGGCAGCATTTTTAGCAATTTTATTATCTGTCGGCAAAATTACAGGTACATTAACAGTTGTGATTGGTGCGATTATTTTAGGTTTAATTATGGCCATATTACCAGCCTTAGCGCATCCAACGATGCAAAAAATTACCGGTAATAATCAAGTAGCTTTAGGACATTTTGGGACAATTAGTTATTGGGCTTCAGGTGAAGTCGGTAAGTTATTTAAAGGAAAATCAAAATCAACTGAAGACATTAACTTTCCGAAAAGTCTTGGTTTCTTAAGAGAAAGTACGATTAGTATTTCAATTACGATGACCTTACTTTATTTTATAGCTTCACTATTTGCTGGACCAGCATTTGTACATTCAGATATTAGTGATGGGCAAAACTTCATTGTATTTTCATTAATACAAGGTGTTACATTTGCAGCCGGGGTATTTATTATTTTAACTGGAGTACGTTTAATTTTAGCTGAAATTGTACCAGCATTTAAAGGTATTTCAGAGAAACTTGTACCTAATACAAAACCAGCATTAGATTGTCCAATCGTCTTTCCATACGCACAAAATGCCGTGTTAATTGGCTTTTTTGTAAGTTTCATTGTTGGTGTAATAGGAATGTTTGTCTTGTTTTTATTTGGTGGTGTAGTTATTTTACCAGGCGTTGTTGCACACTTCTTTTTAGGAGCAACATCAGGTGTATTTGGTAATGCACGTGGCGGTATTCGAGGCGCGGTAGCAGGTTCAGCACTAAATGGCTTGCTCATTACGTTCTTACCATTATTGTTCTTACCTTTCTTAGGTGACTTAGGTGGTGCAGCCACAACATTCTCAGATACTGACTTTTTAGCGGTAGGTATAATTTTTGGGAATGTAGCCAAATATTTAGGTGTAATTGGCATTGTAGTACTAATTATTATTTTAGCAGTAATTTCAATATTGATTCAAAAACGTACGAATCAAAAAGAGGCATAATAAAAAAGAGATACTCACATGAGTATCTCTTTTTATGTACGCTTTCCGCGGGCACTGCATTAGCCTTTAGTCGGTCAAATCACTGACAATACTATAATTTATAAATTATCAGTGGTAGTTATTATGTTGAATCAATCAATGAGTCAAACAACTCAAGAAATAGAAAAAATGAAGCTTTATGTCGATAATTGTACTATAGTTTTATAGATATTATGCTAATCTATGAGAGCATTTCATTATAGACATTTAAGTTTTGGTAAACGGATGTTAGTAATGGCGCAGGGAAATCGTATTGATTCGCTAATGATAAAATATAGCCTTGAATATGTTGACCTTCAATATTTAACCCACGCTCCATATCACGTTGCATGGATGTTTTAAAGTGATAGGACAGATTATCTAACGACTTCATATACCGTTTCACTATATCTTCTGAAATAGGCGCTTGATGTGCTTGCATGATACTAGCAACTTCTTGATACATTGCTTCAATATACGGCTTACCACCTTCGCTATCACGAATAGGGCCAATTGGTGCATGCATTAATGTAGTTACACTAGACAGTACAGTAATCATTAAGTATTTATGCCACATATCACGCTTGATGTGCTCACTTAAAATAAATTTTGCTTTCGTACCTGCAAAAGCATCGGCGATTTGTTGTACGCGTTCTGACATGGTTCCATCAAGCTCACCAAAAATAAGTTGATCAAAATCACTCGTATGGCTCACTTCACCTAATGGATCTAACGTAGTTTCAATGATACATAACCCACCCAAAACACGTTCACGACCAAATGCTTGTTGGAGTGTGGCAATATGAGCAATACCATTGAGTAAGGGGATAATGACTGTATTTGGTCCAACGAAAGGTCGTAAATCTTCGATAGATTGTTCTAAATGATAAGCTTTAGAAGACAATAACACAATATCAAAAGGTTCTACATCTTGTTGTGCCGTTATTAATTTTGGTTGGAAAGCATAATTACCATTTACGCTATTAATGACTAAACCATTTTTTTCAAGCGATGCTTTACGTTTGGGGCGGACTAAAAAGGTAACATCTTTACCTTGTTCAGCTAATCTACCTCCGAAATATCCGCCAATGCCGCCTGCACCTAATACTAAAATACGCATAGAAAACACTCCTAAAATATGTATTTTTACTGGATGACACTAGTGTTTGCATGTGAATAACGATTCACATCAGTTATTGGAATTATATTCTTTCTACCCCAAAAAATTAAGATGTAACGAACTTCAATAAAAATTGTGATGAATTCTCTAAAAATATCCTCTTTCTACTAAAATGTGTAAGGTGAATATAAGGAGTAGTGCTGCGTCACTGTTCCATGTGAAACAAAAAGTAACGTAGCATACAATGGTTTAGAGTATGTACGTTACTTTTCTTTTAGGATTAAATATCATTTTACATACTTATTTCATGTAATTTTGTGCAATTTAGCAACAATTATAAATCTTTACGTTGAAATAATAAGAGCCCAAAAACAGTTATACATAGTGCTAATATTATTAAAATAATTAAAGGTAATACTGTAAAATCGTCTATCGGTATTTGTGGAATATGATGAAAGGGTGTTAAATTTTTCAGCCATTCACGTACATTGAGCAAGTTACCTATATAGACGACTACAAAACAGTAAGCAAGATAAGCATAGACAATTGATGTCAATTTGTTTGAGACACCTAATATTAAAATACCTAAAGCTACAAAAGCTAAAATAGCAGGAATATAAATGATACCTGAACTGATGACTGAGATAAAAGATAACGGTTCATCCATGACAAAATATTGACCAATATACAATCCTAAACTTGCTAAAAAAATCATCGTAAATGCGTTAATAATACTTAAAATAATATAAGTACCAAAATAAGTAAGACGGGTCATTGGGTTTGCTAATAGCATTAATGTGTATCCGTGATGATTATCCTTTTTGAACTTAAACAATGAAATTAGCGTTGGTATTGTGGCGACCATAGCCATGACTACCATTAATGTTGGTAAAAATTGTTCAGCATAGTTATCGCCTTTGCTGACTAGCATTTGCTTTAATAATGGATTATCTTCAAAGAATGTATCTAAAGTTCCAAAAATTGAACCGTAGGATAAACCAAGTAACAACATGCCACAAGCAAAGGAGATGAAAAGGGTACGTTGTAAACGAATTTGTAATCCTATTGGTGATTTCATATAACGTTTAATGTGAGTGTGACCAGATTTTTCGGGTAAATAACCTGAGTTAATGTCTCGTTTGATTTTTAATATCATTGCGCTTGGTAAACAAATAAGTACTAGTATCATTATGAAAACGAGAGGCCTCCAATTATTTTCAGCGTACGGAAATGTTCTCGACAACCAGCCCAGTGGTGACATCAAAGACAAATCATTATCTAAACCATCGCCAATGGCTCTTATAAAATAGGACAACATTAAAATGCCAATTGTAATACCAGTAGTCCCACTGACGGTTGTTGCAAGTTGGGCTACAACTAATGTAAGAAAACCAAATAGCACTCCAATTGCGCTTAAATTCAGTGCATAAAGTAAAGAGCCGATTGTTGAAAAGCCATCTCCTGACATAACTAGTAAACCACTACCTATAGGTATAAATAGAGCAAGGTTTAATATTATAATATTTAACATAACACTCATTATTTGAGCGTGTTTACCTATAGGTAAGGCGTTCAATAATATGAGGCGTCCTCGCTCTTCATCACCTCGTGTTTGTTGTCCAACAAATAAAATGTTCATTATTGCTACTACAATTGCTGTAAATAAAAGCATTTCATGCGCAAAAACAGTAGCTATATTAACGTCATCTAATTTTATCGGGCCTAACATTGTTTTTACTGCAGGATTATCTAGCATGGGAATGACAGTATTTAATTCGCGTTGTGTTGGGTACATCGCTTTAAAAGCAGGTGGAATAATTAATGTTAATAATGCGATGCTAATGACCCATAGTGCATTAGTTACTAAATTGCGTTTGAAATAAAAGAGTGTTAAGTGTAATGTTTTGTTGAAATATTGGCGCATGACTACTCACCTTCTTCTATTGTGTCACCATAATGTCTGCGGAATAAGTCTTCTAACGTTGGTGGCTTACTTTCTAAATATGTCAAAGTAAATTGACTCAAATATTGAATAAGAGGCGTTAACTTATTTGAATCAACATCAAACGAATAACGTGAACCAGATTGTTGTATATTATGCACACCTGCTATATTAGGAAGATCATGTAAATTATGTGATGTTTCAACGATGAAGTTCATACGTGTTAAGTGGCGTAACTCAGCTAAAGTACCATTTTCTATTATTTTGCCTTTCCGAATAATGGCGACACGATCACATAGTTTTTCAACTTCACTTAAAATATGACTAGATAATAATACAGTACCATTATTAGCTTTAATTTCTTTAATACATGATTGGAATACATCTTCCATTAACGGGTCTAACCCAGATGTTGGCTCGTCGAAGATATAGAGTTCAGCATCGATACTTAATGCGGCAATTAATGCTACTTTTTGACGATTTCCTTTGGAATATGTGCCACACTTTTTACTAATATCTAAATCGAATTGCTCAATGAGACGCTCTTTTTTCGCGTAGTTGGCATGCTTATGCAAACTTAAAAAGAAATCTATAACTTCTCCTCCAGTTAAATTAGGCCATAAATTGACATCACCGGGAACAAAAGCCAAATGTTCATGTATGGTCACTACTTCTGTTAGAGCATCTTTGCCAAAGATTTCAATATTACCGGAACTAGGTGTAAGTACACCTAAAATGATTTGTAATGTTGTTGATTTACCAGCACCGTTAGGTCCAATAAAACCAAAAATTTCTCCTGGTTGTAATTTTAAATCTATACCGTCTAATGCTTTAAACTTGCCAAAGCGTTTGGTTAAGTTAGTGATATTAAGTACAGTCATTTGTGACACCTCATTTATTTATAAAATAATTTGCGCATTTCCGCTAAATATACTTCGAATTCATGAAAATAGTATGTGTAGTTATTATTAGTAATATCGTCGACAGTAAGGTGCTGTTTGACGGATTCACTGTAACCCGTAATCATAAACTGAATTAACTGTAAGGCGTGGGTTGGATTTACGTCATTTTTGAAATAACTATAATCAATATTTTCAGTCATTACATCATAACTTTGTTGTTCTAATTGTTTAATTTTGGTTACTAAGTCGTCGCTAAGTTCGTTGTGCGTAGTTGCAAGGATAGGTAAACTTAAAAAATTAATAATAGTAGGATGACTTTTTAACATTTTCATTTTTATTATCATCATAGCTTGAATTCTGTTGAAAATATCTTGCTGTGACATATCAACTTTATTAAGATACTCTTCACGAACAAACTCTAAAGCATAATCAATTAAATAATGATACAAACTTTGTTTATTTTTAAAGTAATAAAATAATGTTCCTTTGCTAATGTTGGCAGCACTGACGATAGCATTAGTTGAAGCGTCATGAGGTCCTTTTTGCGCAAATTCATTTAAAGCAGCGTTAATAATTTGTCGTTGTTTTTTGGAATCTAGTTTGTAAAAGGCTTGATGCATAGAATCACTTCCATTATGTTAAGTGGTAATTTTACTCTAAGTATAGAACTTTTAACCATGTTGGTCAAATTAACTCTAAACGGAGCTTACTTGCTAATGATATTAATTGTAGCTACAATTAATATCATTAGTATAGATAGGTTTCTTGACTATTTGTAGAAAGGCACATTAAGTCAATGTGTTTAGTTGCTCATAATCAGCAGACATTAAAATTATTGAACAATTGTTGAAAATCTATCGGTAACTAAAACTAATATAAGCAATAGGTGGGATAGTATGGTTTTATTTTTACAGCCTGTATTTCAAGAACGCATATGGGGAGGCACACAGTTAAAGAACTTTAATTATAATATTCCTTTTGACCACACTGGTGAATGTTGGGCGATTTCAGCGCATCCCAATGGTCCCAATGTAATTACGAATGGACCTTATCAAGGATATACATTAGACCAAGTATGGGAACAAGCACCGTCATTATTTGGGGCTAGTGGACAACAGAATTTTCCTTTATTGACGAAAATTCTTGATGCCAATGATAAATTGTCAGTCCAAGTACATCCTGATGATAATTATGCACAAAAATATGAAGGGGAAAATGGTAAAACAGAATGTTGGTATATTCTAGATGCCGCACCTGATGCTGAAATTATCTATGGTGTTAACGCAGACAACCAAGATGAATTAAATCAAATGTTAGACCAAGGTGATTTTGAAACATTGTTTCATCATATTAAAGTAACAAAAGGTGATTTCTTCTATGTTCCTTCAGGGACAGTGCATGCAATTGGTAAAGGTATTATGATTTTAGAAACACAACAATCTTCTGATACTACATATAGAATTTATGATTATGAACGTACTGATAGTAATGGCAAGCAGCGCGAATTACACTTAGAACAAAGTAAAGCTGTGATTGATGTCGACCGTCAAATTCCGCAGACGAGGTTACCGAAAGAACAATACGAGCAATATACGTATCAACAACTAGTATCGACGACATTTTTTACTGTAGAAAAATGGGATATACATCAACAATTAGCATTTGATAAACAGCAACCTTATTATTTAGTGTCAGTAATAGAGGGCGAAGGTGTACTGTATATAGGACAACAACACTTTGATTTGGAAAAAGGCGCACATTTTATTCTAACTACTGAAGATCAAGATATTTATTTTACAGGAAACTTTAGTATGATCGTTAGTTATGTTTAGTGTTAAAGGGGGAGAAAGAAATGTATAGAATAGCCGTAGATATCGGAGGAACAAAAACTATTGTAGGCGTCATTGATGCACACATGACCGTTGTAGATCAGCAGACTTTCCCAACAATAACAGAGAGTCCTGAAGCAGAATTTGACCAAATACTTGAGCATGCACAAGCATTGCTACAAAAATATCAACAAATTGAGCAACAAACGTTAAATATTGCGATGCCTGGTCCGTGTGATTATCACCAAGGGATATTTTTAAATCCTCCTAACCTACAAGCGTATAAAAATTTTGATGCTGGCGCATATATAACAACACGTAGTGAATTCAAACCAGCTTTTGTAAACGACACTGATGCCGCAATACGTGCTGAAAAAAGAGCGTTGCCTGAAACAACATCTTCATTTGTATATTTAACAATTAGTACAGGTGTAGGGATGGCACTAGTCTATAATGAAGAAGTATTAGCTGGAAGCGATGGTAATATGGGGGAAATTGGACATACAATGATCAAAAGTAATAGTGACTATCAATGTCCGGTGTGCCAGCAATATGGCTGTGTGGAAAACGAAATTTCAGGCTTGGCTATTAGTCGTAAAGCGAGTACCATTTTAGAGCGTGAAGTATCGACCCAAGAAGCTATAAAGTTATATTTAAACAATGACAATGATGAAATTACTGCGATGATGGAAGAAATAATGCAAATGACAGCGCAATTATGCACTAATATTTACAATATTTTTAATGTGTATACTATTGTTTTAGGTGGTGGGGTTACACAAAGTCCCTTACCTTACGAAGAATGCATTACTACGTATGCGCAAGCACACATTTTAAATACCAATAAACCTATCAATGTAGAAGTAAGCAAATTAGAAGCAAATGTATTAACTGGTTTGTATGATGTCACGTAATATATAAAAAGCACAAGTATTTATGCAAATAATACTTGTGCTTTTTATATTGATAATTACAGGCGGTTTTTCTTAATGTGCCAATATTTTCTAATGTTTAAAGTTTTAGACAATTGATCGGATATTAGCAGACCAAGTGCAATTGAACCAGCAATTAAAATAGCGCGTATAAACGTATTACCAGCATCTGTAAAGTTCAAAGTTACTAGCTCTTGAGTTGCTCTGAATGCTAGACTTCCAGGTACAAGTGGAATGATGCCGGGAATCATAAAGATCACAACAGGTGCTTTTAATAAGCGACTTAATATGTGACTGATTAAACCTAAGGACAAACTACCTAATAAACTCGTATAAATGGTATCCATTTGAAAACTTAAATTAAAGATAAAATGTACCATATAGCCACAAGCACCAGCTAATCCCGCAGGTATAAATAATTTTTTTGGAGCATCATATATTAATGCAAAGAAGTAAGAAGCCATAAAGCTAAATAGACAGGAAAATAGTATCATAATTTTGTGGCCTCCTTAATAGATTAAATAGGCAATTGCAATACCTGAGCCTATAGCAAAGGCGATTACAAGTGCTTCTAAAAATTTTGCAGTAAACATTAACATATGACGACTAAACAAATCTTGTATTGCTGTAGTAATGACTACACCAGGCACAATAGGCATAACCGAGGCGATCATTGTCGGTCCTAACGACTCGTACGTATGTATCATCTGAGAACCTAAAATAACGATTGAGCCTAAAATGAATGAACCTACAAACTCTGGTATAAACATAGTCAATGATTTACTTTGCATATATTCAACTATTAAATAACCAATAGCTCCTGCAAGTAGTGTAATAGGTACGTTAATCCACTCGCCATTAAGTAAATATAAAAAACTGAGAGAAATTATACCTGCAGCGATTACTTTTTGCCAAAGCGGACTACTTAAAGAGGTGCGATCAATATTTTGTAGTAAACGATGCGCTTCGTAAATAGACAGTGTGTTACTAGAGAGTTGTCTAGAGATAGTATTGACCTGAAAAATTTTCAATAAATTAGTAATGTTTTTATTGATTCTGACGATACGTGTATCGTGATCTTCACTTAAGGAAAAATTAATAAAAACATTAATGACGTACCCTTGACTGTTATAATAACCCATACTGATAGCCATACGACGCATGGTATCTTCTACGCGCGATACTTCAGCGCCTGATGAGAGTAGTATTTTACCCGCAAGTAAAATGACAGTCATGGTGATTTTATCGCGTTCACTGTTCAATAGTCCGTCCTCCTAGCCAATAGATATTAACATTATTATGGCAGTGGTTTTGTATAAATTCAAAAAGAAATGGTTGCCTGAAGTGAAAAAATTATAATGTGTTGCGGGTAGTCTTCTGGTTGTCTGAAGCCAATGTGCCGTCACACTAAAGGGAATGGGACAGAAATCTGATTTTGAAAAAATGATTTCGTCGTCTCACCCAGGCAAGGATGACTAGCGTTGAAAAAATGAGTTGTAGTGCATTTTCAATATAGTTAGCTAATACCAATATGAAAAGAGACTAGGACGAATCAAAATTGTCCCAGCCTCTTAGTAAAATGAGTCATCTAACAGTAATTAAACTTCTTTTAAGGCGTTTTCCAAATCAGTTAAAATATCATGGATATTTTCAGTTCCAACAGATAAACGCACAAGATCGTTTGTAACACCTGAAGCTAATCGTTCTTCGTCAGATAATTGCTGATGAGTAGTACTAGCTGGATGAATTACTAGAGACTTTGAGTCCCCAACATTTGCGAGATGAGAAAATAATGATAAGCCATCAACAAATTGTGCAATCTCAGCAACTGTGCCGTCAATACCAAATGTTAGTATCGCACCTTGTCCGTTTGGTAAATATTTTTGACCAAGATCGTAATAAGCATTACTTGTTAAGCCTGGATAATTGACCCATTTTACTTTTGGATGTTGTTCTAAATATTCTGCCACTTGTAATGCATTTTGAGAATGACGCTCTAAACGTAAGTGTAAAGTTTCTAAGCCTAGTAAAAATTCATGTACATTAAATGGCGAAACGGCAGAACCTAAATCACGTAATAATTGTACACGTGCTTTAGTAATATATGCTGCTGCACCTACATCATGAGCATAGGAGATGCCATGATAACTTGCATCAGGTTCTACTAAGCCAGGGAATTTACCATTGTCCCAGTTAAACTTACCACTATCAACAATAACACCGCCTATTGATGTGCCGTGACCTCCAATAAATTTAGTCGCAGAATGAACAATAATGTCTGCACCATATTCAAATGGACGTAATAAGTAAGGGGTAGGGAAAGTATTATCAACAATTAATGGAATGTTATTGTTATGTGCAACTTGAGCTACTGCTTCAATATCTAAAACATCTATGCGTGGGTTACCAATAGTTTCAGCATAGACGGCTTTAGTTTTTTCTGTGATTGCTTGTGCAAAGTTTTCAGGATTGCTTGGATCAACGAAATGCACAGTAATACCTAACTTCTTAAAAGTGACATTTAATAAATTATAAGTTCCACCGTATAAGTTTGAAGAAGCAACAATTTCATCGCCGCTTTCTACAATATTGAGTAAAGCTAGGTGAATAGCAGCTTGGCCAGAAGAAGTTGCAAGGGCACCTACGCCTCCTTCTAATGCCGTTATACGTTCTTCAAAGACATTTTGAGTTGGGTTCATAATGCGAGTATAAATATTACCTGGTTCTGCTAATGAAAATAAAGCTTGAGCGTGGTTTGTATCATCAAAAACATAACTTGAAGTTTGATAAATAGGTACAGCTCTTGATTTTGAAAAGTCATCGACTTCTTGTCCTGCATGAATTGATAAAGTATCTAAATGCCATTTATTATTAGTCATAACGAAGCTCCTTAATTTTAAAATATTCTGATAATTCACACTATACACATAATATAATTATAAATCAATAAAACATACTAAAAAGATAGGGATTAAATATGAAAAATTTTAAAAACAAGGTTAGACTTATAACTTAACTAGTAATAGTGTTTAACTACAATAAAGTAAAGAGCCATGTTCAATTAAAATGAATTCACCTAAGCGGAACTATGGTTGGCCACTTAGGTGAATGATAGTAGCAATTAAAATTGGAATACATTAAAACGCAAATCATAAATGTAGAGGAAGTCAGTTATGGAGAGTAGATTTAGTTAGTAGTATTTAATTATGCTGTTCATAGTAGTCGAGTATTTCTTTATTGCTTTGTTGTAACTTGTTATATTTGCCTTTAGGTTGTGGCTTAGCTTTAACCTTAATTTGTGGATATAGTAATAACGCTAAATAGCCAGTGATACTGAATATAATAAATGTATTTTGAAAGTTTACGGTATCAATGACGATACCTGCTAATGATGACCCTATAACTTGGCCAACTGCTAATAATAAAAAAGGTATGCCTATACCTAATGAAGCATTTTTGGCGAAAATTTTAATTCCCCACACTAACAATACACCTGTTAAATAAATATAACTAAATCCAAATAAGCCTGAAGAAATAAAGGCCAATAACCAAATATTAGGTGTAAATGCTAATAATAAGGAAGAAGTAGCAAGCATAATAACGCCTAAATTATAAGCGAAATGTATACCTCGTTTATCAATCATAGCGCCTGAAACTCCTCCGATAATACCAAAAAGTCCAATAAGTATCCAAAATATAGAAAGTTCTAAATCTGTATAATGACCTGTCTGTTCTATAAAGGATTTTGAAAAGGTCCAAAAAGGTGCTGTAGCAAAACCTAAAAGTAAAGAAGCTAGGATAATGCGCTTACTATATGTGATATCACGTATATTAAATGAACCTGTTGAAATATTTAAATTATGTTGTAATGGTGGAATATTTTTGAAATTCCATAATAAAACAACAACAGCAATAACACCATATATAAAATAAGTTGCGCGCCAATCTAAAAATACTACCATTGCAGTTAATCCTGTAAACATTAGTCCAAAGCTTGTACCGGAATTGATCCAAGTATTGGCTTTACCTTGATCGGTCATACGAATCCATAAAGAAATAGTATAACCATAAGGTGGTGAAACAAGGCCAGTACTAGCACCAGCAAAAAGGACACCTAAAGATAGTATTAACGCATTTGGCGCTATACCAATAGTAAATAAACCAACAATAACAGATAATCCAGCAAGCATAATCATACGTTTAGGACCAATAGTAGCTGTTTGTAAAGTAGCATATATAATCGTAAAACAATAAGCTAAATAAAATAAAGATGAGATAATACCAGCTTGTGATGTTGTCATCCCGATATCTTCAGTTATGGAAGGCAAAAATAAACCAAAACTAAAGCGCCCAAGTCCGTAAGTAGTAGCAATCATGGCTATACCAGGAAAAACTAATTTAGAAAAGTGCGCGTTAATACCTCCTTGTAAATTAATTTATATTAGATAGAACGTTCATTCTATTTAAGGGAATTAAGAAACGAGGCACACCTGATTACAGCAATTACCTCGTAATAATGATTATTTGTATGCTTCATTGAGTAACATCCGTGCCATACTCAAAGCCTGGGCAGTCGCTCTTTTAGCATTAATAAGCGCAGTCATAGAAGTCGTCCCCTCTAATAAAAGCGTGAATTGAATTGCTAAGTCTTCACCATTCGTAATACCAGCTTCAGTTGCTAAATTTTCCAAATAATTGAGTAGACGTTGTTTATGGCCACGAGCAATATTTTCAATTTTGTTATCTTGATCTGCATAATCTTCAATCGCTCGAATAAACATATCGCCTTGAGAGGAATAATCATTTAACCACTGACAATGCGCTTCTACAGCGGATAAAAATGGGTACTGTGGATTACGTGCTACATGACTATCAAGATATTGCCAATAGCGAGATTCACGTTGTTGTAATACAGCTTCTACCAATTTATCCTTCGAATCAAAATGATTATATAATGTCATTGTAGCAACATTGGCTTCTTGAATGATTTGTTTTAAACCAACGCCTCTAAAGCCATAATCATAAAATAAACGTTCTGCAGCTGTTAAAATATCTTGCTTCTTTTGTGACATCATATTTCACACCTTTGGGTAGAATGACCGTTCTACTTAATGATAACAACAGGTCAGTATTAAGTCAAAATAAGATTACCTTTGACTTAATTACTAAAAAAATGTAATGTGTAACTGAGAAATGAGTATTCACTCACTTTTAGGGGGGTAGTTTAATTGATTGAAGTAAACAATGTGAGTAAGGCTTTTAAGAAACAACAAGTGTTAGCAGATATTAATGTTAATTTTGAACCTGGTGAAATTGTAGGATTAATTGGTCCTTCAGGTACAGGAAAAACGACGTTGATTCAATGTATACTTGGCATGGAGCATACTGATACAGGATGGGTTACTATAAATGAAAAGTCGATTCCCAATAGGAAGGTATTGAAAGATATCGGTTATATGGCACAAAGTGATGCACTATATGAAGATTTGACAGGTAAAGAAAATTTAAAATTTTTTGCAGGTATTTATATTAAAAAACGAAAACATATTCGTGAACGTGTGAAAATTTGTAGTGAAATGGTCAACCTTGAGGACGCCTTAAATAAAAAGGTGAAACATTATTCAGGCGGGATGAAGAGACGCTTATCCTTAGCTATTAGTTTTTTACAAGACCCAGCGGTGTTAATTTTAGATGAACCAACTGTAGGCATAGATCCAAAACTTAGACAAGCAGTATGGCATGATTTAAATCTAGCCAAAGAACAAGGGAAAAGCATCATAGTTACCACACATGTATTAGATGAGGCGACAAAATGCGACAGGTTAGTACTAATGAATCATGGCCGTATCATCACAACCGGCACTCCGGAAGAAATCAAACAACAATATCATACAGATACGATTGAAGGCGTATTTTTAAATATGGAGGAATAATGATGAATGCATTACACATTGCAAAGCGTATTGTAAAGCAAACACTAAGAGATAAACGGACACTTGCATTATTGATCATTGCACCGTTACTTATTTTATCATTGTTATATTATATTTTTTCCGTATCGGATAATTCGAATGGTGTTAAGTTAGGTGTAGCTGAGGCACCAAAAACATTTATTAATGCAGTAGAAAAAGAAGGAATAGATATTCGCTATTATGATAATAATAAGGATATTGCTAATAAAATAAAATCGGGCGATTTAACTGGTTTTGCTACTGTTGAAGACAATCAACTACATGTTACATATGCGAATGATAATCCTACACAGTCGGGAGTATTGGCTTCACTAAATCAAAAGTGGTTGATTAATCAAAACATGACACAAATGAAAAATAATGCGAAGGAGTTGCAAGATGCATTAGCAAATGTACAGCAACAAGCAGGAGCTACTGATGCTAGTCAAAGCTCTCAAAATAACGTACAACCGTATGAAATGAAGACAGATTACTTATATGGTTCAGCAAGTTCAACATACTTTGATATGATTAATCCGATATTAATTGCATTCTTTGTGTTTTTCTTTACTTTTTTAATTTCGGGCATTGGTTTATTAAAAGAACGTACATCAGGCACATTAGAACGACTGCTAGCTTCACCCATCAAGCGTAGTCAAATTATATTTGGTTATATTATTGGTTACGGTATCTTTAGTATAATTCAAACGGTAATTGTCGTACTTTTTGCAGTATATGTACTGAATATTATAGTAGAAGGATCAATTTTGGTCGTTCTTTTAACAACTATACTTACAGCACTTGTAGCATTAACCTTTGGTATTTTATTATCAACATTTGCAGCATCAGAATTCCAAATGATTCAATTTATTCCACTCGTTATTGTGCCACAAGTACTGTTTGCGGGTCTGATTCCTATAGAATCTATGAGTAAAATATTAGGTTATATTGCTCATATTATGCCACTTTACTATGCAGGACAAACGATGCAAGATGTCATGATTAAAGGATTTGTACTAGAAGACGTATACTTAAATTTGGTTGTATTATTAGCATTTTTCCTTATATTACTCGTATTAAATATCATAGGCATGAAACGTTATAGAAAAGTTTAGGGTGAATAGTCATGAACAGTTTAAAAGCAATAGTAGAGTCAATTATGCCTCGGCTTGAACATCTGAGTGAACGTCAAAAAAGAGTGTTGCAAAGTGCAGTTATATTATTTAGCGAGCAGGGCTATGATAAAACAACTACTAAAGATATTGCGCAGCATGCACAAGTTGCAGAAGGGACAGTTTTTAAACATTTCAAAAATAAGCAAACACTACTATATGCTGGATTAATACCTATTTTAAAAAATAATGTTATTCCTGTAGCGCTTACCGAGTTCAAAACAGAACTTACATTGACTAATGATTTGAAAACATTTATCGATAAGTTCGTCGATAATCGTTCACAATTTATTTATGACAATAGAGTGTTAATTAAAGTATTACTCAATGAAGCACTGACTAGTGTACAGTTACAAACAATAGTCATAAATTTGTTTACTGAAAATTTGCTCGCTCAATTAACCCCATTATTGCAAAAGTTGATTGATCAAGGTTATATGAGAGACGTGAACAAAGAATATGCTATACGAACTATAGTTGCACAGACGTTCAACTTGAATTTGCCGATGATTATTGACGCCAATAAATCACGAGATAAAGCATTTGATGAATTTGCGACTTTTGTAAAAGACAGTTTGTATTATAGTTTAAAGGTATAGTAAGTAAAAAGGCTGGGGATGATTGATTCAACCCAGCCTAATTTTATATTGTAGGTAGATGACTATATTGAAATTGTACGTCAATCCTGCTTTTTTCAATGTTAGTTATCTTTTGGAGAGGTGACACAATCTTGTTAATAACATTAGATTGCTGTCTCACTCTTTTGTTTATTTTCGTGGTATTTGAATAACATGACCTAATTGTTTTGGTGGAGTGAAAGCAGCTTGCGTTTCATATTGTTGTTGAATAGTCGTTAAAATATCTTCGGGGAAGATCGTGCTTTTACGTGTTTGATAATTGACAGCCATCATGATAATTTCGTATGTAGCAATCGGTTCGTCTAGTGCGTTGTACATAGATAAAAATAGATGAACGCGTTTAGCATCATAATCATAAATATGTGGTTGGACATAAAAAGACTCATCTAAGACTAATTCTTTAAGAAATGTTATATGAGCTTCTAAGCTAAAAATAGTTATATTTTGATCCTTACGACGACTAACTGAAAAATCCATCGCTTCAAAGAATGCTACCACGCTATCGCTAAATACAGCATAATATTGTGCATCGTGCATGTGATTGTTATGGTCAATCCATGATGGTTGAACAGTGTTTCGGTAAATATAATTGACTGTCATGTGGTTTTCCTCCATTAATTTCATTTTAAGCAAATAAAAACTTATTATATTAAGTACTATCATCTCATGATGATAAAGATAAAATCAAGCTGTGTAGATGTTATAAGGGGTATTAGTCGTTTGAATATTGAATCCATGATAGATTAGTTAGTAATTACAACAAGGAGGTAATCTAACGATGGTAATAAGTGCAATTATTTTATTTATTATATCTCTTGTCTTACTTAGTTATTCTATTGCATTGCTAATCGGTAGAGATGGCTCGTTATTTAGTTTGTTTTCTAAAGAAGAAAAATCAGCAACAAAGGCTGAAAAATTAAGTATTTATCTAGCAACATTAGTAATTTTGACCTTGAGTGTGATTATGTTATTACAGACAATTTAAACAATAAAAAGGTTCAAAGCAATTGCTTTGAACCTTTTTATGAGTAGCACCTTAATATTTTCTTAAGAATGGTGTAGATCGATGGAACATTCGTTCTACTACATAAGACTGTACCTGTGAAAACAAATGTTCAATGATATTTGTTTTATTTGATAACACACGTATGCTTAATCCATGAGTAGCTAATAAAGTAATACCAACTCGACAGTCATATTGTTTCGCAAGTGGTTCAGGCAAAACGACTCTGGCGCATATATTACTAAGGCTAATACTGCCAACCAAGGGACAGTATAATGCACATAATTTGACGATGTTGCCGATTTTTCAACACGCTATTGAAAGTTTCAATACCCACTTAACACTGGCACAATCACTTGCAGAACCTAAAAAATATTATAGATCTATTAATAGTAATATTGATTTGACGTTACAACATTTAATGACCCAATTGAATTTAGACCCAGAGTTATTACAAGCAAAACCTTATCAATTAAGTGGGGGACAATTACAACGCTTTAATATTTTACGCACATTAATGTTGCAACCTGAAATATTAATTTGTGATGAAATTACTTCAAATTTAGATGTATTACTAGAACAACAAATGAGCAATGTACTATTAAATTATTATGAAGAAACTCAGCATGGAATGGTTAGAATTTCTCATGATATGGCGTTTATTACCGCTACTGTAGAACGCATAGTGGTCATGCGTGATGGCGAAATTGTAGATGATTTTCACAAAAAATATTTGTTTAGTGCAGAAAGACATCCATACACACAGCAATTGCTTGCTGTTTATGATGTAGAGTGGCGAAGAAAGAAATAGTAAAGATATTAAAAACTACTGGCATTTATTACAGCCAGTAGTTTTATTATAGGTAAATTTTAATAATAATTGATATCAGTCAACTAAAGTCTAGAACGAATTTAACGTTCTAGACTTTAAATGGTGATTTGCCTATTAAGATTTAGCAGTTTGAAAGTAAATAGAGAAGGCTCTTTTTACAATTTCTAAATGCTTATTGTTATAATAAGGCGAAGTGCTAAAATATACTAAAATTTCACTTTTTGATTGCACGTTTATTGGAAAATCAGCATCTGTAGATACCAAATCTGCTAGTTCTCCTAGTGGCGTATTATCACCAGTAAAATTTCGTATAAATTCATAAAAACTCAGAAAACCACCTCATTTATTGAATATAAGTTATTATAACTTAAAAATTTAAAGTTGTGCAATACTGAAAATTGTGAAATTTTCTTGTGCACCTTATAATGAAAAACAATAGCAGTTGGAAATATAAATAAAAGTTATTATAATGTTATAGTTAATTATTATATGAATTCACAAGTGATGTTAGAAATGTAAACTAAAATACACGTGTAATCTAAGAGAGAGGAGGTATAACTATGCAAGCTAGCACAAAGATAGATAACTGGATGGAAATTACAAAGTACGTACGTTATATCGACACTATGATCGAAAATGTATTAAAAGAACAATTTGATATAAGTCTAAGAGAATTTTATGTGTTGTATGAAATCTATAACAGTAAAGGTAAGAAATATAAAATTAATGATTTAATTAAAGTAGTAGATTTAAGTCAAAGTGCCATGTCTCGGTTGATTGTCAGACTAGAAAAAATGACTCCTGCTTTTGTTTATAGACAAGAATGTGTAGAAGACCAACGTGCCATGTATATATATTTGACAGCTGAAGGTGCTGAGCAAACTGTAGCTGCGATGAATAGTTATAATCAACTTATTCAAAAAGTTAATTTAAGCCAAATTCAGCATTTAGCCCGTATTACGAATGATAGTCAGTAATTTAGTTCAACTATAGGTACAACCAATCATCATGAAAAAGTTAATTTAGTGTGCATTTAGTCCCTATTTTCAAAGTAATAAAAATCGATTTGTATGATTATTTTAGGGTATTTAAGTGATAAAAGGATGGTGTTTTTATGAATATTACATCAAATTGGTTGAATTTAGCTGTGGCAGATTTATCAGTGAGTGAAGGATTTTACCAAGCACTAGGTTTTACTATTAAACACAATGAAGCAATGCAAGCAAAGATGTTAGGCATAGAAACAGCAGATGGAAAAATTATTATGTTAATAGAGCAGCAACAATTTAAAAAAGCTGCGAGTCTTGATAATATTCCAAAGATAGATGGAGCTTTAATTTCACTATCAGTAGCAACGGAAGCGGAAGTTGATGACCTATTAACGCTAGTAAACCAAGCAAATGGCACAGTGTTGCAACGAGGAACTAAATTAGAAGGTTATTATGGAGGACTATTTAGTGATCCGGACGGCCACCGCTTTAATGTTATTGCGATGAGCTAAAGAGATGACAGCAATTGAATAATTCAGGAAAGAGGGATTAAACTTGATTAAAGCAATAGCAGTCGATAAAGACGGCACTTTTTTTAAGTCGGATCATACATATGATCTGGCTTATTTTGAACAATTATATAAACAAATGGAAAAGCAACAAATAAAATTTATTGTTGCAAGTGGAAATCAATATGAGCAATTGCGTTCATTTTTCCCAGGTAAAGATCAAAAAATTGTGTATGTCGCTGAAAATGGTGCATTAACTTATTTTAACAACGAACTCTTGGCTAAAGAGGCTTTTGTCGATAGTGATATACATAATGTAATAAAGTATTTACAACAAACTTACCATATTGAAAATATTATATTAGGTGGAATTAAAACAGCATATATGCTGAAAGGCACAAATCAAACCTTTATAGATTATGCACAGTTATACTATAAAAATATTACATTTGTGGATAATTTTAGTGAAGTAGTTGATGATACATTTATTAAAGTCGCTATGCGCATTCAAGATACAAATTTAGTAACTACGATTACTGAGGATTTACAACAACGGTATTCAGATATTGTCAGAGCAGTAACAAGCGGTAATGATAGTGTGGATTTACTAGTACCATCAGTGAATAAAGGTAAAGCAATACAAACTTTGCTCGACGACTGGGGAATAGCGAACCATGAATTATTAGCTTTCGGTGATGCTAACAATGACATAGAGATGTTGCAACTGACACCACACAGTTATGCTATGGCATCGTGTAGCCCTGAGTTAGCAAGAGTTGCACAATACCGTGCACCATCGAATGACGATTCTGGTGTGTTACAAGTGATTGAACAGTATCTTCAAGCCCAAGATTAGTTGATAGTGAAAAACTCAATGATTACAGATGCTAACTTCCAATATTAATAAGAAGGAGATCTGTAAAAATTGAGTTTTTTTATGTTATTTAATTATTAATACAGGTATCTCTGCGCTGTTAGCAATTTTATGTGTGACATTGCCAAGTACATTACCTAAATTCGCTCTATCTCGTTTATTACTCATTACAATAATGTCATAGACAGAATCTTTAATTTCTTTTAGTAGAGTTTGTTTAATAGGACCGGAACTGAATTTTACGTTAACAGAGACACCGGTAGCTTCTAACTCTTCAATAAATGGATGTAGTTGATGTTCTTTTTCCTCAGCTATATCTTCTAAGTGTTTATTATTGTAACGCACTGAACTTTGTAATTCCGCTTCGGATATTACATTATAAAGCGTTACAGTAACATTGTCTCTTCCTGCAGCTAAGCTTTCAATTTCTTTTGGCACATTTGTAAATGAGTTGTCAAAGTCATATGCTAATAAAATATTATTATACATAGTCATTGCCTCCTTTTACTTGTTAATACCCTATTAAAAAAATTATAATGACTTAAATTTGGTATTTTGCAGTGTATAAAGTTTATATAACTATTAAAAACATAGGGAAATAGTATAGAAAAAGGCGTGTGGTAATTAGTAGTATTTACTTAGATTGCATGCTTAAGTTATTCAATATTACTTTTTAATTTATTGTCCATATCATTAGCGACGTATTCCAGTAATTGGTTAATTTCCGTTTCATCCATTTCAGGTGCTGCTTTTATTTTAATAATTAAGCCTAAATTCGTGCGAACATGAAAAGTTGGTTTATTATCTTCAGTAGTTTTTCTTAAAATTTCCATTAAAATCACTCCTGCTTATCAAATTTACGTAGCTATGAAGGAGAGGGCTGCTAACTAACGATATATGGCACGGCAAAAATAGTTTGTGAGAATAAAAGTATCAATATAAATTTATTTTACCATTTTTTGTGTGTGCATAATAGTTTCATGAATTATATAACAAAATAATAGAAAGGGAGTGGACAGAAATCTGATTTTGANNNNGATGACTAGCATTGAAACAAGCTTGATTTGAAGCGCAATTTCAATGCAGTCAGCTACTGCCAATATAAAAGAGGCTAGGACGAATCAATATTGTCCTAGCCTCTGGACTTACTATGCATCTAAACCAACAAGCTCTTGAATATTATGATAATTATTTTGTTGTAAATAGCTAGCTAAAGCTTTATTCATTTTTTTAGTAAGTGTAGGACCTTCAAAAATAAGGGAACTATAAATTTGTACAAGTGATGCACCATTACGCATCATACGAATGACATCATCAGCAGTAAAAATACCGCCAGTACCAATAATAGGGAAGTCTCCGTTAGTGTGTTGGTATGTCCATTTAATCAATTCTAAATTACGTTCGAATAAGGGCTTGCCACTTAAACCACCAGTTTCATTTTGGTTGTTAGAAGTAAGTGATTCACGGCGTTGTGTAGTATTAGCCAAGATAATACCATCAAATGTATCAACTATTGTTGGTAAAATTTGACTTAATTCAGTTGTGGAAATATCAGACGTAAGTTTAATGAAAATAGGTTGTGTAATATTTTGAGATGCCTGAAAGTTTGTTAATGTATTACAAAGCATCGCAAATTCATCTTTATCATGAAAGTTTTGTAAGTTTGCTGTGTTTGGTGAACTAATATTCACAGTGAAAAATGTCGCATCATATTTAAAAGTTTCCATGACCTTTAAATAATCTTGATAGCGTTCTTCATAAGGAGTTGTTTTATTAACGCCTATATTAATACCGATGGGCACATGATAAGCATATTTACGTAAATTACTTAATGCTTTATTCATACCAATATTGTTAAAACCCATACGATTGATAATGGCTTGGTCATCAATTAAACGATACATCCGTGGCTTAGGATTGCCAGGTTGAGGTTTAGGCGTTATGCCACCTAATTCCAAGGCACCAAAACCAGCCATTTCAAGGACTTTAGGTACTTCGCACGACTTGTCAAAGCCAGCAGCTAAACCAATAGGATTATTAAAAGTTACGCCAGCAATTTGTTGTTGTAGCGTGTCTTGTTGATAATCAAAACAGCCTTTAACTGCTGAAAGCAATTTATTATGTTTTTGGATAAATTTTAAAGCATTAATGGTCATACCATGAGCTTGTTCTGGATCGATGTTAAAGATAAGTGGTTTGAGTAATTTGTACATGATTTACGCTCCAATAGAAAAAGTTTAGTTTTGAAAAATGAAAGTTGATGTTACGACTAATTTATAAAGTTATTATTATTTTACAATAGAGTAATGATTTAAATAAAGGTTAAACGTGAAATACATTAATATGACTTGCTAATTTGGTACTTATATTGGACCACAGAGCGTATAATTTTCACGAAGGAAAGTAGGGATACGATGGATAAACAATGGATAGAACAGTTGAATATAGCAAATATAATTTCTATTACACCAATCAGTGGTGGTGATGTCAATGAGGCGTACAAAGTAGATACTAGTGATGAACAATATTTTTTACTAGTACAACGTAATCGAAACTCAGATTTTTATGCGGCAGAAATAGCTGGACTGAAACAGTTTGAAGCTGCAGGTATTCAAGCACCTATAGTAATTGATTATGGTCAAATAACAGATGATGCTTATTTATTATTAAGTTATCTAGATGAAGGAATCGAAGGTCAACAAAGTGATTTAGCGCGCTTAGTTGCCAAAATGCACCAAAATAAGCAACCAGAGGGTCAATTTGGTTTTGATTTACCGTATCAAGGTGGAGATATTACTTTCGATAATGCTTGGTCTACACAATGGCAAGATATTTTTGTGAAACAGCGTTTAGATCCTCTGAAAGACGCATTAGTGGAGAGAGGGATGTGGCAAACAGCAGATATTCAACAATATGAACAAGTCAGAGCAATTATTAATCAAAGTTTAGCTGAACATCACAGTGAACCTTCCTTGTTACATGGTGATTTGTGGGGCGGCAATCACATGTTTTTAACAGATGGCTCACCAGCATTATTTGATCCGGCACCTTTATATGGTGATAGAGAGTTTGATATTGGAATTACTATGGTATTTGGTGCTTTTAATCAGAGTTTTTATGAAACATATCAACAAGTGTTACCGTTAGCTGACGGTGCGGAACTACGGTTAGAATTTTATAAGCTCTATTTATTAATGGTACATTTGTTGAAATTTGGAGGTATGTACGCTAGCAGTGTTGAACGTAGTATGTATAAAATTATTCAAGCTAAAGCGTAAATTGGTTTTTAAGAACGTTAATACGCAATGTAATTGTTAATAAAGCACGAAAAAAGACTGGGCAATCAATGTGCACCAGTCTTTTTATTTGTAGTTACAAATCTAAAGTATCCATTTCTTTTCGTAATTGATACACTTTGTCAGGTGTTACATCTTCACCTAATGGATCTACTACTTTTAATGTTGAAAACGTATTAACAACTTGTCCTCTAATCATTTTCAAATATTCTTGTCTTAAATGATGTTGCTCGCTTTTTTCTGCAGTTGTTAGTGTAGTTACTTTTTCTTTATTTGCTAAAGCATTGATTCTATCTAATAATTCCATGTTTGTGTTCCTCCTGTATTGAATGTGGTAAGAAATAGGGAATAACATGTTCACCTATTTCCAAAATCATATCTTCATAAGTTCGATTATAATTAACGAAATGAAGCATAATATGGTTTGTTCCTATTTTTTCATATTGTTTTAACATTTGTAATAACGTATTACGTCCTAAATGATAGCCGCCTTTAATAGGTTTTAAAAGTGCATTAGGATTACTATCTAAGTCAATGGCTAAAGGATGCATAAATGGTTTGAAGTGTGTTGAATCATGCCATTCAGCGAGTAATGCTTTTTGTTGTTGGAATGCTTGTGGATAGAACATCCAACCATCCATATGCTTTTTAATCCACGTCATCGTTTGTTGTGCATATCCAGTAGCAAACATTGGAATATGTCGGTGTTTGGGTAGCACTTGCAATCCACTTTCTTCATATAGGGAAAATAAATCGTTATCGATGTGTGGTGAATGACTCTGCCACATTGACTGTAATGATTCGATTGTTTGTTGAAAAGTTGTACTTAACTGGTCGCTATCAATGTCAAAGGCAGGAAATTCAAATTTTCTATCACCTGTAGCCATACCTAGTAACAGCCGTTCATTCGATATTAAATCTAATGATGTTGTTGCTTTAGCTAGATGGATAGGATGACGTAACGTTGCTACAATACTTGAAGTACCTAAAGCAATATTAGTTGTATGTGTACTTAAATACGTTAAAAAGACAAATGGATCATAATTTGTCGTTACGTCTCCCAGATGTGGGCTATATAATGGGTTGTCTCTGACAAACAAACTACTAAAGCCGACATCATCAGCTAGACTAGCTAATCGTGCTTGTGTTGCAAAAGCATACGCATCATGAGTTGCATTGTCAAATGGCACAATTAGTCCTAACGTTAACTTCTGTGGCTGAAAAGTACGCTGAAATGTCTCGTGTTCTTCTGCTAATGTCACGTCATTACCTCCAATCTAATAAAATTAAACAACAACCATTAACTAAATGACATCTGTTGTTTAATTGGTATTATAGCACCTTTGGCTGTAAAGACAAACGACATGCTCTAGAAGAAGTTGTCTAAACAACATAGTATTAAAAACGTTGAAAAGATAAAAATTAGCATAAATTATTTGTTTTTAATTTAGTTTGATTACCAGCAAATGTTTGAATAATAATAAAATAAAATATAAATTGAACATGCAGGTCAATTTTAGATAAAGTCCGTATAATTGT
>NZ_JAFEQJ010000010.1:0-2991 GCF_016890655.1 Staphylococcus sp. GDY8P72P | reverse complement strand
GTTCTAAAAAGAACGCGTAAAAAACCATAATCGACCTTCGTCGATTTTTATCTTAGTTTTAAGGAATCGGCGTTGTGGCGCAGATATAAAAATTAATACTGCACGAACTAGAATCGACGTTGTAGCGTAGATATAAAAATTAATACTACATAGAAATTTAACTAAGATTTAAGCTACTAGTTTTTTGCTAGTAGCTTTTTTTATTTTCTTAATTTTTAAATGCCTTTATTTTGAATTTTAAGGGGGTATTTAGAGCAAACTCTATATTTATATATTTTTATACCTGTATATTTATATATGTTTCTTAAAACGCAAATATGAGCAAAATAAGGGTACATCTTTCTGACATTTAACTTGTATTCAAAAGACATATTACTTAAGTTGCTAAAGTCATTTTAAATACAATCACTTGTACTTTTTAAACATAAGCCAGAAAAACGATATAGCTCTTTTATATATTTTTCTAATTTGATTGGAACTCCCTAAAATTTATATAACTTAAAAAGTTAAATTGTTTATCTCATTTTTTGTACATAACCAGTGGCGAATTTTTCAGACACTGCCCATTTACATGCAAATTAAAATTTTCAAGGTAAAACTGGTCAACCATGCCGGTTGAACGCTATAGTTCCTGCAGGGGCAAAAATACATAAAAAAACGCTAGCTTTTAAGCTAACGTTTCAAATCTTTTAAGTAATAATTTTGTTTTTCAAAATTCCAAATTGCAGTAATTGAATGTGCTTTTTCTTCTTCATCTGTCGTTTTATCTTCGTCGCTTGTATTAATCAAATTGCCATCTTCGGCATCGTCTAAATTTAAAATTTTATGTTTTTGTTTAAGCAAACCACCATAACTCAACATACGTTTTCGGTATAAACCTTTTTCTAAATCATTTACGATTTCTTGATTTTTTTCATCATCATCAGTTAAAAAATCAGATGACTTAACCGAGTATTTTGAAGTTTCTTTGATTGCTGCTTGAATATCTTTATCGCCTTTTTGGTTTGGTTTGATCGCTTTAATATTTGCTACTGGTCGATAATTAACTTGTAATGCTTTTTGCCATAAATCGACCCATTCCGTCTGCGTAATATAATTTTCTTTTTTTCTAAAATACGCATTTTCAACGCATAACAAAACGTGCATATGTTGATTATAACTACCGTCATTTTTATTAACTGTTACTTCAGTTGAGCGTAAAAATCCTACCAAATTCTTTTTAACTTTTGTATACATCTTTAATTTATTAAAAGCCTTAGACATATGCTTTAAACTTTGTTCTAAATGGTCACCGTCTATTGCATTTTTAGTCGATAAAGTAAGAAATAACCAACGAGCAGTTGGCTTTTCTTTAACCACTTCTTCAATCACTTTTTGAGCTTGATAACTATTTTTCATAGCACGCCTCCAATTACAAACTGGACACAATTTTGATTTACAAAACCATGTCTTATGTAACTTCAAATAACCTTCATCAGTAGGCTTGAACTCTAAGACGTTACCACATTGTTTTACGTTAAAAGCCTTTTTAATTTTTAAGATTTCTAGTATATCTGCATAACTTACATTATCTATCTTCTTTTCTCTCCATGGGCGTTGTTTCCCACTTTTCGTCATATCTTTTAATGTTTTATTATCTTGATTTTCGTCTATACATTTAGTAGTATTATATTGCATATAAAAAGACCTCCAGTATTGATTTAAGCGTCGTAACTTAATCATATTACTGGAGCTTTTTTATGTCAATTTTTTCTTTCACGCACAAAAATACATAAAAATACTGTCATATCAACGATAAAACGACTTTTAATATCTTTGAGTTATTTCTATATAGTATCAAGACAAGAAGAAACTCGTTTTCAACTCGTTTTAAAACCACCAACCAAAACCTTAAAACTCATCGTAATTTCACTTAAGTTTTTCTTAATTATTCCTTCTTTTTCTACGTCACTTAAATTCCACGTTAAAGGCGTCATATCAAGTAATTTATTCAATTCTTCTTTATTTAATTTAACCTTATAACTAATGTCTATCATTTCAATTTTATTAAAATTAGCTTCAAATAAATCTATAACATCAGAATTATCATAATCCTTATTTTTATGATTACTAAAGACTATATTCCTTATTTCTTTTAAATAATCACTATTAGGAATTATTTTTATCAATTTCCCCTCTTTATCTAGAACTCTTTTAAACTCATCATAATTAGAAGGGCTAAGCACATTAATTAAAAAGTCTACATTCCCATTCATAACTGGTATATCAGCTAGATCAGCAACCAACCAATTTATATTTTTATATGATTTTGCTGCTTTTTTTACACCTTCTTTTGCAATGTCTATACCTAAGAATTCATTTCCACCAAGAAATGACTTACTGATTTCATTTAAAATATAACCCTCACCAGTACCAACATCTATTACATTATTTTTAGTTTTAATCTCATATTTTTTAATAATTTCTATGATTTTTAAAATTAATGTCGAATACAAATTGCTACTATCATTCAATTCTCTTCTAGCAATAAACAATTTTTTATCGTATTTACTTTTTTTATGCCCTAAAATTAAATTCGAATACCCCTCTTTTGCAATATCAAAAGTATGGTTATTCTCACATGCTAAAGTTTTATAACCTCTCTTTAATTTTTCATCACATATAGAACACTTAAAAAACATATTCACACCTCCAATCAAATAATTATAAATAACAAAGTTGCTTTATTCCAATTGCTTTATTGACGTTGAGCCTCGGAACCCTTAACAATCCCAAAACTTGTCGAATGGTCGGCTTAATAGCTCACGCTATGCCGACATTCGTCTGCAAGTTTAGTTAAGGGTTCTTCTCAACATCAATAAATTTTCTCGGCATAAATGCGTGTTCTTTTCTTGTCTACCCAGTAGACAAAGTAGACCCAACTGTTATTGCTTTACAGGTCTATTTTTCGTCGTTATAATCTAGTTAAATCCCGTAAGGGCGCACTTATGC
>NZ_JAFEQJ010000001.1:72027-75984 GCF_016890655.1 Staphylococcus sp. GDY8P72P | reverse complement strand
TAAGGGTTCAGCGCCTAATTTGCGAAGGGGTTGTTTATTTTCTATTTATATAATTTTTTCAAAATAGTACTGATTCTTTTACTAACCACATTGCTATTTTTTAGATTTATGGCATCACAAATTAGCGTAGTCTCCATGGAAAATTTTTTAATTTCTCTGTTTAATTTATATAAATTATAATATCTTCCGTATAATATTGGCAGTGATTTGGGCCGACTCCTGCGGGAATAGCGCTAGCCGAAGACTACAGGCTGAGGCAGTGCCCGCGGAAAGCGTGCACAAAAAAAACTGCCAACAAAGTCAAAGACTTTGTCGACAGTCTAAAGCTGGGACGTTCTGTCTCGGTTTTTTTAATCTCACTTTTTATTCTTTAGAAATATAGTGTTCTTTACCTCGTAAGAATAAACTTAAAATAAACGCTAATGCACTTAATGCTGTCGCAACTAAGAATGCACTATTCACACCATTTATAGATGCCAGTTTTTGAACAAATTCTAGTATTTTCTGTGTTGCCATTTGTTCGCCACCCATTGCTTGAGCCATCTCTTGTAAGCGATCTTTAATAAATGGATTGGTTTTATCTAAATCTTGTGAATATGTCGAAACATATTGTGTTGTTTGCGTTGACATAACAGTAACAAGTAACGCTGTACCAATTGACCCTGCCAATTGACGTAACGTATTCGACAATGCATTACCATGCGAAATTAATCGTTGTGGCAATGAATTCATACCCGCTGTCATGATAGGCATCATTATAAAACTCATACCAAATGAACGTATAATATAAATAACCATCAAATGACTATATGTTGTATTCATATTTAGTTTTGTTAATTCCCAAGTGGCATACGTCATAATACCAGTACCAATAAGTGCCAATGGTTTAATACCTATTGTATCAAGTAAACGACCTGCTATCGGACCCATAAAGCCCATAATAAGAGCACCAGGTAATAGCAATAGTCCTGATTGTAATGGGGTAAATCCTCTTAAATTTTGTAAATATAGTGGTAATAAAATCATTCCACCAAACAAACTCATTGTTACAATCATATTGATTATTGTCGTCAATGTAAATCCAGAATATTTTAATACTTCTAAATTCAACATTGGTACACGCATAGTCAATTCGCGAATCACAAATGCCACAATAAATACGACACCTAAAAGTAAAGTAATTACTACTGATGGCGCGGTCCAACTATTATTACCAGCTTCACTGAAACCATATAGTAAAGAACCAAAACCAATAGTACTAAATATTATACCTGGGATATCTGCTTTAGGATTAGTTGTAACTTGATAAACTCTAAACCATATATAGGCTATTGCGAGAGAAATCAAACCAATAATAAACATACCGTAAAACATAATATTCCAATGGTAGTTTTCAACGATATAACCAGATAACGTTGGACCAATAGCTGGAGCAAGAATCATTGCAATTCCTAATGTCCCCATTGCTGCGCCACGTTTTTCTGGTGGGAATATTGTCATAAAAACATTAGTCCCTAAAGGCATTAAGATACCTGCACCAATAGCTTGTAATACTCTCCCTACCATCATTATAGTAAATGAACCAGAAATACCACAGACAAGTGAACCTAAAGTAAACAGAGTCATCGCAACTAGAAATAGTTTACGATATGAATATTTATTGAATAGGAACGCACTTATTGGTATTAAAATACCATTTACTAACATAAACCCTGTCATCAACCATTGTCCTGTATTAGCTGAAATATTAAAATCAGTATTAATTTTAGGTAATGCCACATTGAGCAAGGTTTGATTTAAAATTGCTATAAACATCCCAAAAATCATTGCAATTAAGACTTTTCCTTGGGACGTACCTTTACCAAACATAAATGCACTATGCTTTTGTTTTAACTTTTCGTTAATTTCTTCCTCTTGCGTATGTGATTCTTCATGCTGAGTAACAGCATTCTGATCACTTGTAAGAGCCTCAGTTTCATCAGAATTATTAGAAATGTTAAGCTTACCATTCTCTTCTGAAATTGCATTAGCATCATTAGCTTCTGATGTTTCATCTGTGTCTCTTATATTAAATTTAGATTGATAACTTTGATGTGATGTATCATTTTCACTTAATGTTTGTTCCGTACGTTGGGTTTTCATTTTCCGTTTACGTTTTGACATAAACAGGTTTACCAAACCAACAAGAATGAGCGCTATGACTACATAAACGATAATGAAGGTCATTGTCATGATTAGACCTCCTTAATTTTTATGAATTTTAACTTCAGCGTTCATTCCTGGAACAACATTTTTAGATGGTTTAGAATCTAATGAAATTTTCACAGGTACAACTTGTGAAACTTTTGTATAGTTACCATCACTGTTTGATGAAGGCATTAATGAAAAACTAGAGGCAGTAGCTTTGCCAACTTCTTCCACTTTACCTTTAAGTTCAGCATCTTCACCATCAAGCTTAATATTTACATCTTTTCCTTCTTCAACATCTGCAATATCTTTTTCATCGACATTAGCAGTCACATTTAACTCATCTAAATTATACGCATAAGCAATTGGTGTTCCAGCTTGTGCCATAGCACCTTTAAGAGCATCTTTTTTCACAATAGTACCATCTTGAGGCATTGTAATACTCGTATTTTGAGCTTGACCATCTTCACCTTTTGCTGCAATTTCAGCGACTTTATCGCCTTTTTCTAATTTGTCATTATTTTTAACATCGAACGACTCAATTTTACCATTAGCTGGTGCAGAAATCTTAATTTGATCTCCATCAACTTTAGCGTTCTCTGTAGTTACGTAACTTGTTGCTTGATTATAGAAATGGAATCCAACTACTCCTATAATTACCAATACAACAATAGTAATGACATTAATCAATATCATTTTCTTCATTACTCTTTTCCTCCTGTTTGCTTTTAAAATTCACTTTATATATTATAGAGACATATGAATTAAAAAAACACCAACACTTCTATAAAATGTGTCGGCTGTTTTAAACTAGATAACGTAGGTGTCCATATGAAACAAAAAGCTAAGTATAAAATCATACGTAATATGATTATTTTACTTGAGGAACATCCATTTGAAGAAATAACAATTAAAATGATTTGTGCATATAGTGGTGTCAACAGAACTACATTTTACGATTATTTTTTAGATAAATATGACTTAATTTCCAAAATACAACAATATCATCTAACTAAATATAAAACCTTATTAACCTCTCTTTTGAGTAGCTTTCTTCAAGCTAATTACAGCCAAGCAAAAATCTACAAGTTTTTTAAAATTATTTTAACGTACATTAAACGAAACTATGGATACTTTCATGCAATTTTAGTAACCTATCCCAACAAATCCTTATTTTCAGATTATGTAGCGGCTACAAAGTCATCTTATAAAGAAATTCTCGATTTACAAGACAGCATTTATAATAAGAAGCAGTTTGTTATCTATACGATAGGCGGTCAATTAGGTATTATATATTTTTGGATCAAAGAAGGCTGCACTGAATCAGAAGATCAATTAGCACAAATTTTATTAGCCAATACCATTAAATTACAACGCTAATATTATTTAGTGTTTGTTTTTTATTACTTACTAAAAAATGAGGCTGAGACAATATTGATTGTCTTAGTCTTTTTTCATATTGGCAGTTTTTATGCACGCTTTCCGTGGGCACTGCCTCAGCCTGTAGTCTTCAGCTAGTGCTTTACCCACAGGAGTCGGCATAAATCACTGTCAACAGGATATAGGTTATTATGTATCAGATGATTCGATAGGTCGACATTATCTCCTACTAACGTAAATATACGAAAAAGCACTACTATTTTGACAAAACTATATAAATAAAAAATAAACAAACTCTTCGCAAATTAATGCAAAGGATTTGTCTACGTTATGGAGGCTAGAACATCATTGATTTGTCCTAGTCTCTTTCCTTATTGGCAGTAGCTGACT
>NZ_JAFEQJ010000001.1:0-71976 GCF_016890655.1 Staphylococcus sp. GDY8P72P | reverse complement strand
TCAGATTTCTGTCCCACTCCCATTTTGCAATTCATTTTTAACTTCCATAAAAACCTAACACCCTAATAATATGGAATTGAAATCATTATGTATTAACGAAATACTCGGTAATTAATTATTTGTAATATTATCAATCCTATTGCTGTAATACTTATAATAACAAGATACGGTAGATAACTATCTTCTCCCATTATTCCTACTAACGGGGCAACTAAACCACCGAATAAATATTGTACGAGCCCTAATAAACTAGATGCACTACCACTACCACCTGAACGCTCATCCATAGCAATAGAAAAACCTAATGTCGCAATACCTGTCACTGGTGCAACTAATATAATAAATCCAATTATTAACATATATAAAGGCAGATGATTGAGTAAAGTTATACCAATCCCGAGCACACCAACAATTTGAATTACTGTCAACGCTCTAAACAGTGTCTGTCTAGCGAAATAATCAACTAGCTTCCCGGTTAATTGACTCGAAATTATCAATGTTATGCCCACAGTCGCAAACATCCAACTAAATTGTAAAGCATTCATATTATAAATACGCTGTGCAATAAAAGGTGATGCTGAAATATAGCTAAATAAAAATATAAATGTAAAACCTTGTATTAACATAGGTAATACAAATTTGGGTTTGGCTAATAATTGTTTAAAGTTATAAAAAATAGAACCTAAATTAGCTGGTGTTCTCTGCTCAGTCGTCAGTGATTCTTTAATATAACACACTATCCCTACGCACATAACTAAGCCAAAGACTGTTAAGATGATAAATATCATACGCCATGTAGCAAATGTTAACACGATGCCACCAAGTGCAGGTGCTAATACAGGTGCCACTCCATTAACTAACATAAGTATTGCTAAAAATTTAGTGAGTTGCTTCCCACTATATAAATCACTTGAAATAGCACGTGAAATAACTGCTCCAGCTCCTCCACAACACCCTTGTACGAAACGCAAGAATATCATTACCCCAATATTTGTAGTAAATACTATCGCTACACTAGCAATTGTAAACAAAGCCATTGTAATGAGTAATGGTTTTTTTCTGCCTAGTGAATCCGATAAAGGACCTACAAATAAATTACCTAGTGCTAACCCAACCATAAAAAAAGATAAAGTCAACTGAGCATTTGATGTTGTCGTTCCAAAATCATTTTGTAATTCAGGTAAGCCCGGTAAAAACATATCAATCGATAATGCACCGATAGCCGTTAAAGCTCCTAATATAACAATAAAAATAAGCGAATTACTTTGTTTATTTTCAGACATAATGTAATCTCCTAAGCATGTAATACTATTATTATATAGAACAGTTAGGCAGATTAAAATGGTAGCGTAATAAATAACCTTTATTATTATAACAATTGAATTACACTAGGTATACTTGCTAACCATCTCGATACTATAAAGAGGCTGGAATAACATTATTCCAGCCTCTAATTATTCGCTATAATTTATCACTTGTAAGTCATCACCTTTAGATGTACCCTCGAGGACATAATTCACTTCACCATATTGTCCATCACGTTTCAAGGCGTAACCAGTAACATAAAATTTATCGTCTAACCTAACTATTTCAGAAATTTGCGGAATTTGGAAAAATCTATATTGATTTGAACTTATTCCGTTTTTAGTTGCTTTATAGTTAGATGATCCTTTTTTGACAAACTCTGACACCATATCAAAATTATTTTGTGTATATGCTGTATTTAATGCAGGTGTGTAGTCACTAAAAAAATTAGTTATTTTATTTCGGAAGCTATTCTCTTCTTTTTCTTTCTTTTTCACATATTTATCAATTTCTTCTTCATCAAAATTAATAGATACAGTTGTATTGTCTTTTAAGTTATCTGTTTGAATTGTCGTTTCGTCAGAACTAAATTCTTTTTTCTTCGCTTCCCCGACCGCTTTCACTGTGATTTGTTTTGTTTTTGGATATGGACCATAAGCTTTAGAATTGTCATAATCAAATGATTTATCATTTATTTTCACTTTAATCGTATCTTTATCAAGATTATCTGCACCATTGAGGTTAAAACGTAAATATGCTTCATTAAAGGATTGATTTACATCAACCGTTTCATTATTACTATCATTAAAATTAAATTTCAACTCACCGCTAAATTGACCATTTTCCGTTTCTCTTTTAGCTTCAATACTATAATCTCCCGGGATAAATTTCCCTAATGATGTTGCTTGATTTTTATCAGCAGTAACTGTACGTTGTTTATCATTTGATCTAAATTTATACGTAGCATCAAATTTGGGTTTTACAATTGCTTCTTTAGTAGGAGCAGTAAAATTCATATTGTTAAAGAGGAAAAAACGTGTACCATTTTTGGTGATTTTCAATACTTTTTCACTGTTACGCGCAGTAACATAATTCGAAACTTGACTATCACCTTCATTTAGTTTGGATATTTTATCATGTATACTTTCCGCAAAGTTTTTCATGCCTACTTCTTCTTTTATATACTTTATGTAAGCTGTTGCTTCGTCTTCATCTACATTATTATTTTGAGTACTTAATACAGAGGATACTTTTTGTGTATCGTTATTATCTATCGCATTAACTAATAAATCAGCTTGAGCTTCAGGAGAATTAAAATTCTTAAGTAAAAAGAATATGATAATCAATAATATGATGATAAATAATGCAATACCCCATGGGATGATTTTGCGAACTTTATTATTTAATGTTTTATTATTTTGTCGGGTTGCTCGTTTTTTATTGTTAGAAGGTCTACTCCTTAACGATTGTCCACAATACGGGCATACTTTGTTAACTGTATTTACCGTTTCTCCACATTTTGGACAGTTTTGCATCTTATCACCTCTACTTCTACATTTCGCACTATCACGTTATTTTAACATAATTTACAATGAAACAATATATATGAACGAATAACATCCTAATTTTTACGTCTATTTCGTTATAACTATAACCTTCTTTATTATATAAAGTATTAGTTGTATTTGAAATACTTATTTAGTCTAATATCTATTTACAATATATTAATATTTTATAAAAGCTCACTTAGTTGACTGTCATCAACCAAAAATAGTATATTTTAAGTGTTAGTAATACTAAGGAGGTTATTATGAAGACGATATTGAAGTTCAAATGGTTAATATCCATTATTGTTATTATTGCTGTTGCTTGTTCGTTAATATTTTCACCGAATTTAGCCCAATTAGCAGCTGATAAAGGTGAAATCATTCCACCAAAAGACACTACATCTCAACAATACAAACAAATACTTAAAGATGTTAATGCTGATTCTAATAGTATTAGTGCGGTTGTTCAATTAGATAATAAGTTGGATAATCAAGATGAGAAGAAGTTAAAATCTTACATATCAAAAATTGAAAACGTAAATGGTGTAAAAAGTGTTATTTCGCCATTTGATAACTCAGCGATTGAAGATAAGTTAGTTTCAGAAGATAAAAAATCTATCATGATTCCAATCGAAACTTCTGCCAATAAAGACAAATCATTAGAAGCTTCAAAAGATATTGATGACATTAATCATTCTTTCAAAGGTTCCTATTTAACAGGTACAAATAACATCCAAGACCAAATTAACACGAGTATTAATGAAGGGTTAAAAACAACTGAAGTTATAACCGTAATACTTATTTTAGGTATTTTATTCTTAGTCTTTCGCTCTGTAGTAACACCATTTGTGCCACTATTATTAGTTGGATTATCTTATATATTTTCACAAGGCATCATTGCATTATTAGTGAAATACGCTGACTTCCCAGTGTCAATTTATATTCAACCATTTTTAGTTGCACTACTCTTTGGTATAGGTACAGATTACTGTATTTTATTACTCAATAGATATAAAGAAGAATTAGGCAAAGATCAAAGTAATTTTGATGCTGTACTTAATACATTTAAAAACGGAGGACGTACAATTCTTATTTGTGCAATTACCGTTTTAGTTGGCTTTGCAGCACTGTTCTTTGTTGAATTTAGTTTATTTAAATCTGCAGTCGGTATTGCGGTCGGTGTATTATGCTTAATGATTGTGTTGTTTACACTCTTACCAACCTTGTTATTAGTAATCGGTGGTAAAGTATTTTGGCCAAGTAAAAATACAGCTGGTCATAAAGATAGTGCACTTTGGGGCAAATTAGGTAATTTCACTACAAAAAAACCATTTTTAGCATTGGTCTTAGTTTTAATTATTTTAATACCGATCATCGTATTCGCCCCTAATAATATTACTTATGATAATACTAATGAAATTAGCGATGAATACGACTCAATTAAAGCTATCAACATCATTAAAGATGACTTTAGTGTGGGCCAAGCATTTCCGGTTCAAATCGCTATAAAAGACGATAAAAAACTGACAACAGAAAACGGCGTCAGTGACGTTGAAACATTAGCGAAATCACTGGAAAAAATTGAAGGTGTCGACGGAGTAAACACGATTACACGTCCTACTGGTAACCCTATTGAACAACTTACAACAACGTATCAACTTGACCAAATGCAGCAACAATTATCACAAGCTAATGATGGCATTAATCAAGTTAATACTGGTTTAAACAGTGCGCAACAATCAGGTCAAGGTCAATCTGCCCAAATGTCTCAAGGCCTATCTCAAGTACAATCTGGTCAAGAACAAATACAACAACGAATGGAAGATATGGCCAATGATAAATCAGTTGATGAATCGGGCATGTATATTACAAAAGATATGCTGCAAGATTCTGAATTAAAACAATCTGTTAATCAATATAGTGAGGATGACGGCAATATTGTATTACTTAATGTAGAATTAAGTGACGATCCTTTCTCCAAAAAGGCTATGAATACAGTGGAGAAAGTTGAACAGTCTGTAACAAATCAAGTAAAAGGTACTAGCTTTAACGATAGTCAAATAGAAATTGGTGGTACGTCTGCTGAAAACAAAGATTTACAGACTACTATTGATAATGACATGACTAAAGCTATTGTGTTAATTACTATTTTCTTATTTGTTGTATTACTTGTATTCCAACGCTCTATTATTATGCCAATTTACATGATTGCTTCCATTCTAATCACATATTATGCATCAATTGGTATAGCAAATATTATCTTTGACAATATACTTGGATTAGGTGGTTTATTATTAGTCGTACCATTCTTTAGCTTTGTAGTACTAATGGCTCTAGGTGTTGACTATGCAATATTCTTAGTCAATCGCTTCTCTGAAGAAGCTTACCAAGGTATCGTCGCTGCATTATTAATCGCCATGCGCAAAATGGGTACAGTAATTATGACTGCCTGTCTCATTTTAGTTGGTACCATAGCTGCTCTTTATTCTTCAGGTGCTATGACATTAATGCAAATTGCAACAGTTGTCATTGTCGGTCTACTATTATATAACATTTTAATGTTACCACTATTTATACCTTCCATAGCCAAATCATTCGGCAAAGGAAACTGGTGGCCATTTAAAACCAAAGAAAGTAAGAAAAAATAAATTTAATAAAAGCCTACACTTCAATGAAGTGTAGGCTTTTATTATGCATATTAGGAATTGTTAATATTAAAATTTTTCAATCTATGATCAATAATCTCTAATACATAGCGTGCTTGTTCAATCTGTTCTTCAGATAAATCAGATAGCATATCACTCACGATGTTGCTTACTATTGATTTACACTCACTATTAAATTGTTGGCCTTTATCGGTCAATTTAATATACTTCAGGCGCTGATCAGCATGTGTTTCTGTTTTGTCCCATTCTACTAAATCAGATTGGATTAATTTTTTAATCCGTCTACTTACAGCTGCCTTATTCACTCCTTGCTTTTCAGTTATTTCTGTTAATGTCATTGCTCTCTCATTTTCAAGCATTAAAATGACATTTGCTTGTTCTTTCGATATGTTATATTCCGCTCTTAAATCTCTGAGTAATTTTGCTACTAAAGTATTCACATCGTCTATAAACATACCCATAAAATCAATATGATTTCTTAAGTTTTTTACCATGTCCTGCACCTCTAAGCTATACAATATCTAGAATTGTCTTTTTTCTAGCACTTTATAGTCTTTTACTTATTACCCTAATAATATCAATAAATATCACTAGATAAAAGATTAAAAACCATTATGTTCAAAATTATATTATATTCCAATAACTTTATTGCAGTCATCATAAATATTACTTATTATTTAACAGATTGTAGTTGCTAATTTAATTTCAATCCTCTACATTTAGTATAATAGATTAACTATTTGAGGTGCTGTATGGATTTATTAACTATCATTTTGTGTTTCTTTATTTTTATAGCTTACATCAGTTTGTTTTTTAACCAAACGATACTGTTATCACTAAATGCATATATTTCCATTGTTATACTAGGTTACTGTGTAATCATCTACCATATTGGTCGCCATCATATCCCAATCGATTTGATTATCGTGTTGATTCTAGGTGTTATACTAATACATTTGAAGCATCGCCATTTATTTAACAATGATATTAGTCTTCGCTTTATGAAGCGCTTATATAAGCGTGGTGTTAAACTTATTGTAATAACATTGGCTTGTGCCTATATTAGTTTAATGCCAATTGGTATTAATATTATCTTTCTGTGGTTAGCAGCTATCGCTTTTAGTGCCTTATTCACCTTTGTTTGTTATGCTACATGGTCATCTGCTTATGCCACTCGTTCGAACAATGTACATTATGATGTGATTCTAACACTTGGCGCTGGCATTTTTACTGAGGAAGTTACGCCAATGTTAGCCAAACGATTGGATAAAGCTTTGGTATTGTTTAACAACAATAGTGATGCCACGATGATTGTGAGTGGCGGTCAAGGTCCAGACGAACCAATACCAGAATCATTAGCCATGAAACGCTACTTAATCGCTAACGGGGTACCTGAACAACAAATTATTATGGAATATCAATCTACCAATACATTTGAAAATATTAAAAACACTAAAGACTTATTAGCGACATATATACCGAGACAAGCGCAAGTTGTTTGTGTAACGAGTCAATTTCATGTGCTTAGAGCATTGCGTTTTGGACAAATTTTAAATGTTCGCATGACTGGCTTAGGTAGTACCACGCCCTATCATTTTTTAGAAATTGCATTAATTAGAGATTTTTTAGGTTTAATGTATCAATACCGCTTACTATTAACAGTGTATTTCGCGATACTCTTTTTTATTTGTATTATCTCATTTTGGCAAATTCCAAGTTATTTATAACACAACTTAGGCGACAGTTCTTATTGCATAACTGTCGCCTATTTTTTGCTTTTATTTTATTGTTGTACTATTTTCCCATCTTCTAGTTCTATTATTCTATCTGCATATTCTAATAATCTATTATCATGGGTTATCATAATAGCAATCATTTGCTCGTCTTTCACTTGCTTTTTAAACATCTCAACTACTTCCGTCGCACGCGCAGCGTCTAAACTAGCTGTAGGTTCGTCTGCTAAAATAATTTTAGGATTATTCATAAAGGCACGCATAATAGCTACACGTTGCTTTTCTCCACCAGATAACATATGAGGAAAGACATCTAGTCTGTGATTTAGACCTATACGATTGAGCAACATTTCAGCTTTAGTTCGAGCTTCTTTTTTCGTCATACCCGCTTCAACACCAATAGTTATGAGCTGATCTTGCACTTTTAAATATGGTACCAAATGTGCTGATTGGAAGATAAAACCTATCTCTGTTAAACGTAATGCTGCTGGTTTACTTTGAGCTGAAAATAATGGTGCATTATTATATAAAATCTGTCCGTCATTAGCTGTTAACAAACCACCTAGGATAGTTAATAATGTAGTTTTACCTGAACCTGAAGCACCTTTTAAAATAACAAATTCTCCATTATCGACGTTAAAATCAATCCCTTTCAACACTTGTGTTTCCGCTTGTCCTCGGCCAAAGGATTTTGTAATATTTTGTATTTCTAAAGTCATTATTCTCCACCTCCTATAGCTTCAATTGGATCAACTTTAAATAATTTAATAAACGATAATATAGCTCCTATCATAGCGACTACAATAAAGATAATAGTCACGAGCAATAAATTAAATGTAGTAATGTGGAACGGCATCGATACAGGCATTACTATCGATAATAAACTGATAATAGCGATTGCTATAATTACGCCAATCATAGTAGTTAATAAAATTTGGAATACAAGCGCGCTTAATAAGTGACGTGTTTTGATCCCTATTGCTTTTAAAATACCTATCTCTGATATTTTTTGAATTGTCATAACGTAGAAAAATGCGCTTAACACAATCGCAGTAATTACATATAAACTTACGATCATCATATTCAATGGTGCTTGTTCAGCTTGATAACTTGGAATTTCATCGGTAATGTCTTGTTCACTATAAATGTTGACACCTGAAATGTTTTCTAACTGTTGTGCTTTATTATCTGATAAATCAGTAACTGGATAAATCGTAGACACTTGATTATTTAACGATTCAAAACCAGCATCTGACATCATCACTACTGAACTATGTGAGTGCATTGTATCTGTAAGTACACCACTAATCGTTAATTTATTACCATCTTTTGTTGTAACAGTATCACCTACAGTGAGACCATCAGCCGTTAACTTTTTATTTATGGCAATGTCACTTTTCTTTTTTGGATAGTGGCCCTGTTCTAATTCAGGTTTATGATCTTTCACAGTATTAATCATCATGACATCTTCATCTTCATTTTTTAGTTTTAATGTTTGACCTGCTAACTGCATCGGTTCTGACTGCGTAATTTTTTCTATCTTTTCTTGCTGTGAATCTTTCAATAGTGATTTTTCTATTTGAGGTTGTTTACTATCCTGCATAACATACTTTTCTGCATTTACATTGTCTAACATCGAAACATTTTCTCTTGCTAATCCTTGTGCTAATCCACTAATAAATAACACCATAATACTCAATAGTAATATGATAAGCATAATTAAAATAAAACGAAATTTATAAAATTTCATTTCCGCCCATGCTAGTTTCATTACTTACTCACTCCCTGTTCAAATTGATTAATTGTATTGTATGATGCCTTTATGAACTCAATATGAACTTTTATGACTTCTTAATAAATTTTTATTCACCTTGTTTCTTTTTAATAAGTGATTAGAATTTTATTTGGTTAATTACAGATATAATATGTATAATGAAAATAAATTAGAAGGAGTGACATAGTATGACTACGTGTTTAATTGTCGATGATGATCCAAAAATCCTACAATATGTCTCAAACCACTTAGATAGAGAAGGTTTACATACAGTAACGAAACCAAGTGCTGAAACAGCACTTTCGTACTTAATGGATAATCAAATAGATATTGCTGTTGTCGACGTTATGATGGAAGGCATGAATGGATTTGAACTATGTCAAATATTAAAAGATGACTATCAGTTGCCTGTTATTATGCTCACTGCACGAGATGCTTTAAGCGATAAAGAAAAAGCCTTTTTAACAGGTACCGATGATTATGTTACGAAACCATTTGAAATAAAAGAGTTAATTTTTCGAATCAGAGCGATATTACGAAGATACAACATCAATACAAACAATGAAATTATTGTAGGTAATTTATTGCTTAATCAAGCTTATCTAGAAATTCAAGTTGAAGGAAAGACAATGAATTTACCTAATAAAGAATTTCAATTGCTTTATACTTTAGCTGCTAACCCTAAACAAGTATTTAGCAGAGATGCGTTAATAGAAAAAATATGGGGCTTTGATTATGAAGGTGATGAACGGACAGTAGATGTGCATGTTAAGAGGCTTCGTAAGAGACTAGAAAGACTCAATTCTTCAGTTAACATCATTACAGTAAGAGGACTCGGTTATAAGGTGGATGACTATGTTTAAATCTTTATATACACGTATAGCAATTTATACTATCGTTGTTTTACTATTCAGTGCCATTATGAGTTTTCTAATTACTAATGTTTACTATCATCTCTATTTAAAGGAAAACAATGATGCTAAAATTATGCGCACACTTAAAGAAGCGAAAAATTATCAATCTGAATCTAACGTCACCTCATTAGATCAATATTTTACACATATGGGTGAAATGAATTATCAAGTAATGACAGTCACAACCTCTGGAAAAAAATCATTTTACGGTACACCTTTTAGAGAAGACAATATTTCACAATCCGCTGTACAACAAGTATTAGCAGACAAACCTTTCCATGGTATTAAAAATCAACCCTTCCAACCATTTATTACAGGTTTTTTTGAAAATGTGACGTCAAATACTGTTGGCGTGCCATTTCATTCCGATGGCGAAAAAGTAGCAGTATTTATGAGACCAGATATTGGACAAACCTTTAGCGAATTTCGTATATTTTTAGCACTGTTAATTACATTGCTACTTGTTATTTCAATCACGCTTGTTATTTTATCTACTAATGCCATTGTAAAACCTATACAACAGCTGAAGCGCTCCACAGAACGTATGATGCATGGAGATTTTGACACACCTACTGAAATCACACGTAAAGATGAATTAGGTACACTACAGTATCGTTTCGATACTATGCGTCAATCACTCAAACAATTAGATGATATGCGACAACACTTTGTGCAAAATGTGTCTCATGAAATTAAGACACCTCTAACACATATCCATCATTTACTAGATAAAATGAAGCATGCTAAAACTACAACTGCACAACATCAATATATAGATGATATTTACCAAATCACTACGCAATTAAGTGATTTGACTAAAGCATTGTTGCTTCTGTCAGAATTAGATAACAATGTACATTTAAAATTTAATGATGCAATTCAAATAAATCAATTATTAACTGAAATAATACGTCACGAACAATATAGTGCAAATGAAAAAGACTTAATTATTCTCTCAGATTTTGAAGCTGTATCATATACTGGTAATCGTCGGCTACTACACCAAGCCTTCCAAAATTTAATTACCAATGCCATTAAATATTCACCTAAAGATGGTGCGATTGATATTATGCTCCATCAAGATAGCGAAAATATTACTTTCATGATACAAAATGAAGGAGAACCAATGTCTCAAATGACACAACAACATATTTTTGAACGCTTTTATAAAATAAGTGAATATGACAATAGTAACGGTTTAGGTTTAGCGATTGTAAAAACAATTGTCGAATTACATCAAGGCCAAGTTACTGTTGACAGTACTTATGAAAAAGGTACCGTCTTTACTATCAAATTACCATTAGACAATAATAATTAACATTACACAGAAAGCCTGCACGTGTCGATCATAGACAACGTGCAGGCTTAATTTGATTATATAAAAAGTATTACTATAACATTAGTCAACTTTTAAATATTTTTTAATTTCTTCATTAATTTCTTTATATAAATCTTCGTTATCTGTCAGACGTTGACCATAAGAAGGAATCATTTCTTTAATTTTACCTTCCCATTGCTTAAACTCATCTTTATAACATTTTTGTAATAAATCTAGCATAATGTCTACAGCTGTAGAGGCACCTGGTGAAGCGCCTAATAATGCAGATAACGTACCATCTTCAGAAGTCACAAGCTCGGTACCAAATTGTAAAGTCCCTTTACCAGTCTCAGTATCTTTTATTACTTGAACTCGTTGACCGGCAACAACTACATGCCAATCTTCGCTATTAGCATCAGGTACAAAGGTACGTAATTCTTCCATGCGTTCTTCATTTGATAAAGTTAATTGAGAAATAAGATACTTAGTTAAATTTATTTCTTTAACTCCTGCAGACAACATCGTAATCAAGTTATTAGGTTTAACTGATTTTACTAAATCCATATTAGACCCAGTTTTTAGGAACTTCGGAGAAAAACCAGCAAATGGTCCAAATAACAATGTACGTTTGCCATCAATATAACGTGTATCTAAATGTGGCACCGACATTGGTGGCGCACCAACAGATGCTTTACCATACACTTTGGCATTATGTTTTTTAGTAATTTCTTCTTTAGTACATACTAAGAAAAGTCCACTTACTGGGAAACCACCAATATGCTTAGATTCTTTTATGCCTGTCTTTTGTAAAAGTGGTAAACTTGCGCCACCTGCACCGATGAAAACAAACTTACTTTCTACTATTTTGACTTCACCAGTCGTTAAATCTTTAACTTTAACTTCCCATTTACCATCTTTTCTTTGTTTTAAATCTTCTACTTCATGGTTATAATTTAATTCTACATTTTGTTTTTCTAAGTTATCGAACAGTTTGTTAGTTAAATTACTAAAGTTAACGTCTGTACCTGTTTTATCATATGAAATAGCCATTGGAATGTTAGACGTACGGCCTTCCATCATTAATGGCGCCCATTCAGCGATTTTGTCTTTATCATCTGTAATTTCCATATTACTAAATAGGATATTTTTATTAAGTCTATCTACACGTTTTTTTAAAAACTCTACATTTTTAACGCCTTGTACAAAACTCATATGCGGCACAGGTTTAATAAACCCTTCAGGTGAACCTAACTGACCATCTTTTACTAAAAAACTCCAAAATTGTTTAGAAATTTGGAATTGCTCATTTATTTTAATAGCTTTTGTAATATCTATAGAGCCATCTTTATTTTCTTTGGTATAGTTTAATTCACATAATGCTGAATGCCCTGTTCCTGCATTATTCCAAGCATTAGAGCTTTCTTGAGCTGGTGTTGATAACCTTTCAAACATTTTAAAACTTTTATCAGGTGACAATGATTTTAATATTGTACCTAATGTTGCACTCATGATTCCGCCACCAATTAAGATGACATCTGTTTTGCTATGTTGTGTACTCATAACAAATACAGTCCCCCTTTAAATATGTTTATAGAAAGTTATCCTTATCTATCGACTGTATCACGAATATGTAATATGGTTTACACGATAAAACGCTTTCTATAACGTATGAATTAACTTACTTTTCATCATTGTATTCTGAAACTCTAGTTAATACTTACAATAATGAAGATTAAACCAACTCCCTTAATTATATACATAATTAACTGATGAAAAAAGCCCAAAAGCACAATCTATTTGAAAATAAAAATTTTTCTGTCATTATTTGTATATAAATTTTCTGCTAAAATGCGTGGTCCCGCACATCGATTACATTGCAACCACTTACAACTTTACATATAATTAAAGTTAACTATTTATCATTTATATAATATTTGGAGGTTTCCAAGTGCAATCAATCACATTTTTCATGCATAATATTTTTGCTATGGGTGGTACAGTAAAGTCAATTTCAGAATTGGCGAATGTACTAGCTAACAAAGGCCATCCCGTCACTATTATTTCTGTCTTCAAATCAAAGGAGATGCCATACTTTGAATTACACCCAGATATCAAAATTCAAACATTGATTGACTATACACACATTCGTTCCAACTTGAAAAGCGCCATTTTTAATAGAGTACGTAAATATACAAAATTTTTAAAACCTAAAGTATTATCCAGACATGAACCTGGCCTAAACCAATTTTCAAGTTATATCGAACGTAAAATGATTCACGCTATCAAAACGGTCGATTGTGATGTTTTAATTGGTACGCGTGCAAGCTTTAATATATTAATTGCCCGCTACGGACCTTACAATGTAACGAAGGTTGGCATGGAACATATGAACTTTGATGCGCATCCTACAGCGTATCAACAAGAAATCATTGAAGCTTACCGATCTCTAGATAAAATTACCACATTGACATCTGTCGACCAACAACGTTATCAAAATGTCGTCCAAACTCCTGTGTTTGTTGTACCTAATGTTCTAAATGAACAAAGGCTAGATTTACCTAAAGACAAAATTATTTTAGCTGCTGGCCGTTTAGAATACGAAAAAGGGTTCGACCTATTAATCAACAGTATTCAAATTATTCAAGATGTCATACGCCAATTTAACTATCGTGTACACATTTATGGTAGCGGACAACAAAGGAAACAACTTGAACAACTTATTTCACAGCATCAACTGGATGATATTGTATCGATATTTGATACTACACAATCCTTATCAACCAAATTGGCCGAAAGTGAACTAACCATTATACCTTCACGTAATGAAGGCTTCGGGATGGTAATCCTTGAGGCAATGAACCAAAGCAGTATTGTTATAAGTTTTGATGGCATTGCAGGACCTGATTCAATTATAAAAAATAACATCAATGGTTATTTAGTTGAACATGGAGATATTAAAGCATTAGCCTTTAAAATTCAACGTCTGTTAAATCAAGAATTTAAATACAATACGATTATCAAACATGGCTATGAGACTGTTGAGCAATATTCACCTGATGCTATTTACACACGATTTTCAACTATGTTAAAACACTAATTTATTAGCTAAACTAAAAGACGTTAACAGAATAATTTCAGCCTTATATGTCAATAACCACTTTGCGTCCTTTTAACAAATTAAACATTATATATAATAATATATAGAGCCTGAAATAATGAATATGTCAGGCTCTAGTTTATGTTACTTACTTGTTGTATCAGCTTATAAATACTTAAATAACACTATTTTATCATTACTGTTATATTCAATGATTTTAGTGTCTTTATATAACTCAAAGTTTATCTCTAAGCTCCTACATGATAAAATTGAGTTCAATTATGATAAGTAGAGGGATTTTATGATTAAACAATTAAATTTAAATATCTGGCAAGATTTAACTATGCATTTAAATAAAACATTACAAGAAGGTTATACTCACTTTATTCTTGTAGATGACTTCATACATATTTATCCAGAAATGTTGAATAATGTAACGTTAGATCAATCTAACATTGTTGCTGATTATACTGTTAACGGCTTATATCAAAATGATTGTCGCTATTTTGCGCAGGAAACTATTACCTTTAATGATTGGATCGAAAATATCAATCATTACCCTAACGTGATATATCATATTGAAACAACGTTAACCATGTTAGAAACGCACCACGTTAATACAATGTTTGATTTAGCTGTGCATGCACTATTACAAGATACGGTTAAAGTTGATCCACATGTCGTGTTCGACTATCAACAAACTTACTTGACCTCTTCTCAGTTATGGGAAGAGATTAAAAAATGTACGGTACTGAATACAACAAAATTCAATTTAAATAAGCTTGCATACATACACAAGCACTCTATACCGTTTAAAAATTACGAAACATTAGCTCCCGATCAGTTACGCTATACAGATAAATTGATAAAAAATTTCCGCTTCAAATTACCACATTGGATCTATAATTTTGCGCAACATCATTTTACAAAGAAACATCGTCAAATGAGCTATATATATGAGAAAAATGAAAACAAATTAAAAGACCATATTGTCTTTTTAGGGTTTGACTACGGTTTTAGAGGAAATTCACGTTATTTATTCAACCATTTCGCTAAACACTTTGCAAAAGTACCTATTTATTTCGTTACCGAAGATGTAAATGGACCAAATTTCATCAAACCTAATGACCCAAACACTAAAGCTTTAATCGAATCAGCACGTGTTGTTATTTTAGAAAGTAATATACCGGATGATATACGTCCAAACGGTACTATTATTCAATTATGGCATGGAACACCAATTAAAAAACTATTCTTAGATAGCCATGAAGTACATCAAAATAGTAAGATTTATAATTATAGAGCAAGAAAGTATAACAAATGGCTACAACAAAATTACTTAATTTGTGATTGTGAAGAAATTATCGATTACTTCAAATCCGCCTTTCCATTACAGCATACAAAAGTAGTTAGTAGCGGTTATCCACGCGTTAAATATTTATTGGATAAACAAAAAGATACACCTTATGTAAAATTTATTAAACATGAATTAAAAATTGATCCAGCAAAACCAACATTGCTTTATGCACCAACTTGGAAAACTACTGAAGACGAGTCTGATTTATTACCACTCAGTGACGGGTTGTTAAATAAGTATAATGTCATTTATAAAGGACATATCGAAAATACTTCAACTTACCTACCTGAAAATGCAATTATTGCACCAGCAAATATAGAGACACAGGATTTAATTCTTATCTCAGATGTAGTATTAACAGATTATTCATCTATTATTTTTGATGCACTGACTTTAGACAAAACAGTTTGTCAGTTCACACCAAATCATGAAAAATATATAGCAGAACGTGGTGTTTATGAAGATGTAATGCATTCACTCGCAGTGGTGCGTTACAGTGATGCCAAAGCATTACTCAATGATTTAATCAGTTTTCAAATGTCAGACATTACTAACAATGCATTTGTAAACAAAAATAATCATGCATTTGAGACGATATCGAATATCATAAAAAAACATATGAACCTATAACAAAATCTTAAGGCTTTAAATATAAAGAGGACTAATCCATATTACGGATTAGTCCTCTTATTTTGAGAAAGGAATTTATATCCCATTCCCTTGTTATTATTGTTGATAAGCTGGATCTACTACACGTACAGTACCTTGTTGGTCAACTGTAGCTATAGCGTAGGTACCAGGTTGAGCTTGGTTTTGGAAACTAAAGATATAACTGTAATTTCCTTCACTACCTTCAATTGCATAATCATTATATGCATTATTTTGTCCATTAATAGCATTAACTTCTGACGTAGCGTTTGCTAAAGAATTTTCAAAATTAGGTAACGTTTGTAACGCTTGTTGAGGATCTACATTTGATGATGTAATGTTTTGTGATACTGGTACTGCATTTTCTCCTTGATAAGGTGGCACATAACCATTGGCATTACCACTATTAGCATTACCACTATTAGCATTACCATTATTAGCATTCGCATCACTAGACGCTCCATTACCAGCGTTAGCTGTTGCATCATCAGAAGCACTATCTGCCCCAGCATTATTAGTTGCTCCGCTATTAGCACTGTTACTGTCGTTAGCAGTACCATTAGCACTGTCACTAGCTTGGTCTCCACTATTACCATTACTACTAGCACTTGAATCTGAACTACTTGAATCGCTATCAGAACTGTCAGAGCTACTAGCACTATTAGAGTCATCAGAGCCATTAGAGCTGCTATCGTCTTCTGAGTTGCCATCTTTGTTGTCAGAGTTTGATTTATCTTCTCCATCTTTCGAATCTTTTGAGTCTTTTGAACTATCATCATTATTTTTCTTACTGTCACTAGCTGAATCTTTTGATTTATTATCGTCAGATCCGCCGTTGTCCGAACCTTCATCGCCCCCATTAGAACATGCAGCCAAAGCAAGTGATAATGTTAAGAAACCTGCCAAAAGTTTTTTCATTTAAAACAACCTCCTCTATTTTTTGTACACTTGCTAATTCGTAGATATTTCACTATGTAATATGCTTCACTCCACTTTCATAGCAAGAATTACTATGTTATACACTAAAAAATTTCAAATAAACATATTTCATAAAAATTTATTTTCAATTTACATAAAAACTGTATTCAGAAATTGGGACAGAAATCCCACCCCAGCAAGCATGACTAGTATCGAACAAAGCTTCATTTGAAACGCATTTTCAAAACAATCAGCTACTGTCTCTTTGAAATGGGACGGGGATGAATCAATATTATCCCAACCTATAAAAGCGTAAACAAAACCAGTGTATTATTTATTGGCAGTGGATTATGCCGACTCCTGCGGGAATAGCACTCGCTGAAGACTACAGGCTGAAGCAGTGCCCGCGGAAAGCGTGCATAAAAAACTGCCGACAAAGCCAGAGACCTTGTCGACAGTTTGAGTATTAATATAAGGTTTACTTGGAGTTCAATTGGTTGTTAACTCTTTTTCCATAACTGCATCAAGATCAATTGTATTTCCTGTAATAAATTGATGCTCTCCAGTTTTGACGAACCCATGTTTTTTATAAAATTGCAATGCTTGTTTATTATGTTTCCAAACACCGAGCCAGATTTTGGTTTTAGCTAATTCTTGTGCACGCTGTAATACAAAGTTAAAGACACGTGTACCTTTACCACCACTTTGTGCATCTTTAACAAAATAAATACGTTGTAATTCTAAATACTCTGGACCTTTTGCTTCTGTTTGTCCTGCATCTACATTTATTTTAAAAAATCCTAATAATTCACCATGTTCTCTATAAAAGTAAGTTTCAGATTGCGGGTTATTCAATTCTTGTTCTAAAGCTTCTATACTATAGGCACTTTCAAAAAAGTCACGAAAATCTTCATCACTGTAACTACCTTCGAATGTTTCTCGGAAAGTAGTAATACAGATATCACGTAACATTTGTACTTCGGCTCGTCTTACTAAATCAATTTGATATGTCATAATAAATTATCTCCTCTTAATTTATAACAAGTTATCCCTATAATATAAATATATGTATTACATTTCAATTAAAATCTTTTATAAATTCTGCCAACTTAATTTTAGTCCTAATATTGTTAAACATTTATAATTATTTTATAATAGACCAGTTGCATGAATAATAATAAACCATATAATTGTGTTTAATTTCAATATAAAGCGTTTACTTACATTAAGAATAACTACAGCGTATTGTATAGGCAATAAATTCGTGATAGAGTATATTTTAGTTTTTATATTGTTCATAAATTTAAAATTACATAAGGGAGTGCCATAGCGCAATGAGTGATACATTTAAGGCTTTCGTAGTCGATGAACAAGATAACAAAGTAATTAGTCAATTTAAAGAATTAACGATAGATGACCTTCCAGAAGGTGAAGTACTAATCAAAGTTAAATATTCTGGAATCAATTATAAAGATGCATTAGCAACTACAACTGGAAATAAGATTGTCAAATCTTATCCAATGGTTCCAGGTGTAGATTTAGCTGGTGTAGTAGAAGCGTCTGACAGCCATGCATATGAACCAGGCGATGAAGTAATAGTTACTGGTTTTGACTTAGGTGTAGCCCATTTCGGCGGCTTTAGCGAATACGCTCGTGTAAAAGAAGAATGCCTTGTCAAACTGCCTAAAGATTTAACACTAGAAGAAGCAATGATTTATGGTACGGCAGGTTATACTGCTGGTTTGGCAATTGAAACATTGGAACATAACGGATTATCAATTGAACATGCACCTGTACTAGTTCGAGGAGCATCAGGCGGAGTTGGGACATTAGCCGTTATGATGCTAAAAGAAATAGGCTTTAAAGTTATTGCCAGTACAGGCAAAACATCAGCTGCAGACAAATTGCAAACCCTTGGTGCTAAAGAAATTATTGATCGCCTCCCTGACAATGACTCTAAACCACTCGGAAAACGTACTTGGCAAGCAGTAATTGACCCTGTCGGCGGGGATGGATTAGCACATGCTGTAAAACATTTAGATTACAATGGTAGTGTTGCTGCTATAGGTATGACTGGTGGCGATAACTTTGCAACTTCAGTATTCCCATTTATTTTACGTGGTGTTAATATCTTTGGAATCGATTCTGTCTATACGAATTTACGTAAGAGACAATTAATTTGGCGTAGATTAGCAAAAGATCTTAAGCCAAAACAATTACACGATATCAAAACTGTCATTAGCTTCTCAGAACTTGAGTCTAGCATTGAAACAGTGGTTAACCATAAAAATGAAGGTCGCATTATTATTGATTTCGAAGCATAAATCAATATTTTACAACGTAACTCAATAACTATATGAGGAAGTATATAACAGCAATTTTATTCAGATGCTGTTATATACTTCCTTTTTCATGTATTCACAAATTGTTTTTAATTTAATTTTAATTATTAAATAGTCATTTTCAAATAATAATCCGTACAAATAAATAATATAGTTATATTTTATTATTTACAAGAATAAAATGAAAGCGTATACTTGTGTTTATGAATTTAATCAGGAGGGGAATTTTTTATGGGATTAAAAGTAAATAAGAAACTCATTTTCTTCTTAGGTGCACTTGGAGGATTACTTTATGGTTATGATATGGGAGTTATTTCAGGTGCCTTACTTTTCATTAAAGATGATATTCCACTAAATAGCTTTACTGAAGGACTTGTAGTATCTTCTATGCTCATTGGTGCTATTGTCGGTTCAGGTGCAAGTGGTCCTATGTCAGATCGACTTGGTCGACGACGCGTCGTCTTTATTATTGCAATTATATTTATCATTGGTGCCTTGATTTTAGCATTGGCTCCTTCTATGCCAGTATTAGTTATTGGCCGCTTAATTATTGGACTAGCTGTAGGTGGTTCAACTGCCATCGTACCGGTTTATCTATCGGAAATGGCACCTACTGCACAACGTGGTTCACTTAGTTCATTAAATCAATTAATGATTACTATCGGTATTTTATCTTCATACTTAATCAATTATGCTTTAGCACCAATCGAAGGTTGGAGATGGATGCTTGGTTTAGCAGTCGTACCATCATTAATTTTATTAATCGGTGTTGCTTTTATGCCAGAAAGCCCAAGATGGTTGTTAGAACATAAAAGTGAAAAAGCTGCACGTGATGTAATGCGTTTAACATTTAATGACAGTGAAATCGATAAAGAAATTGCCGCTATGAAAGAAATCAATCGTATTTCTGATAGCACATGGAATGTGTTGAAATCACCATGGCTACGACCAACACTAATTATTGGTGCAGTCTTCGCGTTATTCCAACAAATTATTGGAATCAATGCCATAATTTATTATGCTCCTACGATATTTAGTAAAGCTGGCTTAGGCGATGCCACATCAATTTTAGGTACTGTGGGTATCGGTACAGTTAACGTTTTAATTACAATTGTCGCTATTATGATTATTGATAAAGTTGACCGTAAGCGTTTACTTGTTATAGGTAATATTGGTATGGTCTCTTCATTATTAATCATGGCAATATTGATTTGGGCTATTGGAATTCAATCTTCTGCTTGGATTATTATTTTATGTCTAACAATATTCATTATATTTTTCGGTTTCACTTGGGGACCAGTATTATGGGTTATGTTACCAGAATTATTCCCAATGCGTGCACGTGGTGCAGCAACAGGTGTAGCAGCACTTGTGTTATCAATTGGTAGTTTACTTGTAGCACAATTCTTCCCAATGTTGACTGAAGTTTTACCGGTAGAACAAGTCTTCTTAATCTTTGCAGTCATTGGTATTTTCGCATTATTCTTTGTAATCAAGTATTTACCAGAGACACGCGGACGTAGTTTAGAAGAAATCGAAGCAGATTTACGTGCTCGAACAAATGCTACTGAAGCTCATCTTAAGGAATAAAAACATACTAAAACGAGTCGGGATATAACTATCTTTGACTAAAAAATAAACGTCAATTTCTATTAAGAAGATATAGAAATTGACGTTTTCTTTAGTTTTATGAAATATCATTAACCCAAACCAAGTTCTTGCTTAACTTTTTGTTTGTTTTCGCATAGTCTTTTGAATACCAAAATATAAACTTCGTTTTATATTAAGATAAGTTATCAAACTTTAGCTATTAGTGATTACATAGTTAGTCACTAATATTTTATATACATACCTCCTGAATTTGGTTCAGTAGATTCAAAGCCAAATTGTTTATATAATTTATCTGCTGGATAATCAGCAATTAAGCTTACATAACTACTTGGTACAGCAACCGCTTCGATATAATCCATAATATGTGTTAATACCATTTTGCCATAACCAAGTCCTTGATATTTTGGGTCTACAGCAACATCGATTATTTGAAATGCCGTACCACCATCACCAATTACTCGGCCCATCGCAAAACTGTAACCATCATCATAAATCACAACATCAAAGCACGCATTGCCTAATCCTTGTTCAGCTGCTTGTATTGTCTTTTCACTCATACCTGAGTCTTTTCTTAAGCGACGGTATGTTTCAACAGTTGGTGGTTCATGTTTTATATCAATCATTTGTAATTCTCCTATACTTATTTGTTCAATTAATAAGATTAAGACTTAAACTATCTCTTGTAAGACATTATGATATTACAAATACTGTTGTATCACTTTTTCATTATCAGCTTTAAATACAGCATTGTGACTTGAAACATAGCCTTCTGGTTTGGCACTAGGCTCTACATATTGTTTGGCCAAATTTGCGGCATTACCAGCATCACTAAATGCACTAGCAATCAGATGTACTTTTGCTTCATGATGTACAATATCACCACAAGCAAATAGACCAGGTACGCTTGTTGTAGTATTACCTAACCCTTTAATTTGATATTCATTTAACATTTCAACACGTGTAGTCGCTTGAGCCAACAAAGTGCTTTCACGATCAAAACCATGACTGACAATTACTTCATCATAATTTGCTGTATCAATTTCTCCTGTATCTGTATTTTCTAATATCACTTGTTCTATACAATCTCCGGCAGGATCGCCTATCAGTTGTTTAATTTGGGTATTAGGTAGTTTTCTGACTTGTAACTCTTCTAACAATTGATTCATTGCTTCGTAACCACTAATATCTGCTTTACGGTAAATTAAGGTCACGCTTTTCGCATATCCACTTAAATCGCGTGCCCAGTCTAATGCAGAATTACCTGACCCAGAAATTAACACATCTTTATTTTTAAATTGTTTTAATGATTGTACTACGTAATGTAAATTAGTTAACTTATATCGTTCGGCGCCTTGAACATTTAATTCTTTTGGATTGATAATACCACCGCCAATTGCAATAATAACACTTTTAGACTCATAAACATTTCCTAAATTTGTCTCTAATTCAAAGTGGCGTTCATTTAGTTTACGAATATCAATAACTTTTTCTCCTAAAGCTACTTCAGGATTAAAATGTGTTCCTTGAGAGACCATGTCTTTAATAATTTCATAACACGGTTTCGGTGCCAATCCCCCAATATCCCAAATTATTTTTTCAGGATATATATGCATTTTGCCACCTAGTTTCTCCTGTACATCAATAATTCTAACGTCCATGCCCCTTAAACCTGAATAAAAACTAGCGAATAGCCCAGCTGGCCCACCACCTATAATTGTTACGTCTTTCATATATAATCCTCCAAACATGACACCATTTACTAGTCATTATCCTATAGTTGATAACCATTATCAATGAAAAACATCAATATCTCGTAAAAATCCATATTTCGACCTATATAAAAAGAGAAAAGTGCACAAATAGACATCGTTTGTGTTCTTTTCTCTCGTAATATGTTGTACCTTGATTATTTATTCATTATGAGGAGCTTTAACTATTGCATTTCTTAATAAAAAGAATAACAAGATAAATCCTGCTGTTAAAGTTGTATGTCCAATACCAGCAAAACCAGCAAATGATTCTGGTACGTTTTTACCAATTACTTGGAATGTACCTTTAGTAAACATCATTCCAACTGTCGATAATACACCTAAATTATAAATAATAAAGAACCAGTTAAATAAATAGTAACTACTTAACTTAAACACTTTATTTAAAGGAAGCATGATTAGATGCATAAACATACCTAATATTAACGTATGCGTATGCACAACGACTAATTGTGTCTCTCCTGTAAAGTCATATGCTAAGGTAAGCTCTCTATAGTAAAATCCACTCAATAACCCTAAAATTGTATAAACCAAAAATGCATATAAAATTCTACGCATAATATATCTCCCTTCTTATCAACCACTGCCCGTTATAACATACTATTATTTTTTAGTCTTTTTAAAAATAGCAATTAGTGACAAAATAATAGCTATAATAGCGACAATCCATAAAAGTGTAGTATTTTGTTGCTCTTCATCTTTGCTCTCACCTTGCTCTTGAGCAGTGTTGGCACTCACAGTCGTAACAGGTGCTGGTTTTTCAGCATCCTTACCACCTGTCCATTTTACGGTTTCACCATCTTCGTAAGTTTGGTAAGCTTTCCATTTATATTGACCTTCCTCTTCAGAATTTGCCACTTGTATTGGAAAATCAATAAATTCATTAGGTCCGATGCCTTCACCTGTTGCATTCCAAGTAACTTTTGTTATATTACCTTTTGAATCTTTAGTAAATTTATGTTTGAAACCGTCCACTGGTGCTACTGCTACTAATTGTAACCCATCAGGCACTACTAATTCGACCTTTGTTGTATTCGTATCCTTCTCTACTGGCACACGCACATCATGTTTTTCATATGCTCCCGGTTCACTTTTGTCTGGATTTAATGTTACATGGGCATTAGCAATATTAGTCATTAATACCATTGTAAAGACAAAGAATGCCATTAAACTTATTTTTTTAATCATTGTTCTACTCCTTTAACTTGGTATTTGAATTTGACTCATAATAATGCCAGCTAGCACTAACATAATACCAATTATTATTTCACAATATAATACTTTCTTATTAACTTTTTGTAAGTTCGTTAAAGCTCTAAAACTTTGATAACCACCTAATGTGATCATTAAAATAGTTCCAATTATTTTTACATAAAACAAACTGCTCCAAGTTGTTACACTAGACCAAATAGCCGCCAGACTTGTTTCGTCTATTGCCATCAATACTCCAGATATGACAAGTGCAATCACTGCGCCTAGATTAAGTTTAAAGAAAAACCGTTTTACTTTTACAATGTCTTGCAACTGTTTAGTAGTTGCTAACCAAACTAAGTACACCATACCGCCTAGCCATAATGCCATGCCTAATAAATGTATTGATCGTAGTATAATTGACCACAATGGAAAACTTTGGGCCCAAACATGTCCAGACATACTTAATGTCACAATAATAATTAAAGAGATTGCTATATACCAAATAGTCATCATCTCATTTAAAGTAAATAATAGTAACAATACTATTATAGCTATCATTGCTAATAAGAATGGCGCTTGCAATAATGCAGTCATGTCTAAAGCCATTATGTTTGAAACAAGTTCTGGAGACAATGTCATTATGTAAATAATAGCCGTTATAAATGCCATAGCACTTAATATCCAAGAGATTGGTTTGTAACTAAAGAATGCCAAATATGTCGGTAATTGGTAACGTTTGGCTACACTATTGACTAAAAATGATCCCATTAATACGATAAGACTCCCTTCAGTAATAAATCTAAATAGACCAAACCAAAAGTTAGAAGTCTCATAAAACGGTGGTGTAACATCTATATTACTTGTAGTCTTTTTATTAATAGAAAATTCAAATTCATCTTGAATTTCATGACCATCAGCTGATGTTGTATGCCAACTCACTTTGTGTGTCCCGTTGTCCAGTTGGCCTACATCAAAGGTCAAAGTTTGGTTGGTTCCAGAATTTGTTGGTTTAAATTCACCAAGAGACTTTCCCTTATCATCAAAAATTGTAATACTAGAATATTTAGTATTTACTGGTTCATTATAGTGCAATTCTATTTGTTGAGGATGCGATACTACACTGTTTTGAGCAGGCGTTGTACTTTCTAATGTAGCGTGAGCAGAAACTTGATTTGTTGCTACTGCCATTAAAAGTAGTGCAAAGAAGACTACTATCAACGTGCTTTTGGACATAACTCTCTTTGTATAAAGCAGCATATTATCCCCCTATATCATTTATTTATGCTTCTTCACAATTTTATAAAACAATAGTTATATAAACAATACAAATACTGATTTGTCATGTTTTCGTCAAATAATTAAATAGCAAATTCACCCATTACAACACAATATGAAAAGAGGTTGGGACAATTTTGATTTGTCCCAACCTCTCTAGTTTTATTATTATTTAAAGTTATTCTTGTGCTTCAATATCATCTATTTTATCGACTTTGCGTTGTGAGCCGCCTTCCCAAGCGACATTTAAATATGCTTCAACGTTTTTCTTAGCGACTTCTATGCCAATAATTTGAGCACCCATTGTTAGAATTTGTGCATTATTACTAAGTTGGGCACGTTCTGCAGAATAAACATCATGTGCTAATGCTGCACGGATACCTTTCAACTTATTAGCAGTAATAGCTACACCAATACCAGTGCCACAAATTAACACGCCACGTTCATTTTGACCTTCTTGTATACTTTTACCTACTTCTGCTGCAACATCAGGATAATCTGTCTCTGCACATTGATGGCAACCAAAATCTTCTACTTCATGACCTAATTTTTGGACATGTGCTTTTACCGCTTCTTTTAATTCATATCCATTATGATCTGCACCAATAGCTATTTTCATAGTTATCTTCCTCCTTAAAATTAATTATGCACCACTAAATGGTTTAAATTGCGCTAACATTAAATAAGATGACATTGCACCAGGATCGACATGTCCTTGTGAGCGATGACCTAAACGCTTGGAGCGCCCTTTGTTAGAAACAATATCTTTTGTACTTTCCATACCTTGTTTGGCAGCGCTTAGAGCTTTATCAAATGCCTCATGAAACGGTGTTTGTTGCGCTTTATATTGCTGTAATGTCGTGAAAAATGGTTCTAAAGTATCTATCATGGTCTTGTCACCAATTTCAGCTTTCCCTCTATCTTTAATGCCTTTACTAAATGCAATCCAATAATCATAGAGCCCTTCGTCATCTAATTCAGTTTTATTTTTAACTGCGACAGCTGCTTTTAGATAACCTGATGCATATAAAGGACCTACTGAAGATCCCACAGCATCTAAAAAGCTTTTTCCAATTGCCACACTAATTTTTGCTATGTCTTGTTGATCTTGTAACTCAGATTCGAGTGTTTGTTTTACTGCTTGATACCCAATATTCATTGTGACACCATGGTCACCATCTCCTATTTTGCGATCAAGTTCACATAAATTATCTTTTTCTGTTTCGAATAACTCAGTTAATGCTAATAGATAATCTTTAAAGTTATCATTTGTTAATGTCATGGTTTCACCTACACTTCTTTAAAATTAGGACAATCAACCGCATGGTCAATACAACCTTTTAATGTTTCATCTAATTTCATTAACGTGATAGAAAAGCCACCCATTTCCATCGACGTAATAAAATTACCAACATAAGTTTTATAAACATTAATATTACGTTCATTTAAAATCGCATTAACTTCTTTATTAATGATATATAGTTCCATTTGAGATGTTGCACCCAAACCATTGACCAATACTACGACATCATCATTTTCCTGATAGATATTTTCTTTTAGTATATTTTGCATAATCACTTTAACTGTTTCTTGTGCAGTTCGAATTGTAGTCTTTTCAATACCAGGTTCGCCATGATGTCCTAAACCGATTTCCATCTCGTTATCTTCCAAATCAAAACTAGGTTTGCCAGTTTGTGGTAAATAACATGGACTTAAGCCAATACCCATTGAACGAGTATTATCATTTGCTAATTGTGCAAGACGTCTTACCTCTGCTAAATCATGGCCAAAGTCTGCAGCTGCACCTGCAACTTTATAAACTAATAATTCGCCTGCAATACCACGGCGATCGTCAAGTGTTTTCGAAGATGCTACATCGTCATTACCAATTACTGCAGCGGTAGTAATTTCATCTTCAATTTCAGTCATTTCACTCGCCATTTCGAAATTCATTAAGTCTCCAGCATAATTGCCATAAATATATAACACACCATGACCTTGATCAATTTCTCTTGTCACAGCTTGGATTGGTATTGGAGAAGGAGATGCAAAAATATTACCAACTGCTACACCATCAGCCATGCCTTGTCCTACATAGCCTAAAAATCCAGGTTCATGACCAGAACCACCACCGATTAACACACTTACTTTTCTTTGCGGATTTCTTTTTTTACCAATCAGTGCACGTTGATGCAACTCAGAGCGTCTAATATACTCAGGGTAAGCAGCTACATAGCCACTCATGAGTTCATCAATGACATTATCAGGATTATTTATCATTTTTTTCATTACTTACCTCTCCTTTGACCAAATGTTATTTACTATGGAACTAATACTACTTTTAATGATTTGTCACCTTGTTTCATAAGTTCGAATCCCTCTTCGAATTGATCTAATGACAATTGATGTGTCACTACGCCTTCAGTTGGGAAATCACCTTTTTGAATACCATCTATAACTAATGGATAACAGTATGGACCTAAATGACTACCTAATAAATCTAATTCTTTACGGTCAGAAATAATACTCCAATCAACTGTAACTGGATCTCCAAATACTGAAAACTCTACGAAAGTTCCTAACTTACGAATAGCACTTAGCCCTTGTTCTACTGATTTTGGATGTCCTGTTGCTTCGATGTAAGTATCACAGCCATAGCCATCTGTTAATGCTTTAATCTCTTTCACTACATCTACTTTAGATGGATTCATTACAATATCTGCGCCGAATTTTTTAGCTAATTCCAAACGGTCATCTTTCATATCAAGTACTACTAATGTTTCAGCTCCATTTTTCTTCGCTGCGCCTACCATACCAAGTCCTAAAGTACCAGCACCTGATAACACAACAAAATCACCTAATTTAATATTGGCACGTTGCACTGCGTGTAAGCTACACGCATATGGTTCAATTAAAATAGCTTCTTCTATAGGTAAATCTTCTGGCACTTTATAATTAATTGCTTCCTTCGTAAATTTCATATATTCTGCCATGCCGCCATTGACATTATTTTGGAAACCATATAAATCATGTTTTTCGCACATCCAATACTGACCACGGTTACAAAATCTACAATCCCAACAAGGTACAATTTGTTCAGATATTACACGGTCACCAATTTCAAAATCAGTAACAGCATCGCCTTTGTCAACGATACGTGCAATAAACTCATGCCCAGGAATCATTGGTGCTTTAATGTATGAAGGTTGTGTTTCGTCACCCCAAAAGCTAGGTGCCCCTCCATAAGCTTTAATATCTCCAGCACAAATTCCGCATGCTTCTACTTTGACGATAATTTCTTTGTCATTTTCCAGTGTCGGTGTATCTACAGTTTCATATTTATAATCACCAGGTGCATAAGCTACTACTGCTTTCATTTTTTCTGGATAATTGTTTTTAGTCATAATCAAATAACTCCCTTCATTTTGGAAAACGCTTTCATTTACACTTTATATTCTAATATATTTTTTCGTTTCTTTCAAATATTTTTTCATTTCTTTTCGTTTATCTTCGCTTATATTTGGTTATTGAGTATATTGTACAAATCATTTATGATAAATTTAAGGATGTGACTGAAATGAAAATGTACCCTGATGAACGCAGAGAACATATATATACGTATATAAAATCTCACAAACGCGCTACTGTTAAGCAACTTTCTGATTATTTAAGCGTCACTGAAGCAACCGTGCGCAGTGATTTACGTAGATTAGAAAGCGAAAATAAAGTGATACGCACACATGGTGGTGCCAAAGTAAATGAAAATTCGGGTTCTAAACTAAATTTTTCTTACCGCTTAACTCAAAAGCATAATGAAAAACATCTTATCAGTATGCACGCGCTAGCAAAAATCAAACCACAACAATGTATTATGATTGATGCAAGTTCCACTACATACGAATTGGCAAAATTACTTGCTGAAACAACTATGGAATTAACTATTATTACGAATGGTTTAGAAAATGCCGTATTATTAAAAGAAAATCCAAATTTAACTGTGTTAATTGTCGGCGGCTTTGTATCTAAAGATTCTAATGCCATAACAGGGAATATAGATTCTCAAATTTTAGAAATGTATCATATTGATTATTTCTTTTTATCTTCGAACGGTTTGACTATGGACAATGGTTTAACTGATTTTTCTTTACCAGAAGTTCAATTAAAAAAACAAATGGTTCAAGAAAGTGATCAAGTTATTGCTTTAATAGACCATAGTAAGTTTGATGTATCGTCGACTTTATCTTTTGCTAAAATTGCTGATATTAATGAAATAATTACTGATGAATACCCTGCAGCAAAATGGCAAGCAAACGTTCCATTTACACTAACTGTTGCCCAAGATTAACTATCTGCATAACCACTATTTTAATCTTCATAAAAAAGCTGGAACAGCATACTGTTCCAGCTTTTACACATTAATTTTATTTTTATTAAGTAACACTACTAATTTAATGTTACTTAAATACCTCCAGACCAACCTACGTTGGTAAAAATATATAATATAATCGAACCTATAACTAACCATATAATAAATAATGGACCCATAAATTTAATCCAAGCACCAAAATTTGCCCGTGCTATGGCAATAGCACCGATGGTTGCACCTAATGTTGGCGTTATCAAATTACCTAATCCACCGCCAAAAGATAAAGTTGTTATTAACATTTGATCATTAACACCTAACGTATGAGTTACTGGTTGTAAAATTGGTACCATAACACTCATCAATCCTGAACCTGAAGGCACTAAAAAATTAAAGACAGTAGCAACTAGGAAAACAAGTATTGCTACAACCCCAGATGAAGCTCCATCTAGTTGAGTCGTTAATGTATGTACAATTGTGCTTAATATTTTTCCTTTTTCGAGAATAACACTAATTGTATTTGCCATAATAATAGCAAACGCCACTACTAACATTGGACGAGCACCTTCAATAAATCCTTCGACCATTGTTTCTGAATTTTTCCGTTTAACTATATAAGCTAAAATAAAACTCAGCATAAATATCGTGATAAATACACCATTACCATATCTTTCAGTCCACTGAAGTACACTATTACCAATAGCTAAAATAATTGGCGTAAAAACAACTAATGCAACGACAACTAAATCTCGCCATGTCACATGTCTATCATTATTATCTGTTTGGGCATCTTCTAAGTTGTCATCACTGCCAAACCAATCTTCTACTGGCATCGCACTAGATTGTGGTTTTTTAATAATACGACGTGTATACCATAGTACATAAATAAGTGTCACTATTAAAAACACACTATACATAATCGCTCTACCACCATAACCAGAATACATTGGCACTTCAGGATAAACGATTTGACCTAGTTTCGCCATACCAGAAGGAGAAACTGAAAAAGCCATATATAGTGGTAAGAAGGTCATTGCTAATGCCATAATAGGATCCAGTTTCAATCGCTTCGCTAAAATCACACCTAATGTTACAAAGACAATCATTTGGTCTCCACCGACAAAAAAACCTATAAATGCCATTAATAAAAATAAACCTGTGACAAGTGGCACAGCTCCAGCATGTTCAAATCGAAATATTAAATAATTAGTTACTTTTTTTACTGAATCTAAATAAAGTATTCCTCCTATAGCGCCACCTACAAATAGCAATAATGTTACTGTTTGGGCAGCCTGTATACCACCATCTAATAATAGTGTGATGGCATAAATAGGATTAACTGGGTTTTGCGTAATTTGATGGTAAGTTCCTTCTATAATTGTGCCATTTTTTTGTGTATTAAACTCACCTGCAGGAATAATATACGTTAAAAGACAAGCAAACATCATCATGATTAACATCATAATCAACACATGTGGCAATTTAAATCTGCGTTGTACTTTTGATACTGTTGATACTTTTTCTGTTTTGCTATAGTTTGATACATTATTGTTATTTGATGTTGTACTTGAACTATTCAACATATCACTCCTATCTCATTGATTTAAGTTTGCGCATAATTTTATTTGTCGCTATTTGGTATGCTCAACACTTTGTTGTTGATATCTATTAGCTTTAAATGGAACTCCAATATTTTCACGTAATGTTGTTCCTTGATAAGTTGCATCGTAATAGCCTTTAGCTTCTAAAATCGGTAAAACATTGTTAATAAACTCTTCATAATTATCTCCATAAATATGAGGTCCGAATATAAAACCATCTGCAGCTCCCGCCTCAAACCAATCAATTATTGTTTGAGCTACATCTTTATAAGTTCCAAAGAATGGAGATTTGCGTGTTGTTTCTTCTAATGCTACTTGACGTAAAGTTAAATTGTTGTCGCGTGCACGTTGTGCAATAGCTTCAGTAGTAGCTCGGAAACTATTTTTACCAACATCACCTAACTCTGGGAAAGGTGCATCAAGTTCATATTGAGAAAAATCATGGTGATCATAATAACGGCCTAAATAAGTTAACGCTTCTTCAATTGTTGTTAATGACTTTATTTCATCATAACGTGCTTCGGCAATATCAATAGTTTCACCTAGTATAGGTGATAATATAGGATAAATTTTAATATCATCAGGTTGGCGTCCATATTCAACAGCTTGTTGTTTAATGCTGTCATAATTCTTCACAGCACTTTCTATACTTTCACCAATAATAAAGACAGCATCTGCATATTGTGCAGCATAAGCTTGCCCTTTTGGAGACGCACCTGCCTGAAAAATTACAGGTTGACCTTGTTCTGATCTATCAATATTTAAAGGTCCTTTAACTTGGAAATAGTTACCTTGATAATTTAAAGTGTGCATTTTGTCCTGATCTACATATTGGTTATGCTCTACATCTCTTGGAAATGCATCGTCTTCATAAGAATCCCACAATCCTTGAACTACATTTATATGCTCTTCAGCTATGTCGTATCGAACATCATGCTCTGGATGTTCACCTTTACTATAATTGTCAGCACTTCCTTCTAATGGAGAAGTCACTACATTCCAACCTGCACGTCCATGACTCAACTTATCTATAGTTGCAAGTTGTCTCGCTATTGTAAAAGGTTCACTATAAGACGTAGAAATCGTTCCAACTAAACCGATATAACGCGTAATAGGTGCCAACGCAGCTAATAATGTTAAAGGTTCAAAACGATTTAAGAAATGTGGTATCGATTTATCATTAATATATAAACCATCAGCAACAAATAAAAAGCTAAAGCCTGCTTCTTCCGCTTGACGAGCAATTTTTAATTGAAAGTCAAAATTAGTACTAGCGTCACTAGGTACTTCGTCAGACTTCCAAGCATGCATATGACCCCCTGGACCATTTAACATTATGCCAAAATCTATTTTTTTATTGCTCATATAATCCCTGCTTTCGTATTATTTATTATCTTATTGCTAGGTGCTAGTTGCTTAACTGTCTTAACACGTAGCGCATGACTTTGCACTGGCATATGTAACATTAATTCATCTACATAGCCTTCGATGACTAATCGTTGTAATTCTGTTTCTACTTCTTGTTTAGAGCCATTAATCACATCAATTTTCTTCTCTTCAACAGTTAGATTTTCTGAGGATTGTGAACGAAATGTTTCGACTTGCTCGAGGGTATTAACTGTTAAACTTTTGCCTTCTGCTAGCTGGACGCGATAATTCGTACGACCTTCTTCAACTTGTTGTTTGTCCGCATCATTCTCGACCACAACTGCAGCTGCCGCTACTACAAAAATCCCCTCTGGAAATAATTGTTTATAAATACGTGCTGCTTCTTCAAGTGCCTCTTTACTCGAATTAATGAAATAAGCAAATATGAAATTCACTTGTTCCTTTGCGGCTAATTCAGCCGAAGATTTACTACCGCCTAGCAGAAAAATATTTGGCTTCGGTGTATCATCTGAACGGTTAGCTGTTTGTAATTGTTTAAACTCATTATCTTTTAGAAAGCTATTAGAGTTAAATTGATTTAATAAGTGTAATTTTTCTTCAAATGCAATTGGCGGATTTTGTAATTCCATTTGTAGCGCTTTTGTAGCTAATGGAAAGCCCCCTGGCGCTTTGCCAACACCTAAATCTACTCTACCGGGTGCTAATTGACTTATGAGATGAAATTGTTCCACCACTTTAAAAGGACTATAGTGCTGTAACATTACTCCTCCTGAACCAATGTTTATACGCTCTGTTTTAGTTAATAAATGCGTTACTAATATTTCTGGACTCGTACCTACTACTTCAGGAATATTATGATGTTCTGCTAAGAAATAACGAGTGTAATCTAGTTCATCTGCAATTTGTGATAATTCAATTGTCCGCTTTAAACCGTCTTGCACTGATTCATGCTGTTCAATTGGACTTTGATCTAAAATGCTTAGCGCAACCATACGAATGCCCTCCTACTTTTTACCGTTTAATTATATTTATATTATGCCTAAATGTTTATTTTGTCAATCATTCTTATCGATTTAGTCGGATTTAAGGTGATTAAAAAGGGAGTGGGACAGAAATCTGATTTTGAAAAAATGATTTCGTCGTCCCACCCCGGCAAGGATGACTAGCGTTGAAAAAAAGCTTGCTTTGAAGCGCATTTTCAATGCAGTCAGCTACTGCCAATATGAAAAGAAACTAGGACAAATCAATTTTGTCCCAGCTTCTAATTGAATTATTATACCCATGCTGAATTATTTTCTGTATAGGTCTTATCATTACTAATATCGTCACCATAATTAATCATAGATTCTGAAATTACACGAGAATGATAGCCAATACGTTCTAAAATAGAAATCATATCAAGATAGCGAACTGCCCCTTCAGGTGTACATTCACCAGTGCTCAAACGCTTAATATGTTCTTTACGTAGATCATGTTCTAAACCATATGCTTCTTGGCTACGTTTAACAATTTCATCTTTCTTAATATCATCATACACATTAATGATATCAACCGTATCTCTAAAGGACACAGTAACATGTTCGTACAATTGACTTATACTAGTTAATGCTTTTTCAGATATATTCACCTTACCTTTAGCTTGTATGTCTAAATCATCCATATAAGCTTGAGAAAGGCTAGAAACTTTTAAAATTGCTCTATTAACATCAAATAATACGGACATGCGTTCAGCATCATTTGCAGATAATTTCTTTTGCGATATCTTCGTTAAATATTGACGAATATTATCGTACATATTTTCTATGACTTGATGTTTTTCCTCTGCATGTTTCTTACTTTTTTCGTCTTTATTTTGCGCACTTTCTAAGATAGATAAAGACATTTTACCAAGATTTTGAATTTCATCTTGTGCTTCTTGCAAAGCAAAACTTGGTGCTCTATCTATTAAATTTTTGTCTAATATTCTTGGTCTAAATTGTTCATTCACATCATTACCAGGAATAACTTTAGTTACTATCCATGCTAAAACAAAGACAAACGGTAATTGAATTAACGTATTTGTCACATTAAATGTACCATGTGCAAAAGCAATCACCATTTCAGGGTTCAATGAGAAAACACGTTGGAATACTTCCATAATATTTTGATATAACGGTAGTATTATTAAGAAAACCATGGCACCTATAACGTTAAACAGTACATGTACTAGTGCAACACGTTTAGCAGCTAATGTACCTGCTAAACCTGCTAATACTGCAGTAATTGTCGTTCCTATATTGTCACCTAATAATACCGGTAATGCGCCATGTAAAGAAATTAAATCATTTGCATAAAATCCTTGTAAAATACCTATTGTTGCACTTGAACTTTGTATAATCACAGTTAAGAAAGTTCCTGCTAAAACACCTAATATAGGGTTAGATGAAAGATTTAACATAATTTCGTTAAAGCCGTCTAACTCAGCAAGTGGTTTTACCGCACCACTCATCAATTCCAATCCATAAAATAGTGCACCAAAGCCAAATAAGATCATACCTATATTTTTTGCTTTACGTTTGTGTATAAAGAAAATTAAAAATGCACCTAATGCAAGTATTGGTAATGCATATTCACCGATATCTATCCCGATGATAAAAGCAGTTACCGTAGTACCTATATTAGCCCCCATAACTACACCAATTGCTTGTCTCATTGTCATAAATCCAGCTGTAACTAAACCGATTGTAATTACAGTTGTACCAGAACTACTTTGAATCAAAATAGTCACAACCATACCTGCTATAACACCCATAATTGGGTTACTTGTAAATTTATTTAAAATATCGCGTAGTCGATCTCCAGCGCTAGCTTGTAAACCGTCACCCATTTGCTTAATTCCATATAGAAAAATACCTAAACCACCGATGAAAGTGAAGATAATCTCCATTGCAGATATATCCATTTTTGCACCTCTTCATATAATTTGTAAATCACGTTAATTATATCTAATGTTTTTTAAGCCAATGTAAATTTTAAGTTAATTTTTTAGAAGTAATAACAAAATATTAACGTAATATGATTACAAATTATCATAATAGTCTCATAATTTAAAATAAATATCAGCTGCATATATGCTTTTGTTGAGCACTTTCATTGCCTATAACATTGATAGTGACAGTATTTAGCACAATATATCGTATAAAATCTTGTCACTTTATTAGTTATTCGCTAATATAAATAAGTATTAAAAATTGAAAGGAAGTATCTAGGTCATGATAAATGCATACAAACACGACAGTTCACAAGCAATTACTCGCTCAGCTTTAGACACTTCTACATCATGGATTAACGTGATTGACCCAGAACGCGAAGAAATTGAATTATTAATGTCACAATTTCATATTCCTGAGGATTTTATACGCGACCCTTTAGATTCAGAAGAAAGTGCTCGTATTGAATATGATGAAGATAGTGGCTATTCACTGATCATTATTGATTTACCTATAGTTAACAATAAAAATTTAAAAGTACTATCATTTATAACCATACCTTTAGGCATCATTATTGGTAATAAAAAAATATTAACTGTGTGTAGTGAAGAAATAGAATTTCTCGATAATTTTTCACGCCAACCTATTAATTTAAACTTCCATAGTCGTTTTGCTTTAAATATCTTGTTAACAATTGCCAATCATTATAATAGAAATTTACGTTTGTTAAACAAAACACGTTTAAGAATTGAGCGTGAACTAAAAAACAATGTGACAAATAAACAACTTTATAATCTAATGGAAGTAGAAAAAAGTTTAGTGTACTTTTTAGCTGCTTTAAAAGGTAATGATAATATTATTAAAAAGCTATTTCGTTTACCTGCAATTAAGCGATTTGAAGCTGACGAAGAATTATTAGAAGATTTAATTATAGAAAATAAACAAGCAGTAGAAACCACAGAATTGTACACTAATATTTTAGAAAGTATTACAACTTCATATGCATCTCTATTATCTAATGAAATGAATAATACAATGAAAACTTTAACATTATTCACTGTATTTTTAACTTTGCCTACATTAGTCTTTAGCTTTTTTGGCATGAATGTACCCTTACCGATTGATGACCATAGTTATATCTCTTGGATCATCGTCATTGGACTTTCACTCATTTTAGTATCTATTGTAGGGGCGTTTCTATGGAGAAAACAAAAACTCTGATGCTGTAAGACCTTGTTTTTAGGTTATTTATAATACTCAACCTTTTAGACTGTCGACAAAGTTTTCAATTTTGTTGGCAGTTTTTTTATACACGCTTTCGGCGAGTGCTATTCTCGCAGGAGTCGGCATAAAACACCTTATTTTGGATCTTTAGTAAAAACTATACACGTCGTTTTCATAATGTAATAAATAACCCCTTCGCATTAGTGTGCGAAGGGGTTATTTATGTTCTGACTGCAGGCTTTTTAACACTCATTAATTTTGTTGGCGGTATGTTTTGCGGAATGACAATAAAACAGTAATGATAAAGGTCACGCTAAATGCAATAAGCATACCAATAAAGTAATGTAACCATCCAGCATTGAGACCATTGATTGAAATAAAACCTGGTAAGCCAGCTGTGCCTAATGCTACAGCTTTAACTTTAAAGAATGAAACATACGCCGCTGCTACGCCTGAACCTACAATCGCACCGATAAAAGGATACTTCAATTTTAAGTTTACTCCAAACAGTGCTGGTTCTGTAATACCTAACAATGCTGAAATGCCAGACGCAGATGCTACACCTTTTAACTTCTTATTTTGTTTAATCACGCAGAACGCTGCTAAGGCAGCTGCACCTTGTGCGATATTTGACATCGTTGCTATAGGAAAAATAAAAGAACCACCTGTTGATGCGCTGTCAGCTATTAATTGGGTCTCTATCGCTATAAAACTATGATGCATTCCAGTAATGACGATTGGTGCGTACAATAGACCAAATATCAAACCACCTATTGCACCTCCAAATTCGTATAACCACGTTAAGCCATCAGATAGCCAATAGCCTAAAGTACGTGTAATTGGGCCTACGAATAAAAACGTTAGAAACGCAGTCACAAATATCGAAACTAGAGGCGTTACTAAATTATCTAATGCTGTGGGCATAAATTTACGAAGACTAAGCTCTAATTTAGCTAAAATATATGACGCAACTAAAATAGGTAATACCTGTCCTTGATATCCTACTTGATTGATATCCAACCCAAATAGTTGCCATTGTGGTATTTCTTTATTTTGCTCTAATGCTTTAGGATAATCATATGCGCTCATTAATTCTGGATGCACTAGTATCATACCTAATGCTGCACCAAGAAAGGCATTGCCACCAAATCGCTTGGCCGCGCTAAAACCAATTAAAATTGGCAATAGTGTAAATGGCGCATTAGCAAAAATATTAATCATTTCTGCCAACCCAGCAAATTGCTGATGCATTTCTATAATAGATTGATTCTCATAAAATAAACCGGGTGCCGTCAATATATTATTAATACCCATCAATAAGCCGCCCGCTACAATAGCTGGAATAATGGGTACGAAAATATCTGATAACATTTTCACAAATTGTTGTAGTGGATTCATTCGTTTCGTCCCTTGAGATTTTACCTCTGAAGTCGTCGAAGCTTCTTTACCGGTAAGTTTTTCAAGTTCACTAAACACTTTGTTAACAATCCCTGAACCTAATATGATTTGATATTGTCCACCAGTCATAAAAGTTCCTTTGACATGTTCTATCTCAGCTAATTGATTCTCATCAATCTGCTCTGTATCTTTTAATACCAATCTAAGTCTAGTAGCACAATGTGCCATCGTATCGATATTATCATTTCCACCTATAGCGGTTAAAATTTCTTCTGCAATCTTTTTATTGTTCATATTAATAAACCTCCACAGTAAAATAGAACCGGTTCCAAAACACATAAACAATTGTAACCGGTTCCAACTAAAATCGCAAACTTTTTTTTAATTATTTCCTACTCCAACCTACTTTTAGTAATTTTTTGTAAATTACGTCCATTTTGTTACAGATTCAACATTTTCTATATTTATAGTTCATATTTAATTGCTTTCTACCTATATTTTAGTTATAAAAGAATTAGATGATTAAAAGGAGCAATGATTACAATGAATAAAAAAGTATTCAGTATTGGCTTAATTGCCGTAATGCTAATTGTCAGTGTTGTACTCATAATTATTATGATGACTTCAGGTGAAAAAGAAACTTATTTTGGCTATATGAAAAATAGTAACACTGCTGACAAAGTAATTAACGAAAAAGATCATAAAATCGAAGAAAATGTTAAGCTACCTGCAAAAGATGGATTTTCTCCAAAAGAAGGAGATTTTGTAAGATTAGTAAAATCCTCTAAATCAGATGAATATACTAAAATGCAAGTAGTTAGCCATGATGATGTACCTCACGGATTAATGATGAAAATACATGACATGGACGAAATGAAACATTAATCGAATGCTTCACTACTGTTCAAAAAAATAGCGCGTCCATTTAATTCAACTTAAATGGACGCGCTATTTTATGACACTAAATATTAAATATTATTGTGGTTTATATTTATCATCAAACTCATTATACTTTGCCTTTTTAATATTTTTCTTCGTTTCAGTATCAAAACCTTGAACTACTATGCCTTTAAAAGTACTAATAGGTTGAACTACATATGTGATTGACGGATTATCTTTAAACTTCACTTCTTTATAATATAATCCTTTTTGCCCACTGTATTTTGTTTTTTCCTCTTTTATTTTATCTGTTAAATTATGCTCTGCTAAATATTTATCTACTAATTCTATATTTTTATGTCCTTGATACATTCGCATTCCAATAAATAAAGCAGCAGCTACTATAAACGATACAATTAAAATAACAATTACTTTCAAAACCGTTTTCATTACTAATCTCCTTTGAATCTGCAATTTTTATCATGTTCTTTTTAGTATGACTTAAAATATTTATTTTAGAAAGACATACTCAAGATTTGTAACAAAATCTCCTTAATATTAACTATTTAACTAATAAATTTACCTATATCTTCTTAGATTACTATATTTGTACCTTAGACAAGCGATTCTTTATTGACAAGACGCTTACTTCATACTATCGTTAAGTTTCAAAAGGGGTGACAAATATGACAAAAAAAGATAATTATTTGGAACGACAACTATGTTTCTTATTTTATGTATCTTCGAAAGAAATTATCAAAAAATATACATCATATTTAAAAGAGTATGACTTGACGTATACTGGGTATATTGTTTTACTCGCTATCGAAAGCGACGAAAAAATCAATATTAAATCACTAGGGGAACGTGTATTTCTTGATTCCGGTACATTAACACCTTTACTGAAAAAATTAGAAAAAAAAGGTTATGTCGACCGTATTCGTGAAACAAACGATGAAAGAAATTTACAAATTTCACTGACAGAGAAAGGCAAATCTATCCAAGAACCACTTTCAAAAATTTCCATGCAAGTATTTGGTGAGTTCGATATGGATTTAGATGAAGCAATCGAGCTAAAATCAACGCTTCAAAATTTCGTAAATAAGAACTTCTCAAAAGATCTGTAAATTCCATTAGTTGAGGTATCTAGAGTAAGTCTATGCAGAATTAGCCTTAAACTTTGCCTTTTGCTTGCCTTTTTACCTCTATTTAATTTACTTTACCTCTCCTTAGCGCATATGTACTAATATGTGTCTTTGCTTTCTTTTTCCACTTTTACCTTTTACAATATAGCTAGATGATACTTTAACTATTGCAACATATTATCCATTTTAATAAAGGGAGCGATATTGTATGGCATTTGAAAAAAAACCATTTAATAATGCTTTATTTGACGTTGATCCAGGTGAATTTTTTAAGGATTTTGGACGCCAAATATTTGAACAAACGCCACTAAAACGTGATATAAAAACTGACATAATTGAATTTGAAGATAAATACACTGTAGTAGCCGAATTACCAGGTTTCACTAAAGAAAGTATAACCTTACAATATGAGAACCAAGTACTTACTATTGCTGCTGATCAAGTAATTGTTAATGAGGCTGACAAAGGTACTGTTATTCATAAAGAACGTAATACACACAATTTACGTCGTCAATTCTCATTTGAACATATTGATAAAACTAAAATTGCAGCGACTTTTACTAACGGTTTACTATATGTAACATTACCGAAAAAAGTAGACACCGTTGATGATGCATCAACAATTGAAATTAACTAAATTAAACTAATAAAGGCTAATGTAATCGCATAATTACATTAGCCTTTATTATATACGTATCACAGTATAGTTAGTTAAAACGGTGGATGCCCTAAAACTGATTCATCAAAGCGTTCTGGTATTAACACTTTGCGCATAATTACGCCTAAATCACCGTCATCACTTTCATGTTCTGCATACACTTCATACCCTCGTTTTTTGTAAATATCCAATAACCATGGATGTTTGCGTGCAGAAGTCCCTAAAGTAACTGCAGGTGCTTTTAAAGTATCACGTAAATACGTCTCTTCCACATAGGTCAATAGTTTACTACCAATGCCTTGTCCATCATAACTAGGTTTCGTGGCAAACCACCATACAAATGGATACATAGAAATACGACTTTGTCCTTCCCATGGGTAACGCACTGTTATTGTAGAAATAATTTCACTATCATTTTCCAATACGAAAGTAGTACTATTAGTTAAATTTTTCTTAACTAATGCTAAATCAGCATTAACAGATGGCCAATCTATGCCTAATTCTCGTAATGGTGTAAATGCTTCATACATTAATTTTTGCAATGCTTCAGCATCAGCTTCTACTGCTATTCTAATATTATATTCAGACACAATAATACTCCTCCTTGTTCTCATTACTTAGCTGTAATATTCAAATCACCTGCATAAATAGTACATGCTCAACAAGAGTAGTACAATTAAAATGACTTGAGCAAGTCACAGCCCAAGTCATTTATAGTTATTTTATTTTTCTTTTGTGACCATACTATTTCTATCACCATTTAAGTACGCATAAACAAGACCGACAAAAATACCCCCACCAATATAGTTACCAATAAATGCATAGAATAAATTTTTAAGTACATCTAACCAACTCAATGCTTCTAAATTATAAAACACCATACCTGCATATAAACCAGCATTAAACACTACATGTTCATATCCCATGAACACAAATACAATTACGCCACAAGCAATAAAAAATGTTTTAGAAAGCCCATCCTTAAATTGTATCGATACATAGATACCTATGTTGATAAAGAAATTACAAAAAATAGCTTTTACTAATATTTCATACCAGGATGAGTCAACTGTTTTAAGTTGTACCATATCTGACAATGCTGTTATCATTTCAGGCGTCATTATTTGAGTGAATTTCATTAAACCAAATAAAATAAAACCACCCACAATATTAAAAGCAAAACACACCATAGCAATTACAACTATTTTGTTTAATGTTATTACTTTGTAATACCATCCAATAGTTAAGTACATAAAATTACTAGTTAACAACTCTGAGTGCGTTAGTACAATTAACACTAAAGCTAAACTAAAGGATATTGCACCTACTAAGCCTATTAATCCATCATTTGTTCCAGCAAATAACGTTTTCATAGCAAACATAAACACAGTAACTATAGCTAATAAAAAACCTGACATAATAGCTTTCAATATGTATCGTCCAGGTGTACGTTCGATCATTACTTGCTTCATTTGTACTTGATTTACTGCGTTTTCGACTGTAGCTTTTGACATAAACGTATCTTCCACAGACTTTGTATTTTTAATCATAGTAAATCCCCTTTAAAATTAATATTTTTTTAAAATTCAATTACATCATACTAAAATGTTCGCTTATATGATAGAGGTGAATTTCGACACAAAGTATTAAAGATATTGAATTTACCTACTAAAGAGCGTAAACTTTACTTGTATCTAAAAATAACACAAGGAATATAAAGAAAGGGGCCTACACGATGAACACACAGTTTTCCGTAGCCATTCATATTTTAGTACTACTTGCAGCTGAAAAAGAACCTAGTTCTAGTCAGTATATCGCTTCAAGTGTTAACAGTAATGCTACGCTAGTGAGAAAAATTTGTCGCTATTTAAAAGATGGTCACTTTATAAAAAGTAGTCAAGGTGTGGCTGGCTATAGTTTAAATACCCGTGCCTCTGAAATTAATTTAGGCGCTGTCTATCAATATATATTCAACGCTGAGACACACTTTGCAAAAATTCATCAAGATACCAATCCTAACTGCCCAATAGGACATAATATTACGCACGTATTAGATGATATTTATCAAGAAGTAGATCAAGCTATCATTGATAAATTAAGTAACTACACTATTGCAAACATCCATCATCGTATAAGCAATTAAAACAACTTTTTATTTGTTATTCAAAGGTCCTTATTATTGAATAACAAAATATAACTTGTACCGATTTTGTAACTTGCTGACGCCCGGGGTAATAGTATGAGTGAGAGACTACAGGCTCGAACCAAACCCCAGGCAAGCATGCACGGTCAAAATCGAATATTTTAAATGCAGTCAGCTACTGCCAATTTGAAAAGAGTCTAGGACGAATCAATATTGTCCCAGCCTCTCCCTTATTTTAAACATAGAGCTTTATGTTCCAAACTTTATTTTAATGCTGGAATATAGAATAGCGCATTTTCATAATGATAAACCAGTTGTGAATAATCAAATGGCACTCCTGTAGTCGTATAAAATAATTGCTCATATCGTAAGCATGGTTCTCCAGCTTGTAATGATAGTTTTGGCGCTTCATTCTCTGTTAATTTATCTACTTTAAAATAAATATCTGAAAAGCCAATTTTCACTTTTAAGTGCTGCTCTAAATATTCAAATATAGAAGACTCTGCTATCCCTTCATTTAAATACAACACTACACTTTTGTTAAAATAAGATAACTCAGTACAAAACGTTTTATTATCTACATAAATAACTCTCTCAACTTTATAAATTGGTTCATCAGCCTCTAATTTCAACTGCTTTTGTACATGTTTACTAGGTGTTACCTCAGCTACTTCTTTCACTTCATAAGTCAATTGACGTCCAACTATTTCATCATGAAATCCACTAGCTGAAAATAAATTAACATAGCCATCTTTCTTTTTGTTTCTCACATATATTCCGCTACCCCTAGTTTGAAATATAATACCCTTTTTTTCCAAATTCTCTAAAGCTTTTATCACAGTGCTCTTACTCACACCATATATCTCTTTGAATTTTTCAACGTTAGGTAATTTATCTCCCGCTTCATAATGTTCTTTTTCTATATATTCATTTATTTCTTGAGCAATCATTTCGTATTTCAGCATACCTAGTCCTCACTTATATTATTATAATCTAATTTTAGCATGATATAACATAACATAACAGACAATCTAAATACACCCCTCTTTACAAATTGTACCGGTACAAATATAATAGGCTTATGTTATTTGAAAACGCTTTACTAAAAGAGAGGGGTAGTTTATGTGTCAGCTAAAAATGAAACATTAGCACAAAATATTTTAGAAGCTGTAGGTGGAGAAGAAAATATTATCAGTAGCACACACTGTGCAACACGATTACGTTTAGTCTTAAAACGCTCTCAACCTGATGCCAAAAAGAAAGTTGCTAATATCGATGGTGTAGTTACCGTTGTAGAAAACAATGGCCAATTTCAAGTTGTTATTGGCAATAATGTAGGAGATGTCTATAAAGCTTTCGAAAGTTTAATTCACTCCGAAGACACTAATGAGACAACGCAAGCGTCTAACGAACCAAAAGGAAGTATATTAAATAGAGTTATCGCTACTATGTCTGCAGTATTTGCACCATTTATTTACATTTTAGCAGCAGCAGGTATTTTGCAAGGATTACTTATAATAAGCAAAATGATCTACCCTCCAGTAGAACATACAGGTACTTTTGAAGTATTTAACTTTATTTCATGGGCACCTTTCACCTTTTTACCAATTTTTATAGCTATTACAGCGGCTAGACATTTTAATGTAAATTTATATATTGCTGTAGCATGTTCAGCTGCTTTAGTTAGCCCAGATTTAACAGCGATAATAGATAAAATTGGTTCAGGAGATACAGTTAAATTTCTAGGTATACCTTTATCAGAGACGAGTTATACAACATCTGTATTACCACCATTGTTTCTAGTATGGTTATTATCATATGTTGAAAAATTCCTAAATAAATATATTCATGATGTTGTAAAACCTTTATTCACACCATTCTTTAGCATTGTAATTATGGTACCTCTAACATTAATCGTTATCGGCCCTATCACTACATTGATTGCTCAAGGATTAGCTGGTGGCTTTAATACTTTAGTTGATGTTGCGCCATGGTTAGCCGGCACATTAATCGGTGGATTTTGGCAAGTTTTTGTTATTTTCGGGGTACATTGGGGTATCACACCTGTAATTTTATCCAATTTTGAACAATATAAAAGCGATGCCTTTCAAGCTTATCAGACGATTGCAGTTATATCTCAAATTGGTGCAGTTTTAGGAGTATTAATTAAAGTTAAAATTATCGATATCAAGCGTGTTGCTTCATCAGCAGCTATAACTGGTATCTTTGGAATTACAGAACCATCAATGTATGGTGTTAACTTACGCTTTAAAAAGCCCTTTATTATCGCCTGTGTCAGTGGTGCTATAGGTGCTTTTGTCGCAAGTTTCTTTAACCCTAAATATTATGCTTATGCTGGTTTACCAGGTCCTATTACTATCTTTAATGGCTTCAGCCCAGATAATCCTACGTCGATTTGGGGCATTATTATAGGATCACTTATAGGTCTTTTATTACCTATAATTTTAATTCAATTTTTAGGTTATGGAGAAGATACGACTCAAACTGAGACTGATGAACCAAGTGCAAATAATACTACTGAGTCAACGGCAACAACAATGACACAAACAGAAAATAATTTAGTAACACCGATTAATGGACAAATTGTACCACTATCGGAAGTTGATGACCCAATTTTTGCTGAAGAAATGATGGGACAAGGAATTGCCATTAAACCAAGTGACACTACTGTGTATGCACCAAGTGATGGTGTAATTAGCATGGTAGCTCCAAGTAAACACGCAGTTGGTATTACTACTGCTGATGGCATAGAAATGTTAATACATGTCGGATTAGACACTGTAAAAATGGAAGGTCAAGGTTTCAAACTCTTAGTGGCTGAAAATGATACCGTAGCTAAAAATCAGCCAGTATTAGAATTTGATAAAAAGTTCATCGAGAATTCTGGTTATACTTCAATTGTGCCATTCATTATTACTAACTCAAGTGAATTCAATGAGATTATTCCGCAGTATTATGAACAAGCTACACACAATGATACGGTGCTATCAATTATCAACAAATAATTTAAAGGAGAGTTTAGTTATGACAAAATTACCAAAAGAATTTTTATGGGGTGGCGCTTTAGCTGCCAATCAATTTGAAGGTGGCTATGACGCAGATGGCAAAGGATTAAGTGTGATTGATATAATGACTGCAGGTGCTCATGGTACAGCAAGACAAATCACACAAGATGTAGATCCTAATCAATATTATCCTAATCATATCGGTATAGATTTTTACAATCGCTATAAAGAGGATATTGCGTTATTTAATGAGATGGGATTAAAATGTTTACGAACTTCTATTGCTTGGTCAAGAATTTTTCCAAACGGCGATGAAAGTGAACCAAATGAAGCAGGTTTACAATTTTATGACAATGTGTTCGATGAATTATTAAAATACGGTATTGAACCAGTCATTACACTATCGCATTTTGAAATGCCATTACATTTAGCTAGAACTTATGGCGGTTTTAGAAGTAGAAAAGTTGCTGATTATTTTGCGAAATTCGCAGAAACGGTATTTACACGCTATAAAGATAAAGTTAAATATTGGATGACTTTTAATGAAATTAATAACCAAATGGATACTGATAATCCAATTTTCTTATGGACCAATTCAGGTGTGACAATTGAAGAAGGAGAAAACCCTGAAGAAGTTCTATATCAAGTAGCTCATAATGAATTGATTGCAAGTGCCAAAGCAGTAAAAATCGGCAAAGCAATTAATCCAGACTTTGAAATTGGTTTAATGATTTCCCATGTGGCAATTTATCCTTATTCTTGTAACCCTGAAGATATGATGGAATCTGTTAAAGCAAACCGTTTAAGATTCTTCTTCCCTGATGTACAAGTAAGAGGATATTACCCTGGTTATGCTAAGAAAATGTTCGCTAAAAAGAATTATAATATAGGTTGGCAAGATGGAGATGAGAAAATTCTTAAAGAAGGTACTGTGGACTATATTGGTTTCAGTTATTATATGTCAACGGTTGTCAAACATGATGCCGTACAATATACAGGTGAAAATGTAACCAATGGTGGTTTGCCAAACTCTGTCGACAATCCATATATCGAACAAAGTGATTGGGGATGGGCTATAGATCCAACAGGTTTGCGTTACACGCTAAATATTTTATACGATCGTTATCAATTACCGCTGTTTATAGTCGAGAATGGCTTTGGAGCAGTTGATACTTTTGACGACAATGGAGAAATACATGATCCATATCGTATTGATTACTTAAAAGCTCATATTAAAGCATCAATTGATGCCGTACATGAAGATGGTGTTGATTTAATGGGTTATACACCTTGGGGCATTATCGATATTATCTCTTTTACTACTGGTGAAATGAAAAAACGCTATGGTCTAATCCACGTAGATAGAGATAATGCAGGTAATGGGTCATTACAGCGTACTAAAAAAGAATCATTTGATTGGTATAAAAATGTCATCGCAAGCAATGGTGAACAATTATAAATGGTGAAATCAGAAAACGTCAATTTCTATATCTGCTCAATAGAAATTGACGTTTATTTTTAGTCAGAGCTATTTATATCCCCGACTCTTTATGAATATTAACTTTATTTTTTAAGTTTTGAAAGTATGTGTAAGCCATACGCAAAAATACCATAACCTAAAATGTTCTGCATCAACCACTGTTTAAAATTAACTTTAACATTCTTTGGCTGGCAGAGTATGTTAGGAATCAAAGTACTTAAAGTATATAGACCCAATACTTGTAAATATCGTTTATACAATTTATGCACCTCATTTCACTTATTTATTATAACTGAAATAGGTACTGCTGTTTGCTATTTAATTCACTTTCTTTATCATTTTGTGGCTAACAAACGTTCTAAATTATCAAAGGTACTATTCATTCCCTCTTCTACACCCATTTCTAATAACTGTTGTGCTGATTTGGCATCAGGCAATATAGATGTGGCAGTCAGTTGAGATACCCCATTACCCATATCTTGAATGTTTATGTTATTGTGCATCCCTGCCATTGACTTATCAATTTCACCATCTGGCGTCGCAAAATAATCATAATAATCAATAATATTAGGTCTTGTTATTTCATTATAATGCGTTACCGTATAACTTGAGCCTTGGGGTGCATGAATAGCAAAAAATGCTGACCCACCGTCACGAACATCGAATTCATATATTTCTAACGTCGTTCCTTCAGGATGAAACCATTGTTTAAACAACGTGGCATCTGTATACGCTTGAAAAATATGCTTGGGCTGAGCCTTAAAAGTTCGAGTGAATATAATTTGATTTTCTTTGATTTCAATTGTCATTTATAAATCTCCTTCTGGCATAATTACGTAAGACGTAACTGTTTTAATTTTTGCTGTCTTACTATGATTTTCAAACTCGATAAAATCAGCAAAATATGCTGGTTTACCTGCTTTATCAACTAGTGTACCGTGAATTGCTCCAGTTTTACCATGAGTTATATTGTGCTTCACTTCGATAGTAGAAAGTTCCGATGGATGTGCAGACAACTCTTCATAAAACTTATCTTTCCCCTCAATGGTAAAATATCCAGGCACTTTCCACTGAAATGATGTGTTTAATAATTCATCTAAGCGTTGTTGATCAAGTGTCGCAGTGGCAATTATATAATCTAAGAGCACTCGTCTTTTCGGTGCATTGTCACACTGTAAATCACCAATTAATTCAAACGGTAATTGTGGGTCCTTTGGTGCTGACGATTTAAAAGATAAGCTGTGGTTTGTTAAAGCCTCTTCTAATATTTGTATTGCCTTAGGACCTACACCGTGTAATTTCAATAAAGTTTGTTTATCATATTGCGCTATTTGTTCTAATGTAGTTATACCTTCATGCTTTAATGCATGAGTTGCTGGTTTGCCAATTTTAGGTAAAGGTTGACTCATTTGCTACCTCCTCAAATTTATACAAATTTGTATGTATATCATACCCGAAATGTTTTAAGTTAATTATTGATAACAATAAGGCCACACTCAATATATGGACAATTGAGTGTGGCCTTATTTATTATGAATATGTTTCTTTTATTCTTCTACTGCAAATTCTGCGCTGACTTCAAATTTAACTTCTTTACCAATCATTACGCCACCAGTTTCAAGTGCTTGGTTAAATGTCATACCATATTTTTCACGATCCACTTTACCTGTAACAACAACACCAACTGTTTGTGCACCGTTCATTGGGTTTTTACTTACACCTGGGAATTCAACATTAAAAGTTTCTTCGTGTGTTTGTCCTTTAATTGTTAAGTTACCAGTAATTTCATTGTTACTTACTGATGTCGTTTCGAATTTTATTTCAGGGTGATTTTCAATATCGAAGAAATCATTAGTACGTAAATGATTATCTCTATCTTCTACTCCTGTATCAATTGAATTAGCTTGAATTACAACTGATGCTTTTAATGAACTTAAATCATTTGTATCACCTTCAGCTTGAATATCGAAATCTTGGAAACGTCCTTTAATATTTGAGATTACTAAGTGTTTAATAGAAAATTCTACTGCAGAATGTGCTTTATCAAAATTTAATTTTGCCATGCTTTCTACCTCCAAATTTTATGATATATTTAGTATACCAAATATAATAAATATATCAAGTAATAAACTCAAACTTCTTCTTTTCATCTTCCCATTAAGTTCTTTTACTAATCATTTTGCTAAAAAAATTATTATTTTCTTAACTATTTTTACAACAAAAAATTTGTAGTTTCTCTGTATTAAACTGCCGACAAAACAGGGAGTAACCGAAATTTAACTTTATTAAATGGTTTGTATCATCCCATGCTAGAAGTGAAAACTTCATTTTAAAGCGCCTTTTCATTTCAGTTATCTCTGACAATGTGAAATTAATGTTGGCAATTTTTTTGCTCGCTTTCTGTGGGCACTGCCTTAGCCTGTAGTCCTCGGCTAGTGCTTTTCCCACCGGAGTCAGCCCAAATAACTGCAAATATAATGAGGCTGGGACAAATTAATTATGTCCCAGCCTTTCCCATGCAATAGATTGCGTCTGTTATTTATTACTTTTTGATTGTAAGGTATTAATAGCTTAGCGCTTTTTCAATATTTTTGATATTTTTGTTCATTAATTGTTGGTATGTCACCTTATTATCTTGTTCTTGTTGTTTATTTAGTGATTCCATATTATAAAACTTAACTGGCTTTGCATCTGTTTCTTTGCGAATAGTATCTGTAACTTTTGTAGAAACATTATCTTCATACAAAATGTATTTAACGTTCGCTTTGTTTATCGCTTTAACCATGTTTGTTAAATCTTTTTGTGATGGGTCTTCAGCACTCATATTTTGTACACCTTTTTGTTCAAAGCCGTAACGTTTTGCCAAGTAGCCCATTGATTCATGTGAAATATACAATGTTTTCCCTTGTTTATCTTTTGTCAATTTTGTTAGTTGTTGGTCTAATTGTTCAAGATCTGCTTGTAATTTTTTATAATTTTTTTCGTAAGTTTCTTTATGTGATGGATCTTTTTCTATTAATTGTTCTTTGATTGACTTAATAAATTGTTCATTTAACTTTGGATCTAACCACACATGTGGATCATACGTACCGTGTTGATGTTCTTCATGTTCATGTTTGTGATGATCATCATGCGATTCATGTGCTTCATGCTCATGTTGATCAGTTAATAGCTCTGACTTTTTCAAATCTTTTTGTAAGGATAACTTTTTATCATTATCTTTAATTGTCTTTGCTACTTTTTTAGCAACAGGGTCTAAGTCGTCCCCAGTATAAATAAATAAATCCGCTTTAGTTGCTTCCATTAAGTCTTTTTGTGTTGGTTCGTAACTATGTAAATCAGTCCCTGTTGGGTAAATTGATTTAACTTCTACATGTTTACCACCAATTTGTTCTGTGAACGATTTTAATGGAAAAACCGTTGTATTAATAGTAAGTTTTTCGCTTTTTTTATCAGTTGATGAAGCACTACTACAAGCAGCTAATACAATCATCAAAGCGCCTATCATTATAAGCATATATGTAATCTTTTTCATAATACCCTCCTGTAAATAGTAATCTTTACGATTTAATATTATATATCCCTACCGCCATAATTACAATAGTTTTTTAGTAATTGTTACGATTTATTTTTTCAATACAAAAAAGACTAATACACATAATAATGTATTAGCCAATTTTCGAATAAGTTGCGGGTTATTTGCTATTCACAATAAAGTTATTTTTTTGAGTACTTCTCAATGAGTTGTTTATAGTTTTTAAATTTATAAGGATCTTCGACTTTTTCACCACCAATAAAAACGGTTGGTGCAGTCTCAATGTGGCGCTCTTCACTTAGTTTTTTGTCTTTGTTGGCGGCTTGCCATGCTTTACTATTCTTTGTTTTATAACTTTTTTTGATTTGTTCTTTTTTGTTATTAGTAATATCCAATGTGTCTATTTGATTATCTACAACTTTTTCAGTAATCCAATTGTCCTCAGATTTAGGTTGCTGTGCATACATTGCTTTTTGAAAATCAGAATAATGTTTGGGTGCAATCAGTTGTACTGCATGCCCTGCACGTGAACCGATAATAGAATCACTACCTAAAAAAGCCATATTAATAAATTGGTAATCCACTAAACCTTTATCAATATATTGTTGTTCTATTTTAGGCATGATTTTCGTCTCTACTTTTTTACAATATGGGCACTTAAAGTCTCCATACACTATCATTTTCACCTTTCCATCTTTGGAATATTGGTCATCTTTGTGCACATCATCTTTATTACTACAGCCGACAACTATAAGCATAGCGACACTTATAAGTAGTAAAATACTTAGATATTTTTTCATAGTTCCTCCATTATCTTGTTGTATTCACTAATTCAAATTCATATTTTCTTCTTTATAATCTGGTTCATGTGTTTCAGCATACCCTTTAGAATTAAAATCTGCTAAATATTGTGCTTTATCATTGTTCACACGGTACGTATAGTAATGTACTTCTGCATCTTTTTTTAGCGGTTTATATGCGATAGTAATATATTTCCCTTTATCATAGACATAAATATTTGCTTCTTTTTGATCAAATTTTTTATCAACATCACCATGTCGTTGCTCAGCTAAATCAGCCTGATAATCTTTTTGTGCTGATACTGCTTTATCAATTTTATCCGCATATTTCCCACTACTACACCCCGCTAACAATACACCGACAATAATAATTGATACTATCATTCGTTTTTTCATTTAGATCGCTCCTAAAAGTTCACTATTATTTAGTTATTGTTTGTTCATCTGTATCTCATAACCATAATTCGAATTAGCTATACCAATTACGCTACTTAATTAATCTAATACTAATCGCTAACACACCATGCTCTAACTCATCGCGTTGATTATATATTTGATATATCGCCGCTAATTTCTGTGAGAGCTGTGCATCTTCATCTGCACCTACCTCAATATTTGAATATTGATTGAATAGCGCTTGAAATGATGGAAATTCAACAGTTTCCATCACCTTAACCTTCAATGTTTCTTGTGGTTTATCTATATTAGTAAAAATAATAATATCATTACCAGTCACTTGTTGTCTTTTTTCATCATGTAACCGTACTTCGATCGTTTTTGTTTTTTGTTTAATTAATTGAAATGGTTTATCTTGTAATTGCATCCTGTGTTCCATAGCTTACCTCCAAATTACTTTTCTTCTGTTTATTTATGATACATACTCTTATCCTAATTAGTCTACATTATACTATTATTTTACAGTGCTTGAATAGTTGTTCCCTTTATTCTTTGTTAGCAATTTATTGTCTATATTAAAAACAGCTGAATTACTATACACCAAGTATAGAATCAGCTGTTTACATACATAGTGCTACTATGTGTTAGTTATAATACTTTTATGCGTGTTTTTTGGTCTTACCTTTCAAGAAAAAGACGCAAATCAAACTAATAATTGAAATTGACACCGCAAACCAAAAGGCAGCATGATAACCATTAAGTAAGGCATCATGTTGTATTTGTAAAGTCATTTCTTGCTTATTCATTCTTTGATAATCTGCCATATTCGGTTCAAACTTGTTGGCTATATGACTCATAATAGTAATCAGTCCAGCTGTACCAATAGAAGCTGAAATTTGTTGTACTGTATTAGTCATTGATGAACCGTGTGCATTCATTTCATGTGACAATTGATTCATAGTATGTGTCATTAATGGCATTAAACCTAAAGCAATACCAATCATACGAATACCGTATACAGTTGCTAATGCCGCTGTTGACGTTTCTCCATCCATAAAGACAAAGAATGACGTTGTAATAACTACTATTAACATACCAATGAAAGCTAAAATTTTTGCACCATATTTTTCATATAACATTCCAGAAATAATGGACATAATTGCCATAACAATTGCCCCTGGTAATAAAATCAAGCCAGATTGCAATGCACTTTCTTGCATAATATTTTGTACAAACATAGGCAATACCGTTTCAGATCCAATCATGGAAATCATTGTAAAGGCCATAATAATAATACCTACAGCAAATTGACTATTTTTAAATACCGAGAAATCTAATAATGGAGACTCTAGTTTTGTTTGTCTATAAACAAATAGTGCTACTAAAATTGCTCCACCAATTATCGTCGTCAAAACTATAGGGTCTTGAAATCCATCTCTAGAAATTGAACTTGTACCGTACAATAAACCACCAAAACCGAGCACTGACATAATAATCGATAAGACATCAATACGTGACTTGATATTTGTCCCTACATTATGCACAAATTTTAACGCTGCTATAAACGTTAACGCTGCAATTGGAGCAACTACATGGAATAATGATCTCCAATCAAAATATTCTACTAAGTAACCGGACAATGTAGGACCTATTGCTGGTGCTAAACCAATAACTAACCCAAATGTCCCCATATACTTACCGCGTTCATGAGGTTCGAAGACATCTAAAATTGTCGTCATCATAAGTGGCATCATTATACCAGAACCCATAGCTTGTACAATTCTCGCAATTAATAGCACCGTAAAATTAGGACTAAATCCAGCTATAACTGTACCTATAAAGAAGATTGAAATTGCGACTAGAAATACTTGTCTCGTACTATATCTTTGAATAAACATCGCTGATAGAGGGATGACTACACCATTAGTTAATAGAAAGGCCGTAGTCAACCACTGTACTTGTGTGTACCCTATATCAAATGATTTCATAATACTTGGTAATGCTGTGGTTAATAATGTTTCATTTAACAAACCAAAGAAACCACCAAACAGCATTGTAATAATCATAATTAATTTATTTTTATGTGACATATTTATCTCCTCATCATTCATTCTATATGGATAAAATGTATTCTTTTATTTTCGACTGCAACGTCACATTATACATATATTTTTCTTGATTGGATAGTAAAAATATTTAAAAATAGTATTAAATTTATTATTATTTCAAAAATCACGATTATATGTTTTTAAAATTATTATGTATTTTGTTAGTAACAGTGTCATATGGTTTAATTCTTTCTTCATTTGTCCTACCACGGTTAAATAGTTTGAGTTTTAGAGAAGGTAAATACGAAAAAAGCATTCAACTCGACTATACACGATTTGAATGCTTTTTATATTAATAACATACATTGTCTTTATTCATTATAAATAATATTTATCTATTACTGTTAAATCCTCTTTTAAATCGTAAATTAATGGCGCACCTGTTTTAATTTCATATCCAACTATATCTTCTGGAGACACATTTTCTAAGAACATAATTAACGCTCTCAGAGAATTGCCATGTGCTGACACGAGCACTGTTTTATTAGCTAAGAGTTGTTGTGATACTTGGTCGCTCCAATACGGAATAACACGGTCAAGTGTATCTTTTAAACTTTCACCTTCTGGCATAACTCTCCGGTCAAGATGAGCATATTTTCTATCTTCTAAATAACTTTGCCGCTGTTTCGAATTTTGTTCGGGCGGCTTAACATCATATGAACGTCGCCATAAATGAACTTGCTGTTCACCATATTGCTTACGAGCGTCATCTTTGTTTAACCCTTGAAGTCCTCCATAATGACGCTCATTAAGACGCCACGATTTTACAACTGGAATATACAGTTGATCAGATTGTTCTAATAAATAATATGTTGTATTAATAGCTCTTTTTAGCAAAGAAGTATAAACAATATCTATTTCTATTTCTTGTCTTTTCAATTTTTGTCCTGAGGTAATTGCTTCTTGTTTGCCTTGCTCTGACAAATCTACATCAGCCCAGCCAGTGAATAAATTTTTAGCATTCCATTCACTTTGACCGTGACGACATAATATTAATTTTGGCATGTTAATCACTTCTTTCATTTATTTTCAAAATATTGCAATTTTTTAATATAAATTTTTCATCGTTCATATATGCCCAAGTATGTATTTTACAGTGACTCAAAACTGTAAATCACAAAATAATTGTAACAAATTACACGTTATTTTGAAATAAATGTCTTATTTTAGTCATAAAGTCGCTCTTTTTTTTATCTCATTGTAACCTATACCTTAAATTTAGATGTTATAGTATTAATCATTAATTCGAAAAGTAATTAGCAAACAAGATGAAATATTATATTGTATCGCAATGAATAACACGAATAATTAGGAGGATTTTTTATCATGAAAAAGTTTTTAATTGCTTCATTTGCCACATTATCTATTACAGCAGCAGGCGTGGGTGCTAGTGCAAATATTAATTCTGCCGATGCCGCTGAAACAACACAACAATCTACTGACGCTGTATATCAAGAATTTATCGAAGCTGGAGGCACACCAGAACTATGGGAAAAAGTTGTCTTACCTGAATCTGGTGGAGATCCAAATGCTGTAAATGAGTTAGGATACAAAGGACTTGGTCAAACTAAAGAAGACTGGGGAACTGGCTCAGTAGAAACACAAACTAAAGGTATGATTAATTACGCTGAGGAACGCTATGGTTCTATTGATGCAGCAATTGATTTCCGTGAAGCAAATGGTTGGTGGTAAGTTATAGAAACCTATAACTTACACATAAAAAGGCTATTCCATATTTAAATGGAATAGCCTTTTTTATGCCTGACAGTGCTCGTCATATTATTCCTAAACGCTATAGTTCAAAAGGTATTAACAAAGTAATCACTGTATAGAAGCTGGTTCGGGATGTACATAAATAGATGAGACACCCTTATTATGCATATGTTGTTCAACAGCATCACATATATGATGCGCTTCTTCTAACGTTAAATTGGACTCAACGACTATCGTCACATCTACGAAAATACTGCTGCCATAATACCGTCCTTTAATAGATTGCACATCTATAACATCATCTACTTCTAAAATATAATTTTTAAATGCTGTTAATTCACGCTCATTAAAACCATCACTTAAAGCAAAAATAGATTCTTTAAAAATTCCAAAACCAGTATAAATAATTAGCAGACCAAGTATTGTGGCCAAAATAGTATCGACGATTGGCATACCAATTTGTGTAAAAATTAACCCAATGGCTGTACCAATACTGACTAATGCATCAGACAAATTGTCTTTTGCTGCAGAATTTAAGGAGCTACTATTAGTATATTTAGCTAATCTTTGATTAATATAATAAACGATAAACATGATGATACCACTAATCATACTGACATAAATAGTTATAATGTTCGGCGTAGGATGTTCTTTTATAAAAATTCGCGGTAAATTTTCAATAACAACTTGAATACCTACAAACATAATTACGAAAGAAACTAATAATGTTGCAATATTTTCTGATTTCAAGTGCCCATAAGGATGATTACTATCCGCAGGTTTGATTGAAATTTTCAAGCCAACAATAACGGCAATAGATACAATAATATCAGTCATATTATTTAAACTATCCGCACGTACTGCTGCCGAATCATAAATTGTTCCTACGAAAAATTTAGCGATAGATAAAATGATATAAATAATTAAACTGAGGTATGCTCCCCGCTGTGCTAGCTTTAATTGGTTACTTTGATTCATTTTTCAAGACCACCTTAATTCAACTGAAATACAATTATGACCGATTCAATTCTATTTTACAACGTTTTAAATTCTAAAATTAATTAATATTTTTTATCTAAAAAAAGGGTTCGTCTCTCCTAAATTTCTATTTCACTATAGATTACAACAATAATTTAGGCTTTCTGAAATTTAATACATACAGTAAATCAAATTAATTTATTACCAGGCACAATAAAATTAAGCATCTCTCAAAATATATTTAGATAATATGAATGTTACAGGAATAGTAATAATTAAACCTGCAAATGGCGCAATCACAGAAGAAATATTAAACCATTGTACGAATATATATAATAATAAAGTCTGCATACCCATGTTAACTACTTGAGTTAGTGGAAACTGTATAAATTTTTTCCAAGTTGGTTGTACTTTATAAACAAAGTAACAATTAAGATAATATGAAATTATAAAACTAATAACAAAACCTGAGATGTGACTAACTAAGTAGTTCACACCAATTAATTTCAATAATAACAAATAAATAATGTAATAATTTAAAGTATTAATACCACCCACTATAATAAACTTTAATATTTCATATTGTGTTTTTGTTAAATTCATTTACGTACTCCTTTAGTCATGCAATATATAACAATCATACTTTAACACATCACTTAATTTTGCGCCTACATTTTTACAGGCACTATATTTTTTTATTTCAATGATTATTGTAATAATATAGTTAAACTTATTGTAACCGTTTTACTCACATATAGTTTCATAATAAGATAAAAAAATTATTAACACATTAACATTTGCTGGAGGTATTAAGATGACTATTTCGAAGGTTATTATCGCACCAGATTCATTTAAAGAAAGTATGTCTGCTATGCAAGCTGCTCAAGCAGTTCAACAAGGTATGTCGAAAATTTTTCCACACGATACCCATTACGAATTAATCCCAATGGCTGATGGCGGTGAAGGTACTACTGATGCACTCATGCATGCTTTGAATGCTAGCTACGTTTCAACTACGGTACTCGACCCGTTACAACGTCCAATTCAAGCACAGTATGGTTTTTCTGCTACGACTAACACTGCTGTTATTGAAATGGCTGCAGCTTCCGGACTAGATTTAGTATCAACAACTGAACGTAATCCACTAATTACTACAACATACGGTACGGGACAGCTAATTAAAAGTGCATTAGACCAAGGTGCTGAACGTATTATTTTAGGCATTGGTGGTAGTGCTACTAATGACGGTGGCACAGGTATGCTTTCTGCACTAGGTGTTCAATTTTTAGATGCACAGCAGCAACCGTTACAAGCAGGAGGGGCTGATTTATTGCGTTTGGCTACTATTGATTTATCAAAACTCGATTCACGCCTCGCCCATGTTTCTTTTGAAGTAGCATGTGACGTAACAAATCCATTACTTGGCTCTCAAGGAGCAAGTGTGATATACGGTCCGCAAAAAGGAGCTAATGTTCAGATGGTTCAACAATTAGATAAAGCATTAGCCCATTATCATAATCAAATAGAAGTACAACTCAATATATCAGTTAAAGATATTGCAGGAGCAGGAGCTGCAGGAGGTTTAGGGACAGGGTTATTGGCGTTTTGTCATACAACACTAAAAAAAGGTATTGATATTGTATTAACGGAAACAAAATTTGATACACATCTCCAAGGTGCAGACCTAGTTATTACTGGAGAAGGTAAAATAGATCATCAAACTATTTATGGTAAAACACCTATAGGCGTAGCACAGCTTGCTAAAAAATATAATATTCCAGTAATAGCACTCTCTGGTAGTCTTGGTGAGGGCTATGAAGCTGTGTATCAGCATGGTATTGATGCAGTATTTAATATATTGCAACAACCTCATGATTTACTTACCGCTTTAAAAAATGGTGTGCTCAATATCGAAAAGACTGCTGAAAACATTGCAAGAGTTATAACGCTCACGGAAAAGTTCTAATCTGCTAGTTACAAACCATATAACAGGGGTTATAATGAATTATTGAATGAAATATAAAGGAGATCTTTCAATGGACAACCACATTAAACGCCCTTTCCCTTTAATGATGCTTATTGTTTTGGGCATAATGACTACTTTTGGTCCTTTAACTATAGATATGTATGTGCCATCTTTACCAAGCGTGCAAAATGACTTTGGTTCCACAACCTCTCAAGTACAACTCACGTTATCCTTTGCTATGATTGGTTTAGCCATTGGTCAATTTATCTTCGGACCTCTGTCTGATGCTTTTGGCCGTAAAAAAGTGGCACTTATTATTATCGCAATTTATATCATCGCTTCATTTATCGCAATATTTACTACAATAATGCCCCTGTTCTTATTGTTACGCTTTATTCAAGGTTTAACAGGTGGTGGCGCCATTGTTATTGCTAAAGCTTCAGTTGGTGATCGTTACCAAGGTGCAACCTTAGCTAAAGGTCTAGCATCATTGTTAGTAGTGAACGGTATTATTACAATTTTAGCACCATTAATTGGTGGTTATACTTTAAGCGTCACTACTTGGCAAGGTATTTTTGCTGTTCTAACTGTTATCAGCTTAATTATTTTAGTATTAGCTACTATTAAAATGACAGAAACACAATCAGTAGCTAACAAACGATTAAATTTTGGTGCTATTTTCAAGGACTTTGGCCAGTTATTTAAGAAGCCAAGATTTATTCTTCCTATGTTATTACAAGGATTAACCTACATTATGCTCTTTAGCTTTTCAGCTGCAGCGCCTTTTATAACACAAAAAATCTATGATATGACACCTCAGCAATTTAGTGTTTTATTTGCTATTAATGGTGTGGGTTTAATTATTATGAGTCAACTTACGGCTAAATTAGTCGAATATATGAATCGCTACGTTTTATTACTTATTTTGACAGCTATACAAATCATAGGCGTTGTTATTATAGTCTTTGCCTTAGTGGTACATTTACCGTTATGGGTCGTAGTGATTGGTTTCTTCTTAAATGTTTGTCCTGTTACAGGCATTGGTCCTCTTAGCTTTGCTTTAGCTATGGAGTCACGTACTGCAGGAAGTGGTAATGCCTCTAGTTTACTAGGTCTCTTCCAATTTATTTTAGGGGGCGCAATTTCGCCTTTAGTAGGACTACAAGGTCAATATAGCGTTACACCATACTTATATATTTTAATTATTACTTCTGTCATTATTATTGTGCTTGAAGTAGCCCTCAAGTTTAATAGACCGCTTCAGAGCAAGTAATATACCACTATTTAATATGAACATAATAAAAACTAGTCTGGAACAGCATCTTACCAGACTAGTTTTTTTGTAGCTATTCTATTGGTAACCATAATTCAGTAATATAGCTATCTTCGGCTGTATTGCCGTCACGATAATATTCAAAAAATGGTGCTTCTCGTAATTTATAATCCAATGATGGTAGAAGTGTTTTATTTATATGTTGCATTGCGTTATGAATCGATTCTGGAACTGGACCCTTTGCTTCAAATACAAGGTAGCGTCCTGCCTGTAACTCTATTGCATCGAAATTGTTATTTTCATCATCGGTAGTAACGCCAATTAAATAATGCATCTCACCATTATTTTGTGGCATACAAACACCCAAAATCCCTGCAAAATAGTTGTTATTTAATAAAGTGAGTGTAGTTTTATATTGTTACGCATCAAAATCCAACCAAAACTTATAAATATGTTCTTTTGCTTTTTGACCAGTTGCATACTTTGTCTTCAAACCAACAATTGTCATTTTTTCTGTTTTGTCAATACGATAATCCACTATTAACACCCCATCTCTCTTTTGTGACAGCATACCAAATCTACTCACCCGGGTACAGGTACATATACAATTCGCATCAAGTTAAAACGCTATACTACCCCTTTTGTACAATGCAAGCTATAATAATTAACATATTAATATATTGTGTCATACAGGAGTGAACATACATGACAAAAATTTTGAATGTTACACCGATTAGTCAATTATTCCCCATACCAATGATTATGGGTTGCGAAGGTGTCTGTGCTGCAATGATTCTCCAATATAATGATTATCCTATCAAAGCTACAGATATTATGAAAAGTTGGCCTAAACATCCTAACAATCCTTATAAAGGCTATGTAGGTCACCAAATAGGTATTAAATTTGGTTACCATCAAACAATATTTCCTACTGCCTTTGTCCCTCACCTTCAACAATTTAATGCGCACATTGAAGATAGCACAGGACAATCATTACACTCATTAGAACGTGTTATAACTCAAGGCCAACCTGTAGTGATATACCATACTGTTTTAGGTAAGAGACCAATTATGCGTACGTTTAAATTTGAAAATAGACCTACCAAAATCGTCTCTAATATTCACACTATAGTGTTAGTTGGCTATGACGACACTCATTATTACTATATAGACCCACTGTGGTCACATTTTGGTAAGGCTATCATATTACCTGCTTTAGTTCCTAATAAATTTCAATTACTAAAAATTTCGAAAGCACGTATGGAAAAAAGTTTTAATGCACCAGGTCGAATGAGTTTTTATTTAAACTATCCTGCTACAAACGCAAAATAATATATTACTTAAATATTAAACGTATACAATGATTGCGTAATTTCCCTAGCAAGATCTGTAGTTCGCCATTGACGTTCATATCCCAAGCAAGGACATATATAAGTCGTACCTTGTTCTTCAAAATGATTACGAAAATGTACGTGTCCCATAATGCTATAGTGAATTGGATATCGATCATAGATTTGATCAAAATCTGAAGTACCAATAAATGCATTGAAATAATCAAATATACGATGCGGCATAGGTACCGCAAAATTATTATGCGTTACTATGTGTGTCATTAATATTAGTTTTTTGTCAGCCACTTGTTGAATATCTTTAGTAATTTGTCTGACCGCTATATCTGACATTTTTCTATCATGAATTGGCCAATTAATCCGTTCCTTATCTTGCCAAGTCGCACCAATGTATTTTCTTTGTTCAATGCGTTCTAGTGAGAACCTACTATCAGCGTAACTATAATCATACCAACCCGTATTGCCAACGATTGCCCATTCGTCATTAATAATGTACGGTTGCCCAATTAAACATTCTTGCATTGCCATATAATAATCAAGTATTTCTAATGATGCTAAGTCACCTGATTGAGTCCAAAAATCATGATTACCAGGCACAAATAACACAGTAATTTGTAACTTTGTTTTTATGGTCTTTATAAACTGTGCACTAAGTTGATAATTATTTGAAATATCACCAGCAATTAATAAGACGTCTATACGTTGGCTTTGTACACTATTACATAAATGTCGTTCAAAGTCTTCAGGTGTATAGCGCTTGCTTCTATCTATATGTAAATCTGAAATCACACCAATTTTCATAACTATCCCTCTATTTATTTATCATATATTTTTAATTATGACATAAATAGCTTTTTATCTTAATCATTCGGACTTACTCGCTTACTCAATCCTCTTTGTGACCTTTACTCCACTTTAAAGGTAAAAATCCTTCCTTATTCAGAGTGGTTTTAGTTAATCTTAGAAGTAGAAAAATGCTATAATAAATGAAATTATTCACCAATCAAAAAGGGGGGACTCTTATGGAATTTACAATTAGAGCGCTCGAAGAATCTGATAAACAGAGTAAGGCGTTAGTCCATTACCAAAGTTGGATAGAAACATACGAAGATATCGCTGTTAATAATTACTTAGAAAATCTTAACAAAGATCAATTTATTAAAAAATCCGCATTACAAGATGTCCCTACGCTTGTGGCAATCGTTAATAATGAAGTAGTTGGGTTTATTGCTTATGGCAAAACTCAAGAAGTTAATGATAACGATGACTGGAGTCAAATTTATGCCCTTTATTTATTAGAAGAATATCAAAATCATTTAATTGGTTTTGCTTTGACACAACGTGCTTTGGAACTTTCATATCCTGATAATATGACCTTATGGGTTGTTGAAGAAAATGATAATGCCATAGCCTTTTATGAGCAAATTGGTTTTAAAACAACAAAGCATACGAGCCCCATCTACTTCGGTAAAACATATAATGAAATTCGCATGGATTTTTACCGTATGGAACATGAAAATTAATCGCTATTTCGTCTAATTAACTCAACATAAAAAGGCCTTGAACAATCAATCATTTGATTATTCAAGGTCTTTTACTATACGTGTGTAGTGTTAAATCCATTTCAATTGTGCTTCAGGATTAGGTTTAGTTGGTAGTAACGTAATAACAATTAAAATAATTGTAGAAATTAAAGTAATAATATTCATTAAAATGGCCAAACTATCTATCTGGATAATATCAAAGATAATATCCCCTATTAACGTAATTAAAATTAACATGAGTGCTGTCATACGTTTACGTCCAGCATCATAAAATCGTCTCATAGTTATAGCTATCATCGGTACAATGTTGGCTAATAAAAACAAAGCAATAACACTAAAAATAATAATAGCTATTACCAGTAATCCTGTCAAAAAAGTTATGGCTCCAATTAATGACAAAATAAAAATAACTAGAATATGTACGAGCACTGGTACCCAAAATTCTGTTCTATTTGATTTGCTTTTAAAATCTATATACCTTTTCCAAAAATCTGTATATGCCTCTACCATTATCCAACACTCCAATATCTATCTATATTAATTAATATAACGTAAGTGTTGTCAATTTCACAATTATTTATACAAAATGTTTCTTTATAATAGTTTCTAATATTATTGGCAATTCCTCAAATGCACTTTTCTTATAAACACGTTCGCCAACTTTATGCGCATCTTTACCTATAGGACCACACAAAATAACAGGGGCACTAATTTCAGCTATTTTATCAAAAGGAATGGTATAAGTACGATTGAAGCTAGGCGCATTTTTACTAAATATTGTCATTTCATCTAAATGATTATTTAATTGCACATAACTTGAATCACTAATGCCATTAAAATAGTGCACTAATTGACTATCTCTATTAAATTGTGTTCGAGAGGTCTCTTTAACGGTCTCCACAATACCTTGCACTAACGTATTCTCGGAAGAATTGACTGCTGGATAAAATGGTGGCGCAAAAAACGTAACAACCGCAGGCGTTATTTCACGACAAAGTTTGATCAGTTCATCTGCAATAGCAATACTTTGCATGTGCAATGAAGGTGTCGTATCTAATACATGTTGGATAATTTGTGATACTTTCTCCTCTCCATGTTGTGCAACTACATAATTGTTTAACTGTTCAAATGTAAGTACATTAATTTTTGACTCAAATGATTGATTTTCTAGTTCTAAAATATTCAGCCAATCATATTCACAACGTTCCACCGCTTTAATAACTACATCTAAAAACGTTTGGTATAGTGTCGCCGGTGTTTGTTGAAATAAAAACATATTGTATAAAGCATATGATCTAAATGGCGTTTGCACGTCATAATTCTCTTTTATATCTTTATTAGCGATTGATAATGGTAAGGGCGTTGTCTCGTGTTCAAACTTTTCTTTAAATCTAGCATTGTATTCAATCGACTGTGTAATATAACTTAATATAAAATTAGAACTTAATCCCTCTAAAGGATTACCTACATGTGTTTCTTTCCCAAAACACAACACGCCTGGCATGATTTTTCCTATAGAGCCAGAATATACATAATGCGTTAGATCATTATCTAATTGCTGAAAACTCGGCTCGCTATTTAAATGTAATTGAATATCAAGGTCGTATTGTTGTTGATACTCTGCAATAATGTGGATTGCTTTACGCATGCCAGAAGAATTCACTTCTTCATCAGGCACAGTTACTAATAATAAGTTTACATCCCATTGCTCCATTGATGCTTTTTCAAGTAATGACATATGGAGCATGAGTCCTGCTTTCATGTCCATTACACCTCTACCGAATAAAAATTCATCAGATTGCAAATCTGTTTGAGCTTGGTCATCTAAATAGTTAGGATGTGCATGAAATACTTCTTGTAGTTTGTCTGGATTAAATGCATATTGATGATGTGTTGCATAATCATCCACTCCTACCGTATCAAAATGACTAAGTAACACAATCGTTTTATTACTATTTTGTCCACGGTATAGCGCAGTAAGTAACTCTTTATCATCTTCAGTGACACTATGTTGGATTAACTCTCGATGTTGATTAAAATATGTTAATTTAAGTAATAATGATTCAACAAAACGTGCAAATGTTTTTTCTCCGGGTGTGTTTGTTATTGTCTGCTGTTGCACTAATTGCTTTAACAAATTTTCTCTTGCTTCGTATGTTTGCCATAATAATTGCATATAATCCTATCCTCCTATAAGAAAGCGCTTTTATAAGATTATAATACGTTGCACAAGTAATTAGCAATAAATAGAGAAGGGAGTGGGACAGAAATCTGATTTTGGAAAAATGATTTCGTCGTCCCACCCCGGCAAGGATGACTAGCGTTGAAACAAGCTTTGTTTAAAGCGCATTTTCAATGCAGTCAGCTACTGCCAATATGAAAAAAGGCTAGGACGAATCAATATTGTCCCAGCCTCCTCAATTATAATAAGTAGTACTTACTATTAATATTAATTATTAAATTGATGTTTAGGTACTAAAATTAAAATCGCTATAAAAGCAATAATGGCTAATGCCAAATTAAAAAACAGTCCAAACATTGCCCCTACATGTAAGTTAGTAGTTGCTGATACTACACCGAATATCGTAGCTGATATAGCAACACCAAAAGAATTTCCTAAAGAAGATGCCATTTTGTAAATTCCTGATGCTACGCCTACTTTATCTTCAGGTGAAGTAGATACCGCTGTATCTGTTGAAGGTGTTGCATACATGCCAAGGCCTAGTCCGAACAATAGATAACCTATAATACATGACACGATGTACACTGCTGTTGGTAAAAAAGTGAGAGAAATTAGCAAAATACCGCTAGCATTTAGCGCTGCACCAATTAACATTGGCCGTTTCGCTCCAATTTCTTGTAACAGTTTTTCACCAACACGAATCATTAATAATACCGATACTAAGTAAGCAATACTCATAGCTCCTGATTGGAACGAACTAAAATGTAATCCTGATTGGAAGTAAGTATTAGCAACGATTAAAGTACCTGCTACTGCATTCAACATAAAGTTTGAAATCGTTGCACCACTATAAGCTTTATGTTTAAACACTCGAAAATCAATAAGTGGGTTCGTTTTTTTACTTTCAAATATAATGAACACCACTAACGAAATAATAAATATAGCTATTAAAGTCATAATAAATGGCGACAACAGACCATAATCTGATGATTGCGTAATAATTAAATTAATACTTAACATTGCAATAATCAAAATAATCAATCCAACAATATCAAATTTTGCATTTTTCGATTGTTCTGTCACTGGTGCCTTTGTTTCAGGTGTATGTCTGATTAATAGTATCGCAGCTATTGTAACTATTATTGATACGATAAATATAGATCGCCATCCTACAAATGTTGACATTGCCCCACCTAAAAAAGAACAAATGCCACCGCCACCCCAAGAGCCAATTGACCAATAACTTAAGGCACGCTGTCTGTCAGTTCCGATATAATACTCATTAATAACAGCTAATGTCGAGGGCATGATAAAGGCAGCAGATAAACCTTGAATCCCTCTACCTAATACTAACAACGTAGTGAAGCCAGGTATAATGATCAACAGCGAGCCAATAATGCTCATAATTAGTCCAATATACAGCATTTTCATTCTGCCATATCTGTCTGCTAATCCTCCTGCTCCAACTACAAACAAACCACACAATAATGCCGTTAAACTAACTGCAACATTTATAGTGCCATAGTTCGTGTGGTACGATGACTCTAGATCTGGCACTATATTCACGAGCGATTGCGCAAAGAGCCAGAATGTAATAACAGCTAAAAAAATCCCCAAGAGAAGTCTATTATCTCCCTTAAAGGTTTGTGATGAATCCATGTGCTTGTTCCTCCTAATATTCAATTAGAAAGATTTTCAAAATAGTTGTACACCCTTTTAACTGCCATTAAAAAAGTCTATAGCTATCTCAAAAACCTCATAAAATACTCTAATCCGAGTATTCAAACCATTCAAATAAATATATCCCCCTTTATTTAAAATAGTTCATTTAAACACGATACCACTAAAATTTTTAAAACGCTAAGAAAAAAATTTTATCTAACAATTTATATATATATCTTTCAGTGATTAACACCTAGTTTTAACAAGCTTTATAGCAAGCCAATTTTTATTTATAAGACACTTTAAACATAGATTAATTTTGTTCTAAATTTTCTTAAAATTTAGTTAATTCTTGTTATAATCCTTTGTATTTCGATAGGTTTTATTATATTATAGCCTTATCATTTTACTAGGAGGCAATTCAAATGACTTTATATTTATTAGAATCTAATGACTTATCTTTCGCTGCAACTAAAAGCGAACTAGAAAATAAAGCACAATCATTATCAACTAATTCAATTCCAACTTTAATAGAAGTACAAGCAACAGAAGATCTTACACACGCTTATTTTATCGTCGAAGCTAACGACGAAAATGAAGCTAAAGACTTTTTAGAACAAGCTGAAGTACCTATCTCACTAACTAAAGAAGTACGCTTAGTCGGCAAGGAATTAGATGAGATTAAACAAGGCGATGCTAAAGTTGACTATCTTGTAACTTGGAATATTCCAGAAGGCGTTACAATGGATCAATATTTAGCACGTAAAAAGAAAAATTCAGTACATTATGAAGAAGTACCAGAAGTACAATTCCAACGTACTTATGTCTGCGAAGATATGTCAAAATGTATCTGTCTATATGACGCACCTGATGAAGATGCGGTAAGACGCGCTAGAAAAGCTGTCGATACACCTATCGATGATATTGAAAAATTATAAATTATAAAATAAGCTTGTAGACTTATAAAACCCTAAATGGGGGCGAGCATATGAAATTAAGTTATATAATTTCAATCTCGCTCCCTTTGTTATAACAAAAGCCTACTAAAACGATATGATTAATTAGAGGTGTTGTAGTGATTCAAATTAATAACATCCAACATAAGTTTGGAGACCATCAAGTAATTAATGATTTTGACTATTCTATTGATAAAGGGAAAATTGTTAGCTTCATAGGAAAAAGTGGTTGCGGAAAGTCCACGTTACTAAATATTATCGGTGGCTTCCTTTCCCCTACTAACGGTGAGGTCCTCATTAATAACAACTTAAAGTCTGAGCCTTCACCAGATTGCTTAATGATTTTTCAACACCATAATTTATTACCTTGGAAAAATATCAATGACAATATCAGGTTAGGTTTAAGTTACTCGCTGAGTGATGAAGACATCAACAAATATTTATCTAATGTAGATTTAAAAGATAAGGGACATTTATTCCCTGAAGAATTATCAGGAGGAATGAAACAACGTGTAGCCTTATGTCGTGCACAAGTTCATCAACCAGATGCCATATTAATGGACGAACCACTGGGAGCTTTAGATGCTTTTACTCGCTATAACTTACAAGATCAACTTATCCAATTATCTGAACACACGACTGCTACTATTATTTTAGTTACTCATGATATTGATGAAGCTATCTATTTATCTGATGAAGTCATCTTACTCGGTGATGGTTGTGAAATTATTAATCAATACAGTATTTCCCAATCTCATCCTCGTAATCGTAATGATAGTCATTTATTACAAATTAGGAATAATATTATGGAGACTTTCGCGTTGAATCATCATATGGCTGAGCCGGAATATTTTATCTAAGGAGTGTCACCTATGAAAAAACTTTTGTATAGTATGTTGGTACTTCTTATATTGATTTCTGGGTGTAGCAATAACAACACATCTAATGAACGCTCAAATCACCAAGCAGATAAAAAAACTATAAAAATCGGTTATCTACCCATTACACATGCAGCTAATTTAATGATGACGAAAAAAGTATTAGAATCGCGTAGTAATGGCAATTACAACTTAGAATTAGCTAGATTTAATAATTGGCCAGATTTGATGGATGCTTTAAATAGCGGTCGTATAGATGGTGCATCAACTTTAATCGAATTAGCTATGAAATCAAAACAAAAAGGTAGCCCTATTAAAGCTGCTGCCTTAGGACATCATGAAGGTAACGTCATTATGGGACAAAAAGGTAAAAGTGTAGAAGATTTACACAACCATAATAACTATAGTTTTGCTATACCGCACCGCTATTCTACACACTATCTGTTGTTAGAAGAAATGCGCAAACAATTGAAACTAGACCATAATACATTTGACTATCATGAAATGGCTCCCGCAGAAATGCCTGCTGCTTTAAATGAAAACCGCATTGCAGGTTATTCTGTAGCTGAACCCTTTGGTGCATTAGGAGAAAAACTAGGTAAAGGACATACACTTAAACATGGTAGTGAAATTATACCTGATGCCTATTGTTGTGCCCTTGTTTTACGTGAAGATTTAATTAATAACCAGCACGATGTCGCTCAACAATTTATGACTGATTATAAAAAAGCAGGTTACCAAATGACTGACAAAAGTAAAAGTGTCGACGTTATGTCTAAACACTTTAAACAAGATGACAAAGTATTGGCACAATCTGCAGAATGGACATCTTACGGCGATTTAACAATTGAAGAAGATGGCTATCAGAAAATTACTGAGTTAGTACAAGAACATAAATTATTTACAGCGCCTTCGTACAAATCATTTGTCGATTCATCATTATATAAGGAGGGGTAAGCTGTGGCTTTTAATATTGTAAAAAGATACACCCTTCCAATAGGATCGGTTATCCTATTATTATTTATTTGGCAATGTATTATATGGATTGGAGATTACCAACCCATTTTATTACCTGGGCCACTACTTGTTGGCAAAAGTATTATAAACTTTATATTCACTGGTGAAATCTTTAGTCATTTAGGTATTAGTTTATTCCGCTTTGCTGTAGGATTCATTTTAGCTATTATTGTCGGGATACCTATTGGTTTTCTACTCGGTAGAAGTCAGTTTTTTTATACTGCCATTGAACCAATCTTTCAACTAATACGTCCAATTTCACCAATCGCATGGTCACCATTCGTAGTGTTGTGGTTTGGCATAGGAAGTTTGCCAGCGATGGCTATTATTTTTATTGCTGCGTTTTTCCCTATTACCTTTAATACCATCAAAGGAGTAAAAGGTGTGGAACCACAATATTTAAAAATAGCGTCTAATTTGAATTTAACTGGATGGTCACTTTATAGAAATATTTTATTCCCCGGTGCTTTTAAACACATTATGGGTGGAATACACATGGCAGTTGGAACCAGTTGGATCTTCTTAGTTTCCGGTGAAATGATTGGTGCACAATCGGGCTTAGGATTTTTAATTGTCGATGCTCGAAATATGCTGAATTTAGAAGATGTATTATCAGCTATTTTCTTTATTGGTTTATTTGGCTTTATTATAGACCGCTTAATCACATATTTAGAAACATATATTTTAAAACGATTTGGAGAAAATTAGGAGTGTTAAAATTATGACGTTAAATACATTAATAGCAAACAAATTAGATCCTTATTTAGTAGAAATTGATGACGGGTCTCACTATGCCAAAGATTTTATTCAGGATTTATTTAAAGAAAACCATTTTTCAAAACAAGATATCGAAAAAAACTTACTTACAATTGAACAAGTTTCAAACTCATGTTTAACTACAGGTTTTTGTTTATGGTGTGAATTAGCATTTTCCACCTACTTACAACATGCATCCACAAACTATTTAAACACTGAGTTACAAAACAAACTATTAAATGGCGAAATTTTAGGTGCAACTGGCTTATCTAATCCAATGAAATCTTTTAACGACTTAGAAGCTTTTAATTTAAACCACTATTATATAGATGGTACATTATATGTTAATGGAAAGTTACCAGCGGTCAGCAATATTGGAGACGACCATTATTTTGGAGCAATTTCGAAAGCTCAAGACGGTGAAGAATTAGTAATGTTTATTGTTCGTGCCAACCAAGAAGGCATTAAGTTAACAGAAATGTCTAATTTCTTAGGTGTCAATGGCTCTGCAACTTATACTATTCAATTTGACGATGTCATCATCCCAGAGAAACATATCATTACAAAAGATGCTAAGTCTTTTGCTACACAAATCAGACCACAATTCGTGACATTGCAAATACCTATTGCCTTAGGATCTATTCGCTCATCACTTGACTTGATTCATAAATTTTCTACTGCGCAAAATGGCATTAATCAATATCTTGATTATGATGTTGATGCTTATGAAGCACAGTACCAACAATTAAGAACAGAATTTTATGAGCTTGTTCATGCGCATAAAGATGAATTGTCTGCTTATTTCGCTGACATTATCCGTATTAAAAAAGAAGCAGGTTATTTATTACTTGAAGTTAATCAAGCTTCTATGGTCAATGGCGGTGCACGTGCATACTCTCATAAAGCACCACAAGCGCGTAAATTAAAAGAAGGATTTTTCTTCGCCGCTTTAACACCAACATTACGACATTTAGGTAAGTTAGAAGCAGAATTAAAACAACAAGCTTAAATCAAACGAGGCTAGGACACTATTGATTGTCCTAGCCTCGTTTCATATTGGCAGTAGCTGACTGCATTGAAAATGCGCTTTAAACCAAGCTTTTTCAACGCTAGTCATCCT